>NZ_CP062229.1:1282000-1602500 GCF_024707545.1 Mesorhizobium onobrychidis
GCCCGCGTCCTGGTGCGCGACCGGCCGGTGCTCTTGCTCGACGAACCGTTCGCCTCACTCGGACCGGCCTTGCGCGACGACATGCTCGGTCTGGTAGCCGGCGTCCATGCGGAGCGGCGCATGACGGTGCTGTTCGTTACGCATCAGCCGGAGGACGCCCACCGTATCGGCCAGGATATGGTGTTCCTGGACAATGGCACGGTTGCCGCAACCGGGACTGTCGCCGATTTTTTTACCAAGGCTGGACCGGAAGCCTTCCGGCGCTATATCGGTGCAGGTCCGTTTGGCGCGGGATCACGAGATGTTGCCCGGAAGCGGACATAATTTACGGCCAAAACCGGCTTCAGGCGATGTGGTGCTTGCTTGCCATGGTCAAAGTAGTGTGGCTAGGTCCTCAGATATTGGTCCGGCATAGGTTGTGATTTGCCACTACGGTGCCATGCGTGCTCGTGGGCGCGAAGGACGCTGTGGCAGTTGATTGTGCGCATGATCCTTTCTGAAAATCGATGCCCGATTTTCGGGGCCATGTGCTGAGACCCGAAAGGAAGCTGTTCTGCCGACCGGCACCGACAGAGTGAGAAGGAAACCGCTGGCGCGCTTCCTCGCGCTGGCCGGCTTTGCCATGGCGCTGGCAAGCTGCCAGATGTTCACGCCTCCGGACGTCCAGGAATCCGGATTCCAACCTTCCAGCAAACCGATCACGGTCGACAATGTCGCCGCCAACAGCAAGCTCGCCGAAATGGCGAAGGCGCAGCACCCGCGGATCCTGGCCACCTATGGCGGCGAATATTCCGATCCCAAGCTCGAGCGCATGGTCGCCAAGGTCGTCGGCAGCCTGACCGTGGTGTCGGCCAACCCGAGCCAGACCTACCGCATCACCATTCTCAATTCGCCCAACGTCAATGCTTTCGCGCTGCCGGGCGGCTATCTCTACATCACGCGCGGCCTGTTGGCACTGGCCAACGATTCGGCCGAGCTCGCCGCGGTCATCGCGCATGAGATGGGCCACGTCACTGCAAACCACGGCCTGCAGCGCCAGCAGCTCGAGGCTGAGGAAGGGTTTGCAACCAAGGTCGTCTCCGATGTGCTCGGCGACAGCCCAACCGCCAAGGCGGCACTGATCCGCGGCAGGCTGCGGCTTGCCCAGTTCTCGCGCAATCAGGAGCTTGAGGCCGATGGCATCGGCATCAAGTCGATCGGCGAGGCGGGCTTCGATCCCTTTGCCGCCGGCCGCTTCCTGCAGTCGATGTCGGCCTACACCGATTTCCGCTCGATCAGCGGCGCCACCGACGCCAGCCTCGACTTCCTGGCGACGCATCCCAACACGCCGCAACGCATCGACCTGGCGCAGCGTCATGCCCGTCAGTTCGGCGCGCCCGGCGTCGGCACGCGCGACCGCGACGCCTTCCTCGCCGGCATAGACGGCCTGCTCTACGGCGACACGCCGGAGGAGGGCTATGTGCGTGGCGAAACCTTCCTGCATCCAGGGCTCGGTGTGTCGTTTTCGGTGCCCGACGGCTTCATCATCGACAACTCGGCCGCGGCGGTGACGGCAACCGGGCCAGGCGACATAGCGGTTCGCTTCGACGGCGTTTCGATCGACAAGAGCCGCTCGCTGACAGACTACATCCGCAGCGGCTGGGTGGCCGGTCTCGACGAAAGCAGCGTGCGCCAGGAAACGATCAATGGCAACGAGGCGGCGACGGCGCATGCCAGCGCCGAGGGCTGGCAGTTCGACATCGCGGTGATCCGCGCCGGTGGCCAGGTCTACCGGCTGTTGACGGCTGCCCCTTCCGCCAGCGCCTCGCTGGGTGCCGTGGCGCGCTCGGTCAGCGGCTCCTTCCGTATCTTGAGCGCGGCCGAGAAAGCGGCGCTGAAGCCGCTGCATATCCGCGTTGTCACGGTGCGGCCCGGACAGACCATGGGTTCGCTGGCCGCGCAGATGGTCGGCGTCGACCGCAAGCTCGACCTGTTCAGGGTGCTCAATGCGATGTCGCCCGGCGCAGCCGTTTCGGCCGGCGACAAGGTCAAGATCATCACCGACAAATAAGAGTCAGGCGGCGGTCGCCAGAAACTCGGGGTTTTGCTTCACCAGCGCCACCTTGAGCTTTTCCATGGCGCGTGCCTCGATCTGGCGGACGCGTTCCTTGGAGATGCCGAGCGCCTCACCGAGGGCTTCGAGCGTCGCGCCCTCGTCGCTCAGCCGGCGCTCCTCGATGATCCTGAGCTCGCGGGCATTGAGCGCGCCAAGCGCCGTTTTCAGCCAGACAGAGCGGCGTTCGACATCGATCGTGTCGCCCACGACCTCGTCCGGCAAAGGATCGTCCGAAACCAGGAAATCCATTCGCTCGGTGGCGCCCGCATCGTCGGCGAGCGGCTGGTTGAGCGAACTATCCGGTGCCGAAAGGCGGGAGTCCATCATCGCCACGTCAGCCTCGGAGACGCCGAGCGCGACAGACACCTCGCGGTAGAGCGAGGTATTCGAGATCGGCTCGGCACCGTTCGCCAAGCGGGCGCGCAGGCGCCGCAAATTGAAGAACAACGCCTTTTGCGCCGAACTGGTGCCGCCACGCACGATCGACCAGTTGCGCAGGATATAGTCCTGCATCGAGGCGCGAATCCACCATGTCGCGTAGGTCGAAAACCGCACCTCGCGTTCCGGTTCGAAACGGGCCGCCGCCTCCAACAGGCCGACATGGCCTTCCTGGACCAGATCGCCGAGCGGCAGACCGTAGTGGCGGAATTTCGAGGCCATTGAAATGACCAGACGCATATGTGCCATGGCGATTTGGTGCAGCGCCTGCTGGTCGTTGTCTTCCTTCCAGCGCAGCGCGAGAAGATGCTCTTCGTCGCGCTCGAGATAGGGGGCTTTCATCGCCGCGCGGACCATGGTTCGCCCTGCCGTATCTTCCATCATGCCACGCTCCCTGTTCCGGGCGTTGTGGTGCGATCGCTCGAACCCTGAGCTGGCATCGTGGTTGAATTGGCGACGCCGCGCCCTACAACAGCCAAGAACGTGCCACGCGGGTGATTGGTTCCGCCGCTGATGTCGCGTGGATTGCACTGCCGAAAGCTCGTTGCGGCGGTCGTTACGTGGTCGGTTGACGTGACTCGATGTGGTTTTGAGAATCGGATTTCGAAAGCGTCTCATTTTGAAATCTGGTTCCTTATTTCGCCAGCCTGCATCTGTCAGTTTCCGGCGCTCACAAATGCGCCGGACGCCGGCCAATGACGGGATCACAGAAAAATGAAATGGCTCAAATCGCTTATCGTCGCCGCAACACTGCAGGTACTGGCCGTCACATCAGGCCATGCCGGCGCCAATCTCGATCAGATCAAGCAGGCCGGTGTCTTCAAGGTCGGCACGGAAGGTACCTATGCCCCCTTCACCTATCATGATGCCTCGGGCGCGTTGGTCGGCTTCGATGTCGAGATCGCCAAGGCGATCGCCGAGCGCCTCGGCGTCAAGGCCGAATTCCTCGAAGGCAAATGGGATGGGCTGATCGCCGGCCTCGACGCCGAGCGTTATGACGCCGTCATAAATCAGGTCGGAATCACCGAGGAGCGCAAGGCCAAGTATGATTTCTCCGATTCCTATATCGCTTCCAAGGCGGTGCTGATCGTGCGGGGCGACAATACCGAAATCAAGAGCTTTGCCGACCTCAAGGGCAAGAAGGCAGCGCAGTCGCTGACCTCGAATTTCGGCAAGCTCGCCGAAGCGAACGGCGCCGAGCTCGTCGGCACCGATGGTTTCGACCAGTCGATCCAGCTGCTTCTTACCGGCCGCGCCGACGCCACCATCAACGACAGCCTGTCCTTCCTCGATTTCAAGAAGCACAAGCCCGACGCCAATGTGAAGATCGCCGCGCAGGAAGAAAACGCCGACTATTCCGGCGTCCTCGTGCGCAAGGGCGATCCGGAACTGGTCGCCGCCATCAATCAGGCGCTGGCCGATATCAAGGCCGACGGCACCTACCAGAAGATCGCCGACACTTATTTCGGCCAGGACGTTTCGAAGTAAGCGCATTTCACGGAGCGAGCCGTTTGTCGGCCCGCACGGCAAGTATCGCGGCGAGCTGTCTTTGACGGCCGCCGCTTCTCGCGTGATATGACGACCGTATGATCGCGCCTCGATGCTGCCGGGGCGGTTTTGGGCGGCAATCTCGCAAGGAGGGTTTTCGTGCCGCACTGGCTGCAACTGATGCTGGATTCGTTGCCCACGCTGCTATGGGCCGCGCTGATCTTCACCGTGCCGCTAACGCTGCTGTCGTTCGCATTCGGTCTCTTTGTAGGACTGGTTGCAGCGCTCGTCCGGCTGTTCGGCCCGAAGCCGCTGGTCGCCGTGGTCCGCTTCTACGTCTGGATCTTCCGTGGCACGCCGCTTCTGGTACAGCTCTTCCTGATCTTCTACGGCCTGCCTTCGGTCGGCATCCTGCTCGACGCTTTTTCAGCTGCGTTGATCGGCTTCACGCTCAACATCGGCGCCTATACGTCGGAGATCATCCGCGCCGTCATAGGCTCTGTGCCGAAGGGGCAGTGGGAGGCGGCCTATTCGATCGGCATGACCTGGGGCCAGGCGATGCGGCGCACGATTCTTCCGCAAGCAGGCCGCGTCGCGGTGCCGCCGCTGTCAAACACCTTCATCTCGCTGGTCAAGGATACATCGCTGGCCGCCGCCATCACCGTGCCGGAGATGTTCCAGGCGGCGCAGCGCATCGTCGCCACCACCTATGAGCCGCTGATCCTCTATGTCGAGGCGGCGGCTCTCTATCTGGCGCTGAGCTCGGTGCTGTCGGCGTTGCAGACGCGCTTGGAAAAGCGGCTCAACCGCTATGGCGGCTTCCTAGAGGCGCGCTCATGATCGGTCTTACTAACATCGAGAAGCGCTTCGGCGACAATCTTGTGCTGAAGGGCGTGACGGTCACCATCGAGGAAGGCAGCGTCACCGCCCTTGTCGGTCCCTCGGGCGGCGGGAAAAGCACGCTTCTGCGCTGCATCAACCTGCTCGAGATCCCGACTTCGGGCACAGTGCGCATCGGCGACGACGCGCTCGAATTCCACCCCGGCAGCAAGGTTTCCGGCAGGGCCATCCAGCGCCTGCGGCTGCAGACCGGCATGGTGTTCCAGAATTTCCAGCTGTTTCCGCACCGCACGGCAATCGAAAATGTCATGGAGGGGCTGGTGACGGTGCTGAAATGGCCGGTCGAGCGAGCGCGCGAGCGGGCGAACGCTCTGCTCGAAAAGGTTGGGATGGCGCACAAGGCCGATGCATGGCCGGCGACGCTGTCAGGCGGCCAGCAGCAACGCGTGGCGATTGCCCGGGCGCTGGCGCCATCGCCGAAAGTGCTGCTGTGCGACGAGCCGACCTCGGCGCTCGATCCGGAATTGGCTCAGGAGGTGGTCGACGTGCTCGGTAAGCTCGCCCGTGAGGGCACCACAATGGTGATGGCGACACATGATCTGCGCCTCGCCTCCAAGATCGCGCAGGAGGTGGTGTTCCTCGACGCCGGCGCCATCGTCGAGAAAGGCCCCGCCGCTGTTCTGTTCAGCAATCCGGAGCGCCAGCGGACCAAGCGGTTCATCGCGACGCTGAAGCAGGAGGCAGAGAAGGAAGGCGGCGGCGAAGGTTAATGCATGTCGCCCAAAACTGCGCAGCGGTTTTGGGATAACGACATGCATAAAAAGAGAAAACCCGGCGCGAGGCCGGGTTTTTCCAAATTCGAAGGCGAGAAGCGCTCAGGCTGCTTCTTCCTGCTCGGCTTCTTCGTTGTCGGCCTTGGCGCCGCGCTTCGGACCCTTGTTGAGATTCACCTCGATGAGGCGCACCGCTTCGGTTTCCGACATGCGGTTGACGGCCGCGATCTCGCGCGCCATGCGGTCGAGTGCCGCCTCATAAAGCTGGCGCTCGGAATAGGACTGCTCCGGCTGGTTGTCGGCGCGGTAGAGGTCGCGCACCACTTCGGAGATCGAGATCAGGTCGCCGGAATTGATCTTCGCATCATATTCCTGGGCGCGGCGCGACCACATGGTGCGCTTGACGCGGGCGCGGCCCTGCACGACCTTCAGCGCGCGATCGACATAATCCTCTTCCGACAGCTTGCGCATGCCGATGGAGGTCGCCTTGGCAACCGGCACTTTCAGACGCATCTTGTCCTTCTGGAAGTCGATGACGAACAGTTCCAGCTTGTGGCCCGCAACTTCCTGCTCATCGATCGAGACGATCTGGCCGACGCCATGCGCCGGATAGACGATGTACTCGCCGGTCTTAAAACCGTGACGCGCTGCGCTGGACTTCTTCTGCGGGGTGATTGTTGCCATTACGCCATGAACTCCTTGGTGTGGTACCGGCATTCTGCCGGCCGAACTCGCGCGATCGGGTAACCGATCGTTAGCCGCACAACTACGAACCCACCGGAAAAGCCGAGGCTGGCAAACCGCATAATTGCGACCGCCTGCCCCAGATCACTCTGGTCCGGATTGAGAAATTCACCTTTCAGTGATTTGGGGCGTTTGCGCCATAAATCGACGTTGTGTCACCGGCATGTTTGATTGATGTAGCACAAAAAGTCGGAAGAATCAAGGTTTTGCTGCACGCGCGAAGGCCATGCGCTATCGCTGCCTGTCAAGGCAGTTAATGTACCATGCCTTTTACGCGGCGTTATGCTGGCTGAATCAGCGGTCTTGTCAGTCGCCCTCGCCGGGCTCGTGGGAGAAATATTTCTCAAACTTGCCGGCCTCGCCATCGAAGGATTTGGCGTCGGCCGGAGGCTCCTTCTTGGCGGTGATGTTGGGCCATTTATCAGCGTATTCGGTGTTGATCTGCAGCCATTTGTCGAGACCCGGCTCGGTGTCGGGCTTGATCGCGTCGGCCGGGCATTCCGGTTCGCAGACGCCGCAGTCGATGCATTCGTCGGGATGGATGACGAGCATGTTCTCGCCTTCGTAGAAACAGTCGACCGGACAGACCTCGATGCAGTCCATGTATTTGCATTTTATGCAATTGTCGGTCACGACATAGGTCATCGGTCGGCTCCGGGACGTCCCGTTTTTGTTAGGCTTTTTTGGTGAGGTAACGTCTTTGCCCGCCGCTTGCAAGGGCAGCCATTGCGCGCGATACCGGTGTTTCCGGAATGGAATTCCAGAGGGGCGATGCGGCGAGACCCGGTTATGCGTCAGTCGTCGCCGAACAACCGGTCGGTCTCCCGGCGTTCCTTCTTGGTCGGGCGGCCGCTGCCGGCATCGCGCAGCGCGGGAATCGCATCGGCAACGGCCTCGCCCTTCGGCGCGGGCGGCGGCGACATATCCTCGTAGAGCATGCGCGCTTCTTCGGCAGGGCCGCGCCGGC
This sequence comes from Mesorhizobium onobrychidis, assembly GCF_024707545.1. Classification (NCBI taxonomy): domain Bacteria; kingdom Pseudomonadati; phylum Pseudomonadota; class Alphaproteobacteria; order Hyphomicrobiales; family Phyllobacteriaceae; genus Mesorhizobium; species Mesorhizobium onobrychidis. Next base: position 1,289,346 of record NZ_CP062229.1, read on the forward strand.
TTCCCGTGCCGAGCACCTTCCAGACGAAGATGCGCCGCTCGAGAGTGATGGTCAGGACATCGCCGGCCCGGACCAGATCGGAGGCCTGCGCTGCTTTGTCGCGATTGATGCGGACGCGTCCGGCCACCACCAGCTTCGCTGCCAGCGAGCGCGATTTCACCGCACGCGAAAAGAACAGCCATTTGTCGATGCGCTGGCGGCCTTCGGCGACCATCGGAGCGAGCGAACTTACTTCTTCAGCTGGTCGCGCAACGCGGCGAGCTTGGCGAAGGGAGAATCCGGGTCGAAGCGCACGGGACGCTCCTCGCGAGGCTTAGGCTGGAACGCGGGCTTTCCACCTGGTGCGCCACCCTTGCCGTCCTGCCTGCCGCCCTTCCAGTCGGGCCGGCTTTCGCGACGATCGGGACGCTCGCCCTGCGGCTTGCCGTCGCGCCGTTCCCCTGCCTCACCCTGAGGCTTGGGCTTGAACTTGCTGCGGTCGAAGCGCGGCTTGCCGGCGCCGTCGCCGTCGCGGCGTCCTTGATGGGGGGGCCGGCTGCCTGGAGCGCCGGCCGGTTGGCCGCCGGTGGCATCTGCCGGTGCGTCGCCACGGCCATCGCGGGCGGCTTGCCCGTTGCGCGGGCGATTGTCCCTGTCACGGGGCCGGCTGTCGTGGTGGCGGTGGCGCGGGCGCTGGTCGAAGCGGCCCTGCCGCCACAACAGGATGGGTTTTGGTTCTTCGGCCTCTTTCTCGGCCTCTGGAGCAGCCTCGCCGGTGGCGGCTTCCGTCGCCGCGGCAGGTTCGGTCGACACTGCTTCCGTTGCGGCAGAGGCTTCGAAAGCCGGCTCCGCCGGTGCGACCCCAACCTCGGCGGTTTCGGTTGCTGCCTCTGGAGCTGCGGCTTCGGCTGCAGGCAGCCCCTCTACCGTGACCTCAGCCGGAGTTTCCAGCTGAGCTTCTGCGACAGGTTCCGCTTCGGTGGTGGGTTCCGCGGGACCTTCGGCTGCGGCCTCTGCCACGGCAGCCGGCTCCGAACTCTCGGCCGGCGCCTCGGCGGCTGCGTCCGCAACCGCGGCGTCCGCTGCCTTGGCCTGCTCGGCTCGCGCAGCTTCTTCCGCCGCCTGCTTGGCCGCGGCGGCTTCACGCGCGGCATTGTCCTGTGCCTCGAGCCGTGCCCTCACCTCGACCGCCGGCTTCGGCTCCGCCCGGTAGCCGAGGCCTTTCAAAATCTCTTCCATGTCGTCGGCCGTGGCGCCGAGGATCGACATCATCGGCGGCGTCACCATGAAGGACTGACCGTCATAGGCGCCGTCGGGGCGCTGGCCGAGGCCCGGCTTCCAGTTGGTTGCGGGCCGGATCAGGTCGGCCAGCCGTTCAAGGATGTCGACGCGTACCGCGCGACGGCCGAGATTGCGGTAGCCGGCCAGTTTGTAGAATGCCTTGTCGAAGGTGGGATCGATGACCACTGAGGTGCGGCCGGAGGCCAGCGCGTGAACCACGTCGCCAAAGCCGGGCTTGTCCTTGCCGTCGTTCCTCAGCGCCCACAACAGCGTCACCAGTCCAGCCGGGGCCGGCTTGATCAGCGCGGGCACGAAGACGTGGTAGGCGCCGAAGCGCACGCCGAGCCGGCGAAGCGCGGCGCGGCCTTCCTGGTCGAGCGACTTCATCTCCTCGGCGATGTCGCGGCGGTTGATGAGGCCGAAATGCTCGACGAGTTGGAAGGCGATGCCGCGGCCGATGCCGGTGATCTGCTCGGCGTTTTTGAGGTCGACGAGCGGCTTCAGCAGGGACTCGATCTGGAAATTGACGAAGCGCTCGGCGCGCGCCGCGACCTTGTCGCGGGCGGGTCCGGTGAGCTGCTCGTCGGCCAGCAGCACAAGGCGCGGCTTCAACGGCTCGTCGCCTGCGACCAGCGTGCCGATCGGCGCGCCGATCCAGCGCAGCGTGCCGTCGGAGCCGAGCGCGATGTCACCGTTGGCCGAGGCGCCGAAGCGTTCGGCCCGCGCCTCGAATTCGGCTGCAAGCGCCTTCTGGGCTGCTGTACGCACCGCCTTGGCATCCTCGCCGCCGGCGCTCTGGTCGGCGGTGAAGCGGAACCCCTGCAACTCGCCGACATGATGGCCTTCGACGAGGACGGTTCCGGTTGGGCTGATTTCGGCTTCAGGCATGGTATTTTCTCTAAGGCGCCGCATGAGGACCGAAGTCCTGCGGTCTACGAAGCGTTTCGTCAACCGCTCATGCAGCGCATCCGACAATCTGTCTTCGATTTCGCGCGTCTTTTCCTGCCAGTGTGCCTGATCGGCCAGCCAGCCGGGCCGGTTGGAAACGAAAGTCCAGGTGCGGATCTGGGCGATCCGGTGCGACAGCGTGTCGATGTCGCCCTCGGTGGTGTCGGCACGGCGCACCTGCTCGGCCATGTAATTCTCGTCGACATGGCCATGCCTGGCAAGGTCCGTATAAATCGAGGCGATCAGGTCGGCATGCTGAGCCGGCGCGATCTTCCTGTAATCGGGAAGGGCGCAGGCCTCCCACAACAGCGCCACGCGCCTGGCGTCGGTGGCAAGCGCCCGGATGTCCTCGTCGCGGGACAAATGCTCGAGCGCCTGCGCATCCACCGCCGGCAGCGCGCGCGTCAGGCCTTCAACCGGCGCGTTGGTCTCGATCGAGCGCTTCAGCGCGTCGAGGTTGGCGAAATCGAAACGCGCGGTGCGCCATTGCAGCACCTTCACCGGGTCGAAATCATGCGCTTCGATCTTCTTGACCAATTCCTCGTCCAGTGGATCGACCTGGCCCGTGACGCCAAAGGTTCCGTCGCGCAAGTGCCGGCCGGCGCGGCCGGCGATCTGGCCGAGCTCGGCCGCTGTCAGATTGCGGTACTGGTAGCCGTCGAACTTGCGGTTCTGGGCGAAGGCGACATGATCGAGATCGAGGTTGAGGCCCATGCCGATCGCATCGGTGGCGATCAGATAATCGACATCACCCGACTGGAAAAGCGCCACCTGCGCGTTGCGGGTGCGGGGCGATAGCGCGCCGAGCACGACGGCCGCACCGCCCTGCTGGCGGCGGATCAGTTCGGCGATCGCATAGACCTCGTCGGCGGAAAAGGCGACGATCGCCGTGCGTCGCGGCAGGCGGGTAAGCTTCTTCGAGCCGGCATAGGCCAGATGCGACAGCCGTGGCCGCGTCACCACCGACACGCCCTTCAGCAGACGCTGGAGGATGCCGTGCATGGTAGCTGCGCCGAGCAGCAGTGTCTCCTGGCGGCCGCGTAGATGCAGGATGCGGTCGGTGAAGATGTGGCCGCGCTCGAGATCGCCGGCTAACTGGACCTCGTCGATGGCGACGAAGGCGGCGTCGGTCTCGCGCGGCATGGCTTCCACGGTGCAGACCGAATATCTGGCGCCGTCGGGCTGGATCTTCTCCTCGCCGGTGATGAGCGCCACCTTGTGAGCGCCGACCTTCTCGCAGACGCGTGAATAAACCTCGCGGGCGAGCAGCCTGAGCGGCAGGCCGATAATGCCGCTTTCATGCGCCACCATGCGCTCGATGGCGAGATGGGTCTTACCGGTGTTGGTCGGCCCGAGCACGGCGGTCACGTCGCGGCCCGACAGGATCAGCGGTTCAGTGTGTTTCGGCTGGATGTTCATCGACCTGGAAATAAGGCTCTCTGCCTCGCGTTGTCGGGAGCGCGCCCCGTGGCGGCGCGTGTGACAAGCGACACATAGGGATTTCGGGCGCGAAGCGAAAGCGGAATGTTCCGACGGCAGCACGAAGGCTCTCGTCCGGTGTTGTCAACCGGTCCTGATTTAACAGTTGGAACGAGTCTGGAACGAATCAGCTACGAATCGCTGACTCTTGCTGATTCAGGTTTTGTTCACGGCTACATCTGGGTTTTTTGCCGGCAAGTCTCACCACATGCTGAATCGCCGAACTGGCCCGATTCATGCAGGGCGGACGTCGTCGTTAACATTTGCCGATGAACGATCGGCGCATGCCGGCAGGCGTCACCCAACATTATGAAACTATTGATCTTTCCTAACGCGCCTTAACGGTTTGAGGGACGTTTTCGACCTTTGTCGTTAACCTTCCGGTCAAAGCCGGAACGAAAAGGCGACGAATCAGCGCTGGCGAATATTTCCCGTTTTGTTCACCCCAATATGTTGTGTTGTGAACAGGTTTTCCACCGAGAATCCACAGGCGGGTAACAGGGTTTTTGCACAGGCCGTGCGGTCGCCGTTAACCTTTGCGTGCCGCTTCGGCACGAATCGGTGTCACGTCCGTCGGTCGGCGCAGTCGCGCAAGAGGACCAGACCCGGCCAACAATGCTGAACGGCAGGTTCAAGAAACGTCCTCTCCCACGGCATAGCGCTGCAAAGTAGGGCCGACGTTCTGAATGATTTCATCGTGGGACAGGGCGACGACGGGCGGAAGCCGCAGCAGGTATCGGCACATCGCCAAACCCAGCAACTGGCTCGAAACGAGCCCGGCCCGTCGACCCGCGTCGGCGGGATCAGCGACCGCCGCAACGACCGGCCTGACCTGGTTGCCAAATACGTCACGCAGCTTTTCGGCGGCGAATTCGTTCGACGTCGCCGAACGCAGCAGAATTGCCATGCCAGGACCGCTGGCCGGGCCTTCCCAGATTTCGAGAAAACGCCTGATCAGCGTTTCACCGATGGTGTTTCGGTCGATCGCCCGCAGTGCCGGCAATTGCAGGTCGACGACCGCCGCGCTGGCGAACAGGTCGTCCTTGCTGCGGAAATAGCGGATCACCATGGCGGGATCGATCGAGGCACGCGCCGCGACGTCGCGGATGGAGGCGCCGTCATAGCCGTGCTCGGCGAACAGGAGCCTCGCGGCCTCGAGGATTTGGGCGCGCGTGCGGTCCGATTTGCTGGGTTTCTTCGGCTGATTCTCGGTCATGAAAATTCATATGCCAACGCCCGTTGACAAATGCAATAGGTTCAATTAGAAAGTCAACAATCGTTGACAAATGGAGAGAAAAAATGTTGCCCGATACAACGGAAGTCCTGATCATCGGCGCCGGCCCGACCGGCATGGCGCTGTCCATCGTGCTGCACCAGGCCGGTGTCGATCATGTTCTGATCGACAGGCTGGCGCAGGGCCTTCAGACCTCGCGGGCTGGCGTCATCCACGCGCAGACGCTGGAAACGCTGGAGCCTCTCGGCGTCACGCAGCGGCTGAGCGAACTTGCCCTGAAGCTGCAGAATTTCGCCATCCGCGACCGCAATCGGGCGCTGCTCATGCTTGATTTCGGCAAGCTTCCGTCAAGGCATCCCTATTTGATGATGCTGCCTCAGAACCTGACCGAGCAGGTGTTCGCCGAACGGATCGCAGCCCTGGGCGGTGTGATTCACCGCATGATCGAGGCCAAGGCGGTCGTTCAGGATGCTGACGGCGCGCGCGTGACGGTGGTCGAGAACGGCCGCGAGAAACTGATATCGGCACGCTATGTCGTTGGTGCCGACGGCATGCAAAGCCTGGTGCGCAGGTCGACCGGCATCGAGTTCGACGGCGCGGCCTATGACGCTTCGTTCGTACTCGCCGATGTTCGTCTCGACTGGCCGGTTGGGCCGACGGAAGTGTCGCTGTTCTTTGCACCGGCCGGGCTGGTGGTGGTGGCGCCGCTTCCGGACGGATCGTACCGGGTCGTCGCGACAATGGATGACGCACCGGAAAAGCCCGAGATTGCCGACATCCAGGCGCTGCTCGACAGCCGCGGACCGACCAAGAAAAGAACCCGGGTGCTCGACCTGTCGTGGAGCTCGCGTTTTCGTGTGCATCACCGCCTGGTCCGCTCGTACCGCAAGGACCGATTGTTCCTCATGGGTGATGCCGCGCACGTGCACAGCCCGGCGGGAGGGCAAGGGATGAACACCGGCATCATCGACGCGGTTGTGCTTGGCCAGTTGCTTGGCGACGTGGTGAACGGCGTGCGCCCGGAAGCCGAACTCGACCTCTACGAAACGCTGCGACGCCCGGCGGCCCAAGAGGTGCTTGAACTGGCGAGCACGATGACCGACATGGCGCTTACCCGCAGTTCGGTGAAGCGGTTCGTCCGCAATCTCGTGCTTTCGGTGCTGAACCTCAATCCATTCCTGAAGCGTCGTATCGCCTTGAAACTATCAGGCCTCAGCCGGGCGCCGCTTGCCCGCCTGCCGGCACCTTCGCGCGAGCCGATCGCCCAGACCAAGCCTGCAGCCGAACCAGGGCTGAAGCTTGTTGCCTGACAGCCGCGATTGTACGGCTCCCAGCCCTCGGTCTCGGCCGGGTGGGCGTTGGGCCGGTACATCAGTTACCGGCGAGAGCCGACGCCTCAGGTGATGTACTGGCCGCCATTGGCGGAGATGGTCGAGCCAGTGATGAAACCGGCATCGTCGGAAGCGAGGAAGACGACGCAGCGTGCGATCTCTTCCGGCTCGCCGAGGCGGCCGACCGGGATCTGCGGGATGACGCGCTCGTTGAGCACCTTCTCGTCCATCGCCCTGACCATCTCGGTAGCGATATAGCCGGGGCAGATGACATTGACGGTGATGCCGGCCCGCGCTCCTTCCTGGGCGAGCGCCTTGGTGAAGCCGATGTCGCCGGCCTTCGACGCCGAATAATTGACCTGGCCGGTCTGACCCTTCTGGCCGTTGATCGAGGAGATGGTGATGACGCGACCGAACTTGCGGTCGCGCATGCCGCCCCACAGTGGGTGCGTCATGTTGAAGACGCCGGAAAGATTGGTGTCGACGACCTCTTTCCATTGCTCGCGCGTCATTTTGTGGAACATGGCGTCGCGGGTGATGCCGGCATTGTTGACCAGAACGGAAACCGGGCCGAGATCGGCCTCGATCTGCTTGATGCCGGCGGCGCAGGCATCGTAGTCGGCGACCGACCATTTGTAGACCGGGATGCCGGTCTCTGCCTTGAATTTCTGCGCCGCTTCGTCATTGCCGGCGTAGTTCGCGGCAACATGATAGCCGGCGTTTTTCAGGCCGATCGAAATCGCGGCGCCAATACCGCGCGACCCGCCGGTGACGAGTGCTACCTTTGTCATGGTGTCCTCCCTTTTTTCATGAGCGCCGCGCGATCAACGGGGAACGCTCTAGCGGCGATTGAGCCAGTCGCCACCGACTATTTCACGGCTTGCTCACCCTGTCTTCGAGACGCTCCGCATATGTCCTCACAGCGCTTCCACGCACATGGCGACGCCCATGCCGCCGCCGATGCACAGCGTGGCCAAGCCCTTCTTGGCGCCGCGGCGGCGCATCTCGTAAACCAGCGTGTTGAAGATGCGGGCACCGGAGGCGCCGATCGGATGGCCGATGGCGATGGCGCCGCCGTTGACGTTGACGATGGACGGATCCCAGCCCATGTCCTTGTTGACGGCGCAGGCCTGGGCGGCGAAGGCCTCGTTGGCCTCGACTAGGTCGAGATCGCCGACCGACCAGCCGGCCTTGGCCAGCGCCTTGCGCGAGGCGGGAATAGGCCCGGTGCCCATGATCTGCGGATCGACGCCAGCGGTCGCCCAGGACACGATGCGCGCCAGCGGCGTGATGCCGCGCTTTGCGGCTTCCGCCTCGGTCATCAGCAGCACGGCGGCGGCGCCGTCATTGATGCCGGAGGCATTGGCGGCGGTCACCGTGCCGTCCTTGTCGAAGGCCGGTCTTAGCTTGGTCATGGCGTCGATCGTGGCGCCGTGGCGGATGTATTCGTCCTGGTCGACAATGGTGTCGCCCTTCTTGCCCTTGACGGTGAAAGCTACGATCTCATCCCTGAATTTGCCGGCCTTCTGCGCGGCCTCTGCCTTGTTCTGGGAGACCAATGCGAGCCGGTCCTGGTCCTCGCGGGTAATCTGGAACTGGCGAGCGACGTTTTCGGCGGTGTTGCCCATGTGATAGCCATTGAAGGCATCCCAAAGCCCGTCCTTGATCATTGTGTCGATCATCTTGTAGTCGCCCATCTTGACGCCGGCACGCAGGTGTTGAGCGTGCGGGGCCAGCGACATCGATTCCTGCCCGCCGGCGACGATCACCTTGGCGTCGCCGGTGGCGATCTGCTGCATACCGAGAGCAATAGCGCGCAGACCTGAGCCGCAAACCTGATTGAGGCCCCAGGCGGTGGTTTCCTTTGGCAGGCCGGCATTGATAGATGCCTGGCGGGCGGGGTTCTGGCCCTGAGCCGCGGTCAGCACCTGGCCGAGGATGACCTCGTCGACCTCCGTCGGCTCGACACCGGCGCGAGACAACAGCTCCTTGATGACCACGGCACCAAGCTCATGCGCCGGGGTGGCGGCAAAGGCGCCGTTGAAGGACCCGACGGGCGTGCGCGCCGCACTGGCGACAATGATGGCAGCGGACATGTTCTTCTCCAGACTTCGAGGTATCGAGTTTTTCGTATCGTCAGGGCTTTTCTTGCCCTTTAAACGATCCAAGTCAAACCGGAAATGGCATGACGGCATGCGTCGCAAGCAGGTCGCTCGCGGTCGTGGAAACAGTCTGGCGCATTGCTGCGCAGCATATTTTGGCCCCGCCGTGCAGCATTAATTTATCCCGCACTGCACAAACCGCTTGGAATTGTGACGCTTTTGCGCATATCCTTGAAAGGCGCAATCGTTACCGGCAGCTTACTCAAGTGCGCCGGTGTCCTGGGAGGATGCTGATGGCCGCGAAAGACGAACCGATTATCATCAAGAAATATGCCAATCGCCGCCTCTACAACACCGGCACCAGCACTTATGTGACGCTCGAGGACCTTGCCGAAATGGTCAAGAAGGGCGAGGAGTTCACCGTCCAGGACGCCAAGACCGGCGACGACATCACCCATCCTGTGCTGACCCAGATCATCTTTGAACTGGAGAACAAGGATGGGCAGAACATGCTGCCAATTCCGTTCCTGCGCCAGTTGATCGCCTTCTACGGCGACCAGATGCAGATGATCGTGCCGAGCTTCCTCGAACAATCGATGATCGCCTTCTCAAAGGAACAGGAACGCTTCCGCGAGCAGATGAAGGGTGCGTTGGGCAAGTCGCCGCTGGACATGATGAAGATCGCCACGCCGATCAAGGCGCTGGAAGAGCAGACGCGCCGCAATATGGAGATGTTCCAGAACGCCATGCGCCTGTTCACGCCCTTCCCACCCGCAGCCTCGAATGGCTCTTCCGCAGCGCCGGCGGAGCCGGCCAGGAAAGAAACGTCGGAAAAACCTGACGACCTTCAGGAGTTGAAGGAACAGATCGCCGCCATGCAGCGCAAGCTCGACACCATGTCGTGATCGCCGGCCGGACCAAACCCGGCCGAAATCTCCCACCAGCAGACCGTGTCAGAACATCTCCGCCTCGAATGAGGCTGAGGGCCCCCGGCCACGCTATTTCGTCGTCACCGTCACCAGCGCGGTAACGGGTTTGCCGTCCACAAGAATGGGCTTGTGATGATCATCGGCAAGGAGGACGCCGATCACGTGCTTGCCGGCGGCTTCCGGGCAATGGCCGAAACGAGCCTTGATAAGGTCGCCGCCAAAGTCGCTGTTCATGCTGTTGTACGGCTTGCCGGGGATGTTGCAGGTATCTCCGGCGGGGTCGATCTTCATATGCACGTGGCCGCATTGGCTGACGCCGTTGCATTCACCCGCTGGCAGCAGCGTGAAGTTGCTCCTGACGACGACGCCTATCGCCTTCTCGGGATCGTTACCGAGTTGGATGATCGAACCGGCCACCGGCCAGACGATTTCCAGGGCTGGCCGATCTTCGGCCTGGGCAGATCCGAGCGACGATAAGGAGAAAGCGAGGGCAGTCGTTGCGATGATGCGAAGCATGGTAACCTCCGTTGACGTGTAATCACTGATTACATATGAATCGCGCGAGCGCAAGAAAAATAATCAATGATTACATTTCGGCCTCGTGCTATTGGGCACGCATGACCAACCCCACGGATTCCGGCGAAGCCACCACCCCCAAGCGCTATCATCACGGCAATCTGGTTGAAGCCTTGATCGCCGCAACCGTCGAGATCATCGAGGAGCGCGGAGCAGAGCATGTGTCTGTGCGTGAGGCCGCAAAACGTGCCGGCGTTTCGCCCGGCGCGCCATTCCGGCATTTTCGGTCGAAAACAGCACTGCTGACCGCGGTCGCCGAACAGGCCATGAACCGGCTGACTGAGGCCGTTGCCGATGCACAGTCAAAAGTCGACAGCGCAGATCCCATTGTGGCTTTCGAAGCAATCGGACAAGGCTATCTGGAATGGGCGATCAGCAACCCGACGCATTTCCAGATCATCAGTTCTCGAACGCTGATCGATTTCGACGCATCGGATAGTCTTCGTGATCAGAATGAAGCCGTTCGCCGGAAGATGATCGACCTGCTGACCCAAGCGCAACAACAAGGCCGGCTTGCTCCGGACACCGACTTTGACCATCTGGTGCTTGCCGCGCGCGCATTTGTCTACGGGTTGGCGCGCATGGCGATCGATGGTCATTTTCCGGAGTGGCATCCGTCCGAGCCGCCATCGCTCGCCGCGCGCAGAGCTCTCCATCTTTTCATGAGCCGGATTTCATCCAAAGCGCAATCTCAGGAGCACCCCGAAGTGGCTACCCGGGATCGCTGACAAACTGTTTTCACACTGTCTGTCAGGGCACAACTTCGAGTGAGGGTGTCCTCATTCATGACGAAAATTTCATCTCATCGCCGATCCGTGCCGCTGTTCTTGCGCCGCACGAGACATATATGCTGCACTGCAATATGCTTCCGTTAGCACCGTACTGAAGGATTTCGCCTTGCCCAGCAGAAAAACCGCCATCGTCACCGGTTCCACCTCGGGCATCGGCCTGGCCATCGCCCATGCGCTCGCGGCGGACGGCTGCAACGTCGTCGTCAATTCCTTTTCCGATACTGCCGACGACCGTGCCATCACCGATGCGATCGCCAAACATCACGGCGTGAAGACCGTCTATATCAAGGCAGACATGTCGAAGCCGGCCGAATGCCGGGCTTTGATCGAGAAAGCAGCCGAGACGTTCGGCTCGGTCGACATCCTGGTCAACAATGCCGGCATCCAGCATGTCGCGCCGGTGGAAGAATTTCCCATCGAGAAATGGGACGCGATCATTGCCATCAATCTATCGTCGGCCTTCCACACCATCGCTGCCGCGATCCCGCGGATGAAACAAGCCGGCGGCGGCAGGATCGTCAACATCGCCTCGGCCCACGGGCTGGTCGCCTCGCCGTTCAAGTCGGCCTATGTCTCGGCCAAGCACGGCATCATGGGGCTGACCAAGACGGTCGCTTTGGAACTGGCGCGCGACAAGATCACCTGCAACGCCATCTGCCCCGGCTATGTGCTGACGCCGCTGGTCGAGGCGCAGATCCCCGACCAGATGAAGGCCAACATGATGGACCGCGACACTGTGGTCCGCGAGATCATGCTCGAAAAGCAGCCGACCAAGGAGTTCGTCACGGTCGAGCAGGTTGCCGCTGCCGCGGTGTTCCTGTGTTCGGATGCGGCAGCGCAGATCAACGGCACGCATATTTCGGTCGACGGCGGCTGGACCGCCCAGTGAATTTCGGCGCGCGAAGCAAAGCTGGCCGACAAATCAAGGACAACGCCATGACGACAAACGGCAAGGCGGAGGAGCCAAAGAAGATCAATGTCGCGCTGCAGGGCGGCGGCTCACACGGCGCCTTTTCTTGGGGCGTGCTCGACCAGCTGCTGGAGGATGGGCGGCTCGACATCGCGGCGGTTTCGGGCACCAGCGCCGGCGCCATGAACGCAGTGGCGCTGGCCGACGGCTTCGTCCGCGGCGGCGTCGAAGGTGCGCGGCGGAAGCTCGACGATTTCTGGCGCGCGGTGGCGCTGAAGGGCCGGTTCAGCCCGGTGCAGCGCATGCCGTGGGACGTGGCCTGGGGCAACTGGTCGATCGAGAATACGCCGGGCTATCTCTTTTTCGACACCATGTCGCGGGTGTTTTCGCCCTATGTCGCCAACCCGCTCGGCCTCAACCCGCTGCGTGAGGTGATCGAACAGGAGATCGATTTCGGCAATGTGCGCGCCTGCAAGGCGATGGAACTGTTCATCTCCGCGACCAATGTCGAGACCGGGCAATTGCGCGTCTTTTCCGATGGCGAGATCGACATCGACACGGTGATGGCGTCGGCTTGCCTGCCGCAGCTGTTCCGCGCCGTCGAGATTAAGGGCGTGCCCTACTGGGATGGCGGCTATGGCGGCAATCCGGCGCTGTTCCCGTTTTTCAAGACGGCTGCCACCGAGGACGTGCTGTTGGTGCAGATCAATCCGGTGGTCCGCGAAGGGACGCCGAAGAGCGCCAACGAAATCCAGAACCGCATCGACGAGATCACCTTCAACGCCGGACTCTTGCGCGAATTCCGCTCGATCGCCTTCATCAAGGAGCTGATTGCAGCCGGCCGGCTGCCGCATGGAGAATACCGCGACATCCGAATGCACCGCATCGATGCCGACGAGGCATTCAAGGACCTGTCGGCATCGTCCAAGGTCAATGCCGAATGGGCGTTCCTGACCTATCTGCGCGACCTTGGCCGCACCGCCGCCAGCGACTGGCTGGAGGAGAATTACGACGCCGTCGGCAAGCGGCCGACGCTTGATCTCTCAGGCGAACTCGACGACGGCTTCAAGCCGGTGCGTGGTCCGGCACCGGGCCGGCGGGTCAAGGAGTTCCTCGCGGCACGCAAGAAGCCCGAGGCAGCGCGTCGCCGAGCCTGAGGCGTTTTGTTTGTCAGCTTTTTTGCAAGGCTAGATCGATCACCTTGATCAGCGCGGCCGCAGCCCGACTCTGCTCGTCCGGATCGCTGATGCGCATCTTCATGCCTTCCAGCCCGTCGAGCAGCATGTCGGCCAGAAATTTTGCCGACAAGCCCTTGGCGGTGAGATCGACGCCATTGCGTCCGGCCTCGCTCTGGATCGCTGCGGCGACATGCTCGGCAAACCGGCTGCGCCAGCAGCCGATCAGGTCGGCGAGGCTCGACTTCATGTCAAGGAGCTCGGCGCCATGTGGCGAGGCGTGGACGGTGCGCGTCATCGAGATCAGCGCTTCGTCGATGGCCCGCATCGTGCGCTCGGCAAATGGTTCTTCGCCGGCGAGTGCCGTTTTCGCCTGCTCGAGCGAGCGGGAAAGCAGCATCAACGCGATGGCGCGATAAATACCGGTCTTGTTCTTGAACTGGAGATAAAGCGCCGGCCGCGACATGTCGGCGGTACGCGCAATGTCGTCCATGGTGGTGCGGGCGAAACCATAGGCCAGAAACACCTTCATCGCGCTGTCCAGAATGCGGGCGCGCTTGGGGTCGGTGGCGATGTCCTCGATCTCGATCATGGCGCAACTTTATCCTGTAAAAGCTCTGTTGACAAAATGACGTAATTTGTCAAGATGTATGAGGACGAAATGGCCGACCGGCCTTTTGCCTCGGGCTGTGGACGACAACAAAGGGTATCCCCATGCGCCTCACCGTCGACGGGCAGGCATTCGACGTCAATGCCGATCCCGAAATGCCGCTGCTGTGGGCGCTGCGCGATCTCATGGGCAAGACCGGGCCGAAGTTCGGCTGCGGCATCGCCGCCTGCGGCGCCTGCACCGTGCATGTCGACGGCCAGCCGGTGCGCTCCTGTTCATTGCCGGTCGGTGAGGTCACCGGCGCGGTCACCACGATCGAAGGGATCGGCACCGAAGGCAGACTGCATCCGGTACAGCAGGCTTGGCTGGAAGAGCAGGTCGCCCAATGCGGCTACTGCCAGGCCGGCCAGATCATGAGCGCGGTGGCGCTGCTCGACCAGGTTGCCGACCCGACCGATGCCGACATCGACGATGCTATGGGCGGCAATCTCTGCCGCTGCGGCACCTACCCGAAGATCCATGCGGCGATCAAACGAGCGGTCGTCCTCAAGACGGCGGGGATTTGACCATGGCCAGTGTCGGAAAGATCGCCCGCCGCACGTTTCTCATCGGCGCGGCTGCCATCGCGGGCGGTGTCGCCGTCGGCTACTATTACTACCGCAAACCCTATCCGAATCCGCTGGAAGGCGATCTCGCCGCTGACGAAGCGACCTTCAACCCCTATGTGAAGATCGGCGCCGACAACACCATCACCATCATCGCGCCGCGTGCCGAGATGGGCCAAGGCATCTCGACGACGCTTGCCGCCATGGTTGCCGAAGAACTCGATGTCGACCTCGGCCAGGTCAAGGTCGAGCACGGCCCGGCCTCCTACGCCTATTACAACTCAGCGATCCTGGAAGAGGGCGGTCCGTTCGCCTTCTTCGACGAAAGCATGACGGCGGAAGTAGTGCGCGCCGGCATGGGCGTCGTCGGAAAATTCCTCGCTCTCCAAGGCACCGGAGGCTCGGCCTCGACGCGCGACGGTTTCGACAAGATGCGGCAGGCAGGCGCCGCCGCGCGGGAGATGCTGATTGCAGCGGCCGCGCAAAAGCTCGGTATAGCTGCTGCCGATCTGGAAACGGCCAATGGCTCGATCCTGCACAAGGCGTCGGGCAAGTCGCTGACCTATGGCGCGGTCGCCGCGACCGCTGCGACGATGGCGCCGCCCGCGGAAATCAGGCTCAAAGACAAAGCCGACTGGAAACTGCTCGGCAAACCGCAAAAACGCATCGACATGCTGGCCAAGGTCACCGGGGCGCCGATCTTCGGCATCGACGTGACGCTGCCGGACATGCTGTACGGCACGGTCAAGATGAGCCCGCGCTTCTGGGCCAAGCCGGTCAAGGCGGATTTCTCCAACGCCGAGAAAATGCCTGGCGTGATCAAGATCGTGCCGATCGACACGAATTACGGCCACGGCTTCGGCATCATAGCCGAAAACACCTGGGCGGCGTTCAAGGCGGCGGAGGCGATCGACACCGAATGGGCCGATCCCGAATATCCGCTGGATAGCGCCGGCATTTCAGAGGTGCTGAAGCAGGCGCTCGGCGCCAAAGGGTCGGTGATGCGCGACGATGGCGATGTCGATACCGCCTTCGCCGACGCGCCGCGCGAAAAGATCGTCGAGGCCGACTACGCGGTGCCTTATCTGGCACATGCGACGATGGAGCCGATGAACGCCACGGCGCGGTTGAAGGACGGCGTCCTCGACATCTGGTGCGGCAACCAGGCGCCGACCTTGGTGCGGCAGCTTTGCGCCAATGCTGTCGGCATCGAGCAGGACAAAGTCAGCGTCCACACCACCTTCATGGGCGGCGGCTTCGGCCGACGTGTCGAGGTGGATTATGCGCTCTGTGCCGCGCTGATGGCGAAAGAAACGGCAGGCCGGCCGGTCAAGGTGATCTGGACGCGCGAGGAAGACATGCGCCACGACGCCTACCGGCCGGCTTCCGTCGGCAAATTCCAGGCGCGGCTTGGCAACGACGGCATCCCGGTTGCCATCGACATGACGATCGCCTCGCCATCGATGATAGCCAGCACCTTGCGCCGGCTGTTTCCTTCGATATCGCCGCTCGGGCCCGACAAGTCCATCGTCGACGGAGCCCATAACCAGCCCTATACGATCCCGAATTACCGGGTGGCCGGCGTCGCCGCACCCGTCTCGATCCCCGTCGGCTCCTGGCGATCGGTCGGCAGTTCGATCAACGGTTTCTTCCATGAAGGATTTCTGGACGAGATCGCCGTCGCTGGGAAAACCGATCCGGTCGAATTGCGCAAGAAGCTGATGGCTGCCTATCCGGCAGCGGTGAAGGTGGTCGAGAAGGTCGCCGATATGGCGAAATGGGGCGAGGCGCTGCCCGCCGGCAAGGCCAAGGGCATCGCGTTCACGCTCTCCTTCGGCAGTTGGGTCGGCGAGATCGTCCAGGTCGCCGACACGCCGTCCGGAATTCGCATTGAGAAAGTATGGATCGCCGCCGATGTCGGCACCGCACTCGATCCTGATATCATCGAGGCGCAACTCATCTCCGCCGCCATCTATGGCCTGTCGGCGGCGATGGGTCAGGAGATTACTTTCGCCGGCGGCATGGTCGAACAGTCGAATTTTCACGATTACGATGCCATGCGCATCTTCCAGTGCCCGGCGTTCGAAGTCGCTATCCTGGAGAATTTTCACAAAATGGGCGGCGTCGGCGAAGTCGGCACGCCGCCGGCGGCACCGGCACTCGCCAACGCCATCTTCGCACTGACAGGCAGGCGCATCCGGACACTGCCCTTGTCGAAGGAGGTGACGTTTGCATGAAATATTCCCATCATGCTGACAGCTGCTGCCATGCTGTTTCGATGGCGCCTTTCGCCGCCGCACAGGAAAGCCAGGCAACGGCACCGATGACGGTCGATGCAGCCAAGGGTTTGTCCGAGGGACGCGGTCTAGCGGTTACTTTCGCATCCGCGCTGCGCCGACCGCCATGTCGCAGACGAACGGCTGCGCTGGTCCGGCTCGCCTCATGGCGGCGGGCGCGTCCTGCCCAGCGAAGTATTACCCATCAACTTTTCTGACTATATTGCGGTGCAACTTTGATGTAGAAGCTCGTTCGCCGATCACGGCAAGTTGAACACGGCCTTGCGCGCACCCATATCGGCGACGCGCCGAGTTAGAAGACGCGGCCTGGCCGAACCCCGCGCAATGGAAAAACGACGATGCCGAAATACAGGTTTCACAAGCTTGCAGCCATTGTTGTGCTTGTCGGGTTCGCTGCATGGATGGTGACGGGCGAGTTCTCGTCCGTCGGCAGCGCGGCCGCCGACAACGAACCCAAGGCGGGGGAGGTCGAGCAGCCAAAGGCGGCTGACGCTGGCAAGGCCAAGCCCAGTGAGGCAGAGCAGCCCAAGGCGCCGTTGCGCACCGTCGCGATCATAACCCCGCCTAGGCGTACCTATGCGCGCGCCATCCGCATTTCCGGACTGACCGAAGCCGACAAGCGCGCGGTGCTGGCGACCCGGGTCGACGGCATCATCGACAAGCTGCCGGTCAAGCAAGGACAGCACGTCAAGACGGGCGACCTCGTGCTGATGCTTGCCACCGAGGAAAAGCTTTCGGCGCTCAGCAATGCCAAGCAGCTTGTCGCGCAGCGTCAGGCCGAACTTGATGCGGCCTCGCGGCTGGCGAAAACCGGCAATCTGCCCAAGCTGCAGCTCGACAACGCTCGCTCCACCCTAACCTTAGCGCAGTCGATGCTGGAAGCCATGCAAGCCCAGCTTGATCGCAATGAGGTGAGGGCTCCGTTCGACGGCGTCATCGACCGGGTGCCGGTGGAGCTTGGCAGTTCGGTGATGCAGGGCGGCGAGGTGGCAACCATTCTGAGCCTAGACCCTGTGATCGCCCGCGGCGAGGTCAGCGAGCGTGATCTCGGCTATCTGAAGATCGGCGACAAGGCGAATGTACGGCTGGTCAGCGGCCAGATCGTCGAGGGCACTGTGCGCTACATCAGCCGCGACGCGTCGTCCGCCACCCGCACCTTCCGGGTCGAGATCGCAATCCCTAATCCTGAGGGCACCATTCCCGCCGGGATGACGGCCGAGATCGGGCTGAGCGCGCAGCCGACCGACGCCGTCATGCTGCCGCGCTCGGTGGTGACGCTCGGCGACAAGGGCGATCTCGGTATTCGCGCCGTCGACAAGGACGACAAGGTCGTGTTCTTCCCGATCGACCTGGTCGACGACACGCCAAACGGCCTGGTGCTTGGCGGCATCCCGGCCGATGCACGTGTCATCGTCGCCGGCCAGGAACTGGTGACGGAAGGCGAAGTGGTCAAGCCGGTCGAGGCCGACCAGGCCACCATCCAGAAGCTCTTGGGCGAAGCGGCGGCCGGGACGCAGTAATCATGGATATCGTCAAGCTTGCAATCAACAATGCCCGCCTGACCATTTCGGTGCTGGTCTTCCTTCTGCTTGCTGGCTGGGTCGCCTATCAGTCGACGCCGAAGGAAGCGGAACCCGACGTTCCGATTCCGATGATGTATGTCAGCCTGATCTATCGGGGGATATCGCCTGAGGATTCGGAGCGCCTGCTGCTGCGGCCGATGGAAGCCAAGCTGAAGAGTCTCAAGGGCCTCAAGGAGATGCGCTCGGCCGCCTTCCAGGGCGGCGGCTATGTGCTGGTCGAATTCCACCCGCAGACGGATCTGGCGACGGCGCTGCAGGACACACGCAGCAAGGTCCAGGACGGCAAGGCCGACCTGCCGCAGGCAGCCGAGGAGCCTGTGGTCTCCGAAGTCAACGTCTCCGAGTTCCCCGTCCTTGTCGTGACGCTGTCGGGCGAGGTGCCCGAGCGCATGCTCACGGCGGCGGCGCGCGAGTTGCGCGACCGCATCGAGGAAGTGCCGGGCGTGCTGGAAGGCGCGCTGCAAGGTGCGCGCGACGATCTCGTCGAAGTCGTCATCGATCCGATGAAACTATCTTCCTACGGGCTGCAGCTCGAGCAGCTGATCGGTGCGGTCGGCGATTCCAACAGTCTTGTCGCCGCCGGCAACATCGAAGGGTCCGAGGGCAAATACGCGGTCAAGGTGCCGTCGCTGATCGAGACGCCGGAGGACGTGGCGGCGCTTCCGATCGTCGCCGGCCCCAATGCCGTGGTGCAGGCCAAGGATATCGCCACCGTCCGCTCCACCTTCAAGGACGCCGAGACGGTGACCCGTCTCGACGGCAAGCCGGCGATCGCCATCGAGGTGAAGAAGCGCATCGGCTCCAACCTGATCGACACGATCGCCCAGGTGAGGACCGTGTCCGATGCCTTCATAAAGACCATGCCGGAAGGCATGCACGTCACCTACACGCAGGACAAGTCGGTCTTCGTCAACCAATTGCTCGGCGATCTGCAGAACCACGTCATGATCGCCGTGATCCTGGTGTTCATCGTCATTCTCTACGCGCTGTCGGGCCGTGCCTCGCTGCTGATTGGCCTCGCCATTCCATCGTCCTTCCTGATCGGCATCCTGCTGTTGGCCATGATGGGCTACACGATCAACATGATCGTGCTGTTCAGCCTCATCCTGGCGGTCGGCATGCTCGTCGACGACGCCATCATCGTCACCGAATTGGCCGAGCGGCGGATGAGCGAAGGCATGCCGAAGGCAGAGGCCTTCGCGCTTGCCGCCAAGCGCATGGCGGGGCCGGTTATCGCCGCGACGATGACGCGCATCGCCGCCTTTTCGCCGCTGTTGTTCTGGCCAGGCATCATCGGCGATTTCATGAAATACATGCCGATCACGCTGATCGTCACGCTCTCGGCCTCGATGCTCTATGCGCTGGTCTTTGCGCCGGCGCTGGGCGCCTTGTTCGCCAAGGCGCCGCCGCATCACGAGAATGACAACCGCGACGGCTGGTATATGGCCGTGGTCAAGCAGGCGGTGCGCTTTCCCATTACCGTGCTTCTGCTCACCGTCGGCCTTTTGTTCGGTGTCGGCCTTGCCTATTCGAAATACGGCGCCGGCGTCGAGTTCTTCCCGAATGTCGAGCCTGACTACGGCCTGCTCTATGTGCACGCCCGCGGCAACCTTTCGCTCGCCGAAATGGATGCCGCCACGAAGACCGCGGAAAACCGGCTTCTCGGCTGGCCAGGCGTGAAGTCGGTCTATACCCGTGTCGGCAAGACGCAAGGCGGCGGCCAGGACATTCCTGAAGACGTGGTCGGCGTGATCCAGTACGAGTTCGTCGACTGGCGCGAGCGCAAATCGGCGAACGCGATCCTGGACGAACTGCGCGGCGTCATGGCCGGCATTCCCGGCGTCGACGTCGAGGTTCGCGTGCCTGAGGCCGGCCCGCCCACCGGCAAGCCGATCCAGATCAGGCTTTCGGCCGTCGACCCGCAAGGTCTCGACGACAAGGCGCGCGCCGTCGCCGCGCGCATTGCCAAGGTGCCCGGTGTTATCGATATTTCCGACGGCCTGCCGCCGCCCGGCGTCGACTGGGCGCTCGACGTCGATCGCGCCAAGGCGGCACAATACGGCATCAGCCCGACCTCGGTCGGAACGGTTGTGCAACTGGTGACGAACGGGCTGAAGCTCAGTGAATACCGGCCAGCCGGTGCTGACGACGCCGTCGACATCAGGCTGCGTCTGCCCGAGGACCGGCGCACGCTGTCGACACTCGACGACCTCAGGGTGCAGACTTCGCAAGGGTCGGTGCCGATCTCGAATTTCGTCGTGCGCAAGCCCGAGCCGACCGTCGGTATCCTCAACCGCATCGATGGCGCGCGCACGGTGGTCGTCCAGGCCAATGTCGCCGCCGGCGAGCAAGTCGCTTCTGTCCAGCAGCAGGTCAGCCAGGCTGTCGTCGATATGGATCTCGGCAGCGGCATACGCTGGAAGCTTGCCGGCTCGAACGAGGACAGCGCCGAGGCCAGCGCCTTCCTCAGCAAAGCCTTCGGTGCCGCGATCTTCCTGATCTTCCTCGTGCTTCTGATGCAGTTCAACAAGTTCACCAGCGTCTGGCTGGTGCTGTCCTGCGTGGTCATGGCGACGGTCGGGGTGTTCCTGGGATTGCTGTTGACAGGAGAGGCGTTCGGCATCGTCATGTCGGGCATCGGCGTGATCGCGCTGGCCGGCGTGGTGGTGAACAACAACATCGTGCTGATCGACACCTATGACCGGCTGCGCGAAGAAGGCTGGGACAAGATGGACGCGGTGCTGCAGACCTGTCGCGAACGTGCCCGACCGGTCGTGCTGACGGCGGTGTCGGCGATCCTCGGCGTGCTGCCGATCGCTTTCGGCCTCGGTCTCGAAATCTTCCATCACGAGACGACGATCAACGCGCCGTCGACGCAATGGTGGATATCGCTGTCGTCGGCGATCGTCTTCGGCCTGTCCTTCGCCACCTTGCTGACGCTGGTGGTGACACCGTCGATGCTGATGGTGTTCACGCGTAGTAAGAACAGCCGCTTCTATGCATTCTTCCGTCGGGTGTTCCGGCGCGGCAAGACAGTCGGTGCGACTGTAGAGACCTCCGCAAGACCGGGCTCGCTTGGCGAGCCGGCGATCGCCTTCCCGAAGGCCGCCGAATAGGCCAATTTTGCTTGGAGTGCCGCGCGTATTTTGACCGCGCAAAGAAAAGGCCGCCGGGAACAACCCAGCGGCCTTTTGCATTGTCCTGTCATGCGACACCTCAAAGCGGGGAGTTTCTCATGACGCTCAGCACCATTCTCGTCATAATTCTGATCCTCATTCTGATCGGCGCGGTGCCGACATGGCCTCATTCGCGTTCCTGGGGTTATGGTCCCTCCGGCATCGTCGGCGTCATCCTGATCGTACTGCTGGTGTTGCTGCTGATGGGCAGGATTTGACCGGAGTTTGGTCGACAAAGTGCAGCGCTGCGCGCCTTTTGAGGGCGTAGCGCTGTAGCATTTGATTTTGCGCAGGGCCTTTCCGAGCCTTCGGTTCGTATCATACGCTGGGTAACGGCCGTTTCAGGCAGCTTCCGAAACGCCATCAATCGTGGCGACACCGATGTCATCGAGAGCCTTTGCCACCGCCCTGTCCAGCCGCGTATGCGGGATCGTGCCGATGATGCCTTCCAGCCTAGCCGAGGCCAGCTGGTGTGGCTCGAAGCGAAGATAGGACATCGAGACGAGCTCGCGCCACATCGCCACGAACGGGCTGCCGGCGCGCAGCACCCACCACGGCATCGACGTCAGTTTCAGCGTGCGCCCGAGCGCCTGCTCCGCGGCGGCCTTGATCTCCAGATCGGTAACGGCGTGGCCGGGAAAGTTCAGCGCCTCGTAGGCGCCGAGCTTGTCGAGATTCTCAGTCAGTCCGACGAAAGCCTTGGCCAGGTCCGGCAGATAGGCCCATTCATGCACGAGATCGGCCGGCCCGGGGGCGGTATAGACGCCTTTGTTCATCTTGGCGGCCACCATCAGATCGAACCACGAGCCGGTGCCGGTGCCGCCGAAAAAATCGCCGGCCCGCAGCAGAATGGTGCGCACTCGGCCCGCTTCGGCTTCGCGGCGAAAGAGGCCTTCCATGGCGACGCGGATGCGGCCCTTTTCGGTCGTCGGGTGGAATGGCGTGTCTTCGGTGATGACCGCCGGCATCGGCGAGCCGTAATTGTAAACATTGCCTGGAGCGAGGTGCAATGCGTGGTTCGCCCGGCACGCGGCCATGACGTTCTCGGCCATCGGCAGGCACTTGCCCCAGTCGGTGTAGATCGGGTTGAGGCCGTTGAAGATGATGTCGACGCCTTCGGTGGCGCGGATAAGCGCTTCGCGATCGAGGCCGTCGCCGGCGACGGCGGTGGCGCCGGTGAGTTCTGCCGGTATCTTGCCGCTGCGGGTGATGGCGCGGACATCGTAGCCAGCGTCGATGAAGGCCTTGGCCACCACGCGGCCGAGCCGGCCATTGGCACCCAGAATTGCGATCTTGGTCATTTTTCGTCTCCGTGTTTGCGTTACGGTCACAATATGATCCGCCCGAACACGAATGGAAATTGACTGAGCTTGGCGATATGATATTCGATTTTGAATGGAAATTGACTGGAACCTGATCAAGAGCTTCGTCACCGTGGCGGAAACCGGCAGCCTGTCCGCCGCCGCGCGCAAGCTGGCCGCAAGCCAGCCGACGCTCGGCCGTCATATCGCCGAGCTGGAGCAGGCGCTCGGCGTCACTCTGTTCCGGCGCGGGCGGCGCGGCTATGCGCTGACGGAAGCCGGCAGCACGCTCTATGAACGCGGCCGGGCGGTGAGCGAGCAGGCGAGCGCCTTTTCGCTATTGGCGCTGGGATCGGTCGAGGCGATCGAGGGCACGGTGCGCATTGCCGCCAGCGAGGTGGTGGCGGCCTATGTCCTGCCCGAGATGACGGCTCGGCTGGGCGCCGAGGAACCCGGCATCGAGGTCGAGATCGTCGCGTCGAACCAGGTCGAGAACCTTTTGCGCCGCGATGCCGACATCGCCATCCGCATGGTCAAGCCGGCGCAGAACGAACTGGTGGCGCGCAAGGTGACAGACATTCCGCTCCGCGCCTGCGCGGCAAAATCCTATCTCGACCGGCGTGGCCGTCCGCGCGAACCCGGCGATCTTGCCGGCCACGATCTGATCGGCTTCGACCGCAGCGATGAGATCATTCGCGGCTTTGCCCAATTCGGTGTCCCGCTCACCCGCAATGCCTTCCGCTTCAGGACCGATAACCAAATCGTGCTGTGGGAGGCGGTGCGGGCGGGAAACGGCATCGGCTTTGGCCAGGAACCGCTGGTCGACCGCGATCCGCTGGTGGAGACAGTGCTGCCGGGCCTCGCGCTGCCGACGCTGCCGGTATGGCTGGCCATGCACCGCGACGTGCGCACCAGCGTGCGCATCCGCCGTGTCGCGGATTTCCTCTATGAGGAGTTGAAGCGCTATTCGGCTGGTGCGGCGTCGGGAGCGAATTCGGCGCGGTGAGCGAGCCCGGCCATCAAAAATACGACGACCAGCAGCCCCGACAAAGCGACGAAGATCGGACCGAAGCTTGAGTGCTCGGCGATGAAGCCGATTGCCGAGGGCGCCACCAGAATGCCGGAATAGCCCATGGTGGTGACGACGCTCATGCCGGTGCCGGACGACATGCCTTCCTGGTTGCCGCCGGCCGAAAACAGGATCGGCACCATATTGGCGATGCCGAAGCCGCAAAAGGCAAAAGCTGAGATGGCGAGCCAGGGCGAGGGTGCCAGCCCGGCCACCAGCATCCCGGCAGCGGCGACAAGGGCCGAGATGCGCAGGGTCGTCACGGCACCGAAACGGTTGCGGACCCCGTCGCCAGCGAAGCGCATGACGGCCATGACGCCGGAAAAAGCGGCGTACGCCAAACCAGCTATGGCAAGGTCGGTGCCGAGTTCCTGTTGCAGGTAAAGCGCCGCCCAGTCGAGCACCGCACCCTCGGAGATCATCGTCAGCAGCGCCATCAGTCCGACCAGATAGACCAGCGGATTTCCAGGCAGCGCGAATTTGTGATGCTCGGTCACCTGAGGCTTGTCCTCGGCGACCAGGTAGCGGACTGCCACTGCAATCACGGCGAAAGCGAGAGCCGTCACGACCATCGCATGGGCGAGATGACCGTAGTTCTGGATGGCGAAGCCGCCGAGAGCGCCGCCGGCGAAACCGCCAAGGCTCCAGAAGCCGTGCGAGGACGACATGATGGCGCGAGACAAGCGCCGTTCCACCGTGACCGCATTGGCGTTCATGGCGACATCCATGCCGCCGATCGAACCGCCGAAGATGAACATGGCGATGGCCGCCAGCGGCACGTTGGGGGCCAGCGCCACAACCAGCAAGCCGAAGCTGCCGATGAGGCCGAACCAGCGCAGCACGGTGCGCGAACCATGCCTGGAGATCAGGTGGCCGCACCAGGTCATGGCTGTGACCGCGCCGGCGCCGAACAGCAGGATCAGCAGGCCGAGCGTAAACTTGCTGATATCCAGCCGGGTCAGGACCACCGGGATCTGCGGCGCCCAGGCGCCGGTCAGAAAACCATTGGCCAGGAAGATGGCCGCCACGGCCCATCGTCCACGAATGGCGGTCTGCATGATTTTTAGCGTGTCCATCGTCTAGAGTCCGGTGCGAAAATAGCTTCGCGCGGCAAATTAGATCGATTCAATCTTCAGTCAAGCGCTCGCTCTTGGAAGTGCTTGGGCCAAGCGGCTCGCTTGAATCCGAGGTTGATGAGAGCCGATCGGGACAGGGCTTTTTGTTCGACCATGATCTTATCCGAAAACCGGATTCCACTTTTCGGGATCGTGGTCTTAATGATCCCTGGGGCGTCTTGCCTCGAACTCCGCCTTCTTGGCATCGGAGGCCTCGGTCTGGTTGAGCGCCTGCCATTCGGCATAAGGCATGCCATAGATGATCTCGCGCGACTGGTCCTTGCTGAGATCGACGCCCTCGGCCTCCGCGGCGTCGCGATACCAGTTGGAGAGGCAGTTGCGGCAGAAGCCGGCGAGGTTCATCAGGTCGATGTTCTGCACGTCCGTGCGTTCGCGCAGATGCGCAAGCAGTCGGCGGAAGGCGGCGGCTTCGAAATCGCGTTTTTGCTCGTCGCTGAGTTCGGTCATCGAAACCTCCTTACGGCGGCCCGGTGCGCGAGCCGAATCGTTTGACCTGATGTATATCGGGACGGCGGTTGATAGCGTCAACGACCGGCGCCAGCCGTTCGGCCCAGGCGACCGCATCTTTCCGACCGGCGATCAGGTCCTGACGGATTTCGATCAGCGCATGGGCAAAGCCGTTGATGATGGCATGCCTGAACATGGTGTCGCCGCGCAATGCGCCGTCATAGGGCTCGTTGTCGCCGACGATAAGGCTTTTGTCCTCGGCGAGCATGTCGATCAACGGTCGCGCCACCCGGTCGTCGCGATCCCACAGGATACCAACATGCCAAGGGCGCACGAATCCCTGCATGAAAGGGGTGAAGGAATGTATCGACAAGATGAAGGGTGCGCCTGCAGAAGCCTGCGCCACTGAGGCGATCATGGCGCCGACGGCATCGTGATAGGGCCGATAGAAGCGGTCGAGCCGCCTTTCACGTTCTTTCAAGGCAAGTGGATAATTTCCCGAAATGACGGTGCCGTCATAGAGTTGGCGGATCAGCGTCGGATCGTCTTCGCCGCGATTGGGATCGATCAGAAGTCGCGAAAAATTGGCGAGTACCGCCGGCACGCCGAGCAAAGCCGCCAATTCGCGCGTCACCGTCTCGACACCGATGTCGTAGGCGATATGGCGGTCGAATTCCGCCGCCGGCAAGCCGAGGCTGCCATACTCTTCCGGCACGTCGCGACGGGCGTGATCGGCCAAAAGCACGATGCCTCGCTTGCGGTCGCCCTCGACGACGTCGAAAGGCGCGAAAACTGTGGATCGGGTCATCGGCGGGAAATGGTCTGTTCGCTGGCTTCCAGGGAGGATGGTATCGTCTTTCCACGAAGGGGACGATTACGCAATGCCGTCGTTTGGCCACGGTTTCTGCGGAAATCTGGCAGAAGGCGACAGACCGTGCGCCGAAGCCTTTCTAAATCGATTGGAATTGAGCAAAAGGGCGCGTTGACATGCGCCCGGACTTTTCCGAAAAGGGGCGTTGAGAGATGCAAATGTGGTTCTTGAGGGATTTCAGGATGGGTTCCGCCGGCAGGCCGCGCGTGCGCTATGCCTTCGCTATACCGCTCCTGACCCTTGCTGTGGGCCTCGCCGCGATGCTTGCTGCCTCGCCGGCGCGCGCCGATTTCCGTGTCTGCAACGCCACGCAGAACCTGGTCGGCGTCGGCATCGGCTATCGCGCCAAGGCCGGCTGGATCACCGAAGGCTGGTGGCACATCGAAGGATCGAGCTGCAAGACGTTGATCGAAGGGCCGCTGTCATCAAGGTTTTACTATCTTTATGCAGAAGACGCCGAGCGCGGCGGGCGCTGGGATGGCCCGATCAACATGTGCGTGGCCGAAAAAGAGTTCAAGATCGCCGGCGTTGCCGATTGCGTCGCCCGGGGCTTCCAGCGCGCCGGATTCCAGGAATATGACACGGGCGAGCAGGCAAGCTGGATGGTCCAGCTGACCGATGACCCCGCAACGGGGGGCGTTCCAGCCGCCCCGGGAACAAACAGTCAATGAGACGCAGCCGCAAGGTCAAGATACTCGCCACCATCGGTCCGGCCTCCTCCTCCGAGGAGATGCTGAAGAAGCTCTTCGAAGCCGGCGCCGACGTGTTTCGCATCAATATGAGCCACACCGATCATGAATTGATGCACACACTTGTCGGTCGCATCCGCGCTGTCGAGAAAGCAGTCGGCCGGCCGATCGGTATTCTCGCCGACTTGCAGGGGCCTAAGCTGCGCGTTGGCAAATTCGTCAGCGGCAAGGAGGCGCTGACACTCGGCCAGACTTTCACGCTCGACGACAATCCCGAGCCCGGCAATTCGACCAGGGTCTATTTGCCCCACCCCGAAATCCTGAGATCGGTCGAGGCCGGTGACCGCCTTTTGATCGACGACGGCAAGCTCGAGCTGAAGGCGGTGAAGAGCGACGGCAAGGCGATCGTCTGCACCGTCGTCGCCGGCACCACCATCTCCGACAAGAAGGGCGTCAGCCTGCCCGACACCGACCTGCCGGTCGGCGCGCTGACCGAAAAGGACCGCAGGGACCTCGATGCGGTGCTGGCCACCGGTGTCGACTGGGTGGCGCTGTCGTTTGTGCAGCGGCCGGAGGATCTGGCGGAAGCGCGCAAGATCGCGCGCGGGCGGGCGCTCATCATGGCCAAGATCGAAAAGCCGCAAGCCGTCGCCCGGCTGGCCGAGATCATCGAACTTTCGGATGCCTTGATGGTCGCCCGCGGCGATCTCGGCGTCGAAATGCCGCTCGAAGCCGTGCCC
This sequence comes from Mesorhizobium onobrychidis, assembly GCF_024707545.1. NCBI lineage: Bacteria > Pseudomonadati > Pseudomonadota > Alphaproteobacteria > Hyphomicrobiales > Phyllobacteriaceae > Mesorhizobium > Mesorhizobium onobrychidis. The sequence continues at coordinate 1,316,605 of NZ_CP062229.1, forward strand.
GGCATCCAGAAGCAGATCACCCGCGCCGCGCGCCGCGCCGGCAAGCCGGTGGTGATCGCCACGCAGATGCTGGAATCGATGATCACAGCGCCGGTGCCGACCCGCGCCGAGGTGTCGGACGTCTCGATCGCCGTGTTCGAAGGCGCCGATGCCATCATGCTCTCGGCGGAGTCCGCGGCCGGCGCCTACCCGGTCGAAGCGGTGGCGATGATGGACCGCATCGCCAGCAAGGTCGAAACCGACCCGACCTATGCCGGCATCATCAATGCGCAGCGCTCGGAGCCGGAAGCGACCGGCGCCGACGCCATCTCGCTCGCCGCCCGCGAAATCGCCGAGACGCTGAAACTGTCGGCGATCATCACCTACACGGCGTCCGGCACGACCGGCCTGCGCGCCGCGCGCGAGCGGCCGCAGGTGCCGATCGTCGCGCTGTCGCCGATCGTCAACACGGCGCGGCGGCTGTCGCTTTTGTGGGGCACGCATTGCGTTGTCTCGCCCGATGCCATCGACCTCGACGATATGGTCGACCGCGCCTGCCGCATCGCTCTGGACGAGGGATTCGGCAAGCCGGGCGACCGGGTCATCATCACTGCCGGCGTGCCGCTGAGGACGCCGGGCTCCACCAACATGCTGCGCATCGCCTATGTCGGGTCGGAGGTGCAGGCCCGCCGCTAGGCCGCTCACACTGGGCGGATTCGCGGCAGGGAGAGGTCCTGTTCTCCGTGTCGCGACCATTGGAGGCCACATGAGCAAAGACCATGCGGGCGTCTGGACCCGCACGTCGAGGGTCATCGAAGTCCGGCCCGAAGACCCCTACGCGGCCTTCACGGATCCCGACCGCGCTCGTCGCCTGGCTGCCGCCGGCTGAGATGACGGGCGTCATCCACGAATTCGACGCGCCTCGGCGAGGTTGCTCTAAATCGGCGCGAGGTCGGCTTCCGGCGCTTTGATGTCGGCGCATTTGCCGGCGCCGTAGGTGTCGTTGGCGACCCTGACTTCCACGGCCTTCGCCATTGCCTGAAGGTCCACCTCCTTGCCGGCGACCTTTTCGATCGCGCCGACGACGAGATCGGGCGCGATCCAGTCCGGCTTGTGGCCGAGATTGTGGACCCAGACCAGCTCGGCGCCGGCGATGTCGCGGACGAGGCCGACCGAATGGATCGTTGCATAGACCACCTTGTCGCGGTCGCCGGAGATGACCACAGTCGGCGCCTTGATATCGCGGTAGTACGGCGCGGCATCGAGCGTGTGGCGATAAAGCCCGGCGACATCGGTGGCGTTGGCACGAAAGGCGTTCGGCCGAAGCACCAGCGGGATCGAGACCTCGGCGACATAGCCGTCCGGCACCTTGTTGGGGGCAAAGACGCAGGCGGTGGCGGTATTCATCTGCAGCGCTCCCGACGGATAGGCCAGCGTTTCGGAAAACAGCCGGCCGACAATCGGAATGGTCGTCAAATTGTAGTACCAAGCGGTCGCGCCGCCCGGCCAGGGATGGGTGGCGGGCGCCACGAACACCAGGCCGAGCGTCTTGTCGGGATGCTCGCGGCCGAAGGCGGTGGTCACCGAGCCGCCGAAGGAATGGCCGGCGATAATGGCTTTCCCGATGCCGAGATGGTCCATCAGAGCGGCGATGGTGCTGGCCTGTGCCGATGGGGTCTCGTTGTTGCCGGGGCCGCGCCCCGACCAGCCTGCACCCGGGCGGTCGAAGAACAGCATCTCGGCACGGCCTTCCAGCAAGGGCCTCAGCGGCAGCATCTGATCTCTGAGATTGGCACTGGCGCCGTGGATGAAGACGATCGGCGGCAGTTCGGCGTTTTTCCGCGCCGGAACGTGAACGTAGTGGATGCGGGCACCGTTTATATCCGCTAAGTCGCCGATCGGCGGATTGCGGCGCTCGATCAGCCATGAACCGGCGCGGGTGACACCTGTAAGGGTGAACACAAGCGCCATGAGGAAGGCGAGCGCGGCGTAGATCGGGTTCATGGGGAGAGATACGGACCAGAGCGAAATTAGTTCACAGTCTAGCTAAAAAGACTTTCACTCAAGTGGAATTGTCCGCCAACCTCAAATCCCTTCGCCGGCAAGTTCTTCCGAGAGCGAGCCGACCTGATCCTGGGCGCTGCGCATCATCGGATAGATGCTGAGCACGCGCTGCCAGGCTTCCAGCGCCGACTGCTTGTGGCCGGTTACCGCCATGATCTGCGCCAGGCCGGACAGTGCACCAAAATGGCGCGGCTCGAGCTGCAGCGTGCGGTCGATGTCCGCCATCGATTTCCCAAAGTTATTCATCATGAAATGTACGGTGGCGCGCCGGTTCCAGCCTTCGGCATAGGCCGGTTGCAACGTCACCACCTGGTCGAGGAAGTCGAGCGCCACGTCGAACTTCTTGTCTTCGGCCGCTTTTTGCGACCATTGCATCATCAGGTCGATCGAGGCGCTGCCGGATTGCGACCACTCGTGCGAGATGCGCGCCGCGATGCGCTCGGCGGCTTTTTCATTGCGCTCGCGCTTCAGGTCGACAAACAGCTGGTCGAGCCTTGCCTCCCTGGTCGTGGCAACCGGAGGGGTGACCGGGTCTTCCGCTTGAGCCGGAAGCGGGGCGAAACCGAAAAGAAAAAGCGCCGCGAAGAATGCAAAAAGAATCCGCATGACCGGAATCTAACCCCGGACAGCGGATCGTCAAACTGAATTTAGCGTGAGAGGGCCGGCAGGCCGGCAAATCATGCAAGCGCGGAGGCAGGCGCCCCCACGCGAAAAGACTCAGCCCTGGCGCGCCTTGTAGCGCGGAGCGGTCTTGTTGATGATGTACACACGGCCCTTGCGGCGAACCAGCTGGTTGTCGCGGTGACGCGCCTTGAGCGCCTTGAGCGAATTCTTGATCTTCATGGTCTTGCCCGTCGGTCTGGGCCCGCTTGGGCCGAATTATTAAGGCGCGCTCGGAAAGCGCGCCTCTCAACTTGTGCGTGGCTCATAAACGAGGAGCCTTGCCCGTGTCAACCAAGCATGTGGCGGAGTTTGAGTTTCTGCCCTATCGACGGCATTGGAGCGGCGCCGTCCAATAGCCTCAACGGTGGCGGCCCATTCGCGTAAAATGGCCCATCTTGCGGCCGGGGCGTGCCTCGGCCTTGCCATAGACATGCAGCATCAGATCGGGCTCGGCGAGCAGAGCCGGGATGCTTAGGACGTCGTCGCCGATCAGGTTTTCCATGACGCAGTCAAAATGGCGGCCGGGATTTCCCAGCGGCAGGCCGGCGACGGCGCGAATGTGCTGCTCGAACTGCGAGACGATGCAGGCGGCTTCCGTCCAGTGGCCGGAATTGTGAACGCGCGGCGCGATCTCATTGGCCAGCAACGCGCCGTCGGCAAGGACAAAGAACTCGATGCCGATGACGCCGACATAGTCGAGCGCGGCAAGTATCTTTGCCGCCGCCGCCTGCGCTGCAGCGGCGGTTTCGGACCCTATCCTGGCCGGCAGGGTCGAGCTGTGCAGGATGCCGTTGCGGTGGACGTTTTCTGCCGGATCGTAGGCGGCGAGCGAACCGTCCATGCCGCGCGCCGCGATCACCGAAATCTCGCGTTCGAAGGCGACGAAGGATTCGAGGATCAGCGGCACGTTGCCCATTGCCTCGCAGGTGCCGGCAAAGCCCCCTGTTTCCATGTTGCGGAACACGCGCTGGCCCTTGCCGTCATAGCCCATGCGCCGCGTCTTCAATATGCCGCTGCCGTCGAACTTTTTCAGCGCCGCCGTCAATTCGTCGTCATTGTCGACGGGGCAGAAATCCGCGGTGGGAATGCCGATGCCGTTGAGAAATTTCTTCTCCGCCACCCGGTCCTGCGCCACTTCAAGTGCGCGCGCCGGCGGATAGACCGGCACCGTGACGGCAAGCGCGCTGGCAGCCATGACCGGCACGTTCTCGAACTCGTAGGTGACGACGGCGCTGACTGCAGCCAGTTCGGCGAGCGCAGCCGTGTCGTCATAGGCGGCGGTGATCTGCCGGTTTGCGACCTGTGCCGCCGGGCAATCCGGCTGCGGTTCCAGCACGACCGTGCGGTAGCCGAGGCGGGCCGCGGCCATGGCCAGCATGCGGCCGAGCTGGCCGCCGCCGATGATGCCGATGGTCGATTCCGCGGGCAGGCTCATGGCGTGTCCGTGGGCTCGGCAGCGACCCTGGCGGTCTGGGCGGCGCGCCACGCATCGAGCCGGGTAGCGAGCTTTTCGTCGGTTAGCGCCAGCACGGCCGCAGCCAGAAGGGCGGCATTGGTGGCGCCCGCCTTGCCGATGGCCAGCGTGCCGACCGGAATGCCGGCCGGCATCTGCACGATGGAGAGCAGCGAGTCCTGTCCGGAAAGCGCCTTCGATTCCACCGGCACGCCAAAAACCGGGAGCGGCGTCATCGCCGCCGTCATGCCGGGCAGGTGCGCCGCACCGCCGGCGCCGGCGATGATCACCCGAAAGCCGGCCGCCTTGGCGCCCTTGGCAAAGTCATAGAGCCGGTCGGGAGTGCGATGAGCCGAGACGATCAGCCGCTTGTGCGGAATGCCCAGTGCCTCCAGCGTTTCGGCGGCGTGGCGCATCGTCGCCCAGTCGGACTGGCTGCCCATGATGACGGCGACGTCGGCGCGGTGATCGTCCAAGCTTCTGCTCCCGGCGGCAAAGGCGCGCATTAGCGGAATTCGGGATCGACGGCAAGGATGTGGTGCCTCTGCGCAGCATTCGGGCGCGAGGCACCATCATTACCTAATCCGGCCAGCGCAAGGCGCCGGCGCTATCCTTGCGGGCGGACTTCATCGCATCCGCCGGACGCTCGGCCGCGCTCAACACGGCCCGCAGGCGTTCGGCGACGATCTCCGCCTCGCCAGGATGAAGATTGCACGGGTCGAGGAAGAAGTGACCGCGCTCGACCTCGTGGTTGCGGACGATAATAGGGGGCGAACCGGCCGCCAGCGCCGACGCAAGGCCGGCGGCGGTGAACCTGCTTTCAGGCGTAACAAACACCTGCAGGCGGTCGAGCGGATTGCCGGTCGGATCGGGAATGATATGCGCGGCGATACCGGGCAGGCCTAGCAATGCGTCCTTCCACAGATGCAGAGCGGCTTCTTCCCGCTTGCGGATGCCGGCATGGTCGCGCCACTCCCAGGCCTCCAGCGCGGCCATGGTTCCGGCGATGCTTTCCTTGCCGACCTTCATCGCCCGCGCAACGCCACGATTCTGCAGATAGGCGGCCTGCACCAGATCCTTGCGCCCCGTCACGATGCCGCTTGTCGGTCCGCTGAGGAATTTGTGCCCACTATAGACGACGATGTCGGCGCCGCGTGCGAGAAAGCCGCGCAGATCGTATTCGGAGGCGGCGTCGACGATCACCGGGACACCCCTGGCGTGGCAGATCTCGCAGAATTCCTCGAGCGAGAGCATGCCGTATTGCACCGTGTGATGGGCAACGACATAGAGGCCTGCCGCGGTGCGGTCGCGGATCGCCTCGCGCACGTGATAATCCTGTGTCACGCTGACCGTGCCGGCCGGTATGGTCCTGGCCCCGGCAAGCCGGATCGACTGGTCGATCGGCGCGCCGTAGTTGACGATATGGCCGAGCTGGACGATGACCTCCGACTTGAGGCCCTCGGTGTCGTCCGGCAGCCGCTCGATCGCCAGAAGGTTGGTGCCGGTCATTGTGCCGGCAATCGCCATGGTGATGCCGCTGGCGCAGCAAGCCGTGACGAAACCGGCCTCGCCTCCTGTGAGGCGCGCGACGACCGTGCTTGCGGCGCGTTGCAGGTCGTCCATCTCCACCCACTGCGAAGCGATCTCCGACATCGCGGCGATCGCTTCCGGGACGATGATCGAGGCGCCGAGCGCCGTCATCGTGCCGGAAACATTGATGATCGGGCGAAGGCCGAGCCGTTCGCGGATTGTCGTGTTGGAGCCGTTTGCGGAATAGTTTTTCATCTCTAGAGATCCCATTGGTAGATGTCAGGCGGCGATCTCGACGACCGCCTCGATTTCGACCGTAATGTTTCCCGGCAAGGAACCAACACCGATCGCCGAGCGGGCGTGCCCGCCGATACCATCGAAGACTTCGGCGAAAAGATCGGAACAGCCATTCACCACCTGCGGATGGTCGCTGAAGGTCGGAATGGCGTTGACGAAGCCAAGCAGCTTGACGACGCGCACGATACGGCCGAGGTCGCCTGCCGCGGCGTGCATGACGGCGAGCAGGTTCAGGCCGGTGAGACGGGCATGCTTATAGGCCTCTTCAACCGTGACGTCCTCGCCCACCTTGCCGGTGCAAAGCGTGCCATCGGCGCGCAGCGGCCCTTGGCCGGAGAGGAAGATCAGCCGCCCGCTTTCGGCGTGGGTGACGAAATTGGCGATCGGCGTCGGCGGCTCGGGCAGCGTCAGGCCCAATTCGGCGAGCCGGATGTAAGGCGTCATGAAAAGGCTCCTTGCGACAGCTTTCGCCGCCCGGTGTCAGAAATGCGAGGCACGAAACCGCGCCAGGAAGCTGCGAAGACGCTCATTGTCGATCTCGGTGCCCAGAATCTCGGCAGGCGGACCCGCGGCGCTGACACCGCCATCCGCCATGAAGACGATGCGGCTCGACGCGTCGCGCGCAAAGGCCATCTCGTGCGTGACCATCACCATCGTCATGCCGTCCTCGGCCAGGCTGCGCACGACCTCGAGCACCTCGCCGACGAGTTCCGGGTCGAGCGCGGACGTTATCTCGTCGAGCAGCAGGATTTTCGGCTCCATCGCCACCGCCCGGGCGATGCCGACGCGCTGCTGCTGGCCACCGGAAAGCTCGGCGGGCAGGCTGTCGGCCTTGTGGGCAAGTCCGACCCGGCCCAGCCAGTGCTCGGCAATGGCACGGGCCTCGGCGCTGCTCTTGCCGCGCACCTTGCGCAGGCCAAGCATGATGTTGCCGGCCGCCGTCAGATGCGGAAACAGGTTGAAACTCTGGAACACCATTCCGGTTTCGGCGCGCATCTTCGCCAGGTCGCGCTCGCTGCGGCGCTGGCGTGTTCCCGTGTCGCGGAAGCCGACCTCCTTGCCGTCGATGCGGATGGAGCCGATGTCGTAGCTCTCCAGGAAGTTGACGCAGCGCAGCAGCGTGGTCTTGCCGCTGCCGGAAGGTCCGATGACAGTCACCACTTCGCCGCGTGTCACCTGCAGGCTGACGGAGCGCAGGACCTCGACGGATCCAAAGGATTTGGAAACGTCGGAGATGTCGAGAAGCGCCGGATTGGCGGGCGGGGAGATGGACATCTTGCTATTCCCGGATGAAGGAGAAACGCCGCTCCAACCGTCGGCTGGCTAGGGAGAGGGCGTAATTGACGACGAAGTAGATGACCGCACCGAGGATGTAGAGCGGCATCGCTTCGTAGGTGCGGCCGATGACCTGGTTGATGGCGTGCATCAGGTCGGTGATGCCGAGCAGCGAGACCAGCGCGCTGCCCTTCACCGCATCGGTGACGCCATTGATCCAAGGCGGCAGGAAGCGCCTGAACGCTTGCGGGAAGATGACGTAAGCCAGTCGCTGGCGAAAGGTCAGCCCGATCGCCATCGCCGCTTCGGACTGCCCCTTCGGTATGGAACCGACCGCACCGCGCAGATACTCGATGACCTGTGCCGTCTTGAACAGGGTGAGCGCCAGCACGGCTGCCCAGAAGGATTCCAGATGGACGCCGACGGCAGGCAGGCCGTAATAGACGAAGAAGATGAGCACCAGGATCGGAATGCCGCGAATGGTGTCGCTGAAAATGCGCACTGCCCAGCGCAGCGGAGCCGGGCCATAGACAAGGCCGACGCCCATCATCACACCGGCGATGAGCGACAATACCACGACCAGCAGCGACACCCACAGTGTCACGGCAAAACCCTGGGCCAGGAAGGGCAAGGCATAGGCGATCTGGCCAAGCATCCTAGTGCGCCGCCCTGAACCGGCGCTCGACAAGCCGAAGCGCATAAAGAAGCGCGTAGCCCGTCAAGAGGTACATCGCCGTCACCACAAGGTAGACCTCGACGATCCGGAAGGTGTTGAAGTTGATCCACTGGGCGCCGTAGGTGAGCTCGGGCACCGAAATGACCGAAGCAACGGACGTGTCCTTGAAGAGCGATAGGAACGTGTTGGAAAGCGCGGGCAGCGTTATGCGCAGCATCGTCGGCAGGCGCACATGGAGCAGCCTTTGCCATGGCGTCAGGCCAATCGCCTTGCCGGCGTCGAGCTGCCCGCGCGGAACCGCTTCGAGCCCCGAGCGGAACACCTCGACCAGATACGCGCCGCTATAGAGCGACAGCGTGGCAATGAATGAGGTCTGCGCGCTGTAGGCGATGTCGACCACCGTCGGCAGGCCGTAGAAGACGAGATAGACGAGCAGGATCAGCGGTACGTTGCGGATGAATTCGACATAGGCGGCGATGGCGGTCCGGACCAGCCGCCCGGCCGATACGTACCAGACCGCCAGAAGCAGCCCGATGACGATGCCGATCGCGATGGAGATCACGGCCAGCTCGAGGCTGAGCAGCAGCCCGCCCCAGAGCTTGTCGAAATGCCGCCAGATCAGGTTGAAGTTTAGTGTATAGCCCATGTGTCCCTGTCATATCGAGGGCTGTCGACGAGAAGGAGGCGGAAGGGCGCGGCCCTTCCGCCGGCTTGCATCAGATGACCGGGAAGCCGGGATGGCGCGCCGGCGGCTCCTGTCCGAAATAGTCCTTGAATGCAGCGTCATAGAGCGCCGTCTCATGGCCGAACATGGCGGTGGTGAAGGTCGTGTTAACGAAGGTCAGCCAGTCGGGGTCGCCTTGCCGAAGTGCGGCGCCGTAAAGCATCGAGAACCAGCTCTTGCCGGCATCGAAGTATTTGTCCGGATTACGTGAGGCGAGCCAGCGGACCGTCGACAGATCGACGGCGGCGGCGTCGACGCGCTTCGATTCCAGTGCCTGCAGCACGTTGGCCTGCGTGTCAATCTGCATCACCTGCGCTTCCGGCAGGACGATGTGCACATTTGCCTCGGCATCGACGTTTTGCAGGATGGAAATCCGTGTCGCCGAACCGCTGGCAAGCAGCTTGTCGAAGGTCTTGTTTTCGGCGTTCGGAAGGGTCAGCAAGGCGATGCCTTCGACGTAATAAGGCCGGGAGAAGTGGATCAGCTGCGAGCGCTGGGCGGTCATGGTCATGAACTGGATCGAGATGTCGACCTTGTTGGTGGTCACGTTCGGAATGCGCTGGGCCGGATCCTGCATGACGAATTCGACCTTGGTCGGATCGTCGAAAAGCCCCTTGGCAAGAATGCGCCCCATGGTGATGTCCATGCCGACCAGTTCGCCGGCATCGTTTTCGAAGTGCCATGGCGCGTTGGTGCTGCCGGTGCCGACGATCACCTTGCCGCGCTCGAGAACGGTGCGCAGCAGGCTGTCCGGTGCCGCTTGCGCCGCCGCCTTCTGAACATCGACCGTTGCTGCCGCGCCCACCACTCCGGCCGTTGCGAGCCCGGCCATTCCCAGTTTCAGAAATTCACGTCTTTTGGATGTGTCGTTCACGGCGACCTCCTTTTCGTGTTGTGTTCCCCTTTGCCGATACATGCATCAGTGATCTGCTGGATTGTCTCTTACAAAAGACACATGTATCCTGTACAAGACAGATACTAACATCAGGAACAAGTAATGCAAGATGGCAATGCCTTGGCAGTTCGGCCGGACGCTGGTCCGGACGAAGACAGGAATTCGGGCTCTCGCGAGAAGGGTCTCAACCGGGTGCTCCATATCCTGGAGTTTCTTCACGCGAACCAGCGTGCGATCGGGATTGGTGATCTCGCCAAGGGAGTGAATGCGCCGCGCTCGACGATCTATACGCTCGTGCGCTCGCTCGTGGATGCGGGCCTGCTGGAAATGGCCGGCGACGGTAATCGGGTCTATTTCGGGAAGAAGCTTTATCTCTACGGAATGGACTATGTGCGCGGCAACGACCTGCTCAGGCGAGGGCGTCAGGAAGTCGACAACCTGTCGCGCGAAACAGGCGAGACCTCCGAATTGTGCATGCTGCAAAGCGGCCGCTACACGATTGTCCATTCCAGTCCAGGCACTAGGCCGTTCCGGATCAGTTCGGCCACAGGTCTGCAGATCCCGCTTCCCTGGACCGCTTCCGGGCGGTTGCTTCTCGCCGGTTTCGAAAGGGCGGTGATCGAAGACATGGTGTCCGAAGATGATCTCGTCCTGCCAGACGGCCGCAGATTGCTGCTGGACGACTTCATAGCCGATATCGCTACGGCTGGGGCTGCCGGCTACTGTGTAACCTCAGGTCTTGTCGACGCCTATACAAAATGCCTTGCCGCGCCGGTCTTTTCAGCTGCCGGCAAGGTCGAGGCGACGATATGCCTGGTGGTTCCCATCGATACTTCCGAGGAGAAGACCGGCAATCTCATCGCCCTGCTGCGCGAACGCGCCGCGAGGCTTTCGATCACGGGATGAGCAGAATTTGTCGCGACGGTAAGTGGGATTCGCTCACGCGATGATGTCGGGAATGATCCGGTCTTCCAGCGCCATCAGCCGGTCCTTCAGGAAAAGTTTTTTCTTCTTCATGCGCTGGATCTGCAGAGGGTCGCAGTTCATGGCGATCATCGCGTTGATGGCCGCGTCGAAATCGGCGTGCTCCTGCTTCAGCCGAGAATATTCGAGGCGGATATCAGCCTGTTCCTGTTCGGACATTATCTACCGTCTGCACGTCTGCGGCGCCCAAAAATGGGCCTGATTGGGCGAGGCCGGAGGTATCTTGCACCGGCGCGCAGCCAATACCACATTTCGTATTGTCGTGGAATGCTACCACGCAGCATTCGACATCGATGCCCGATAGTGGCACACTGTCATTATGCCGTTACAGAAGCGAACTTGCGGTGGACGCGCCTTGACGGCTGCAATCGAGGAAACCATGAAAGGGAGAACCAATCATGTCTCTTGCATCCCATCTTGATGAGCTGCAGCGGAAACACGGCGACATCGAACGCGAAATCGATGATGCGATGAACCATCCATCGGTCGACGACCTCGAAATCGTGAATCTCAAGCGGCGCAAGCTGGCACTCAAGGACGAGATTGAAAAACTGAAGGCGAAACCGACCAAGCACTGACGCTCTTCTACAGCGCCGCGCGTCCTTTGGATGCGCAAAGGAAGTACTCCTGATTTGGCGCATGATCCCCAGCGAAAATCGATTCCGATTTTCGGGCATGCGCAGGGATAACTGCGACGCTTTGGCGCGCGAGCATCTTTTCCGGTGGCAACCAATGCCGCCGGAGCGTTCCTTTATTTTGTTGCAGCGACATGGACAGGAAAGATGGCTTGCCACCGTCTTCCTGTTACCGATTTGGCAGATCTGCCTGCCTGTCGCCATTGACAAGCCATCTTTGCTCCTCCACCTCATGCCCGGACCTTCTACAGCGCCGCGCGTCCTTTCGGACGCGTAAACGACGCTGTATTTTGATTTTTGCGCATCATTCTTTCCGGAATTCGGGGTGATGGGCTAACAAGGGGCAACCGGCCATGACCGGATATTTTTCCTCTCCCTTCCCGCGCCGCACGTCGGTCGGTGTCGATGTCGGCGGCGTGATGGTCGGCGGGGGTGCCCCTGTCGTCGTCCAGTCGATGACCAACACCGATACCGCCGATGTCGACCAGACAGTCGCTCAAGTTGCGGCGCTGCATCGCGCCGGCTCCGAGATCGTGCGCATCACCGTCGACCGCGACGAGAGTGCTGCCGCCGTGCCCGCCATCCGCGAGCGGCTCGAACGGCTCGGCATCAACGTGCCGCTGGTCGGCGATTTCCACTATATCGGCCACAAGCTGCTTGCCGACCATCCGGCTTGCGCCGAGGCGCTGGCCAAATACCGCATCAATCCCGGCAATGTCGGCTTCAAGGACAAGAAGGACCGGCAGTTCGCGGCGATCGTCGAGATGGCGATCCGGTACGACAAGCCGGTGCGAATCGGCGTCAACTGGGGGTCGCTCGACCAGGAGCTTCTGACCCGGCTGATGGACGACAACCAGCGGCAGGGCTTTCCGCTGACCGCGCAGGAAGTAACGCGCGAGGCGATCGTGCAGTCGGCGATCCTATCGGCCGAAATGGCCGAGGAGATCGGCCTTGGCCGCGAGAAGATCATCCTGTCGGCCAAGGTCAGTGGCGTGCAGGATCTGATCGCGGTCTACACCGAGCTTGCCACCCGCTCCAACCACGCGCTGCATCTCGGCCTCACCGAGGCCGGCATGGGTTCGAAAGGCATCGTCGCCTCGTCCGCGGCGATGGGCATCCTGCTCCAGCAAGGCATTGGCGACACGATCCGCATCTCGCTGACACCGGAGCCGAACGGCGACCGCACGCGCGAGGTGCAGGTATCGCAAGAACTCCTGCAGACCATGGGGTTCCGGCAGTTCGTGCCGATCGTCGCCGCCTGCCCCGGCTGTGGTCGCACGACCTCTACCGTGTTCCAGGAACTCGCCCAGAATATCCAGGCGGATCTGCGCAAGAACATGCCGGTGTGGCGTGAAAAATACCCCGGCGTCGAGAACCTCAAGGTCGCGGTGATGGGTTGCATCGTCAACGGTCCGGGTGAATCCAAGCATGCCGATATCGGCATTTCGCTGCCCGGTACCGGCGAGACGCCGACGGCGCCGGTGTTCGTCGACGGCAGCAAGGCGGCGACGCTGCGCGGCCCTTCGATTGCCGCCGACTTCGAAAAAATGGTCGCCGATTATATCGAGCAGCGGTTTGGGCAACCTGGCAAGGCTGCGGCGGAGTAGGTCGATGCGGCGCTTCCCCTGGGCGACGCCGATTTTGCTTGGTGGATTGGTTTTGCTTGGTGGGCTGGGCTGGGCGACAGCCGCCCACGCCGATCCGCCGCGCCCCGCTAAGCAGCGGCTGCTCGACCGTGTTTGCAACTTGATCGAGGCCCATGCGGATCAAAACGGCCTGCCCAAGGATTTCTTTGCCCGGCTGATCTGGAAGGAAAGCCGCTTCGATCCCAATGCGGTCAGTCCGGTGGGCGCCGAAGGCATAGCCCAGTTCATGCCGGGCACCGCCAAGATACGCGGTCTCGCCAATTCCTTCGATATCGGGCAGGCCATCCCCGCCTCGGCAAAATATCTCGCCGAAATGAAAACCGGCTTCGGCAATCTGGGCCTGGCGGCCGCCGCCTACAATGCCGGTGAAAGCCGGGTATCGCGCTGGCTGAGTTCCGGTGGCTTCCTGCCGATGGAGACCGAAAACTACGTTCTGGATATCATGGGCGAGCCGGCCGACAGGTTCACCGACACCGCCTATGCCGGCACCATCCAGCCGCTCGACAAGAAAGCGAGTTTCGCGGTCGCCTGCCGCAAGCTGCCGGTGATCAAGTCCCAAACCGTGGCCATGGCGTCGATCAACATCAAGCCGTGGGGCGTGCAGGTGGCCGGCAATTTCCGCCGCGTCGCCGCGCTCAATCAATGGAATGGTGTGAAGCGCCGGTTTCCGGCCTTGCTTGGCGGGCATAATCCGGTGGTCAGCCGGGTGCGCTCGCCGATCGGCAGGCGCGGCATCTATGCGGTCCGGATCGGCGCCGACTCCAAAGCCAAGGCCGACAACATCTGCCAGAAACTGCAAAGCGTCGGCGGTGCATGCATTGTGGTGCGGAATCGGTAGGGGCATCGACTGATTGGCCGCCAACCGCCGAAGCTGTGCTTTCATTTCACGAATTCTGCTGATCCATGGCTCGAGCTATAGGCCCACGATGACCGACCGTCTCTACAGCGATCCCGATCTCGTCCAGTTCTACGATATCGAGAACGAAGGCGGCGTGGACTTCTACTATTGCGTCGGCTTTGCCAAGCATGCGGGCTGCGTTCTCGACCTCGGCTGCGGCACCGGACAATTGGCCGCCGCGCTCGCCGACCGGCGCAGCGTGACCGGTGTCGATCCGGCGCCGGCGATGCTCGATATCGCCCGCCGCAGAGCCGGCGGGCAGAGGGTCGACTGGGTCGAGGCCGATGCGCGAAACGTCCGGCTCGGACGACGCTTCGATCTGGTGCTTTTGACCGGGCACGCCTTCCAGGTGTTCCTCACGCCAGAAGATCGAGAGGCGGTGCTTCGCACGATCGCTGCTCATCTGGCTCCCGATGGGCGCTTCATCTTCGACACGCGAAATCCAGCCGCGGAGGAATGGCTCGAGTGGACGCCGGAACGGTCCGAACGGGAACTGAGTCATCCCGGATTGGGCACGGTAAGAGCGTGGAACGATTTCCGGCACGATCCCGCTACCGGTGTCGTCACTTACTCCACCCATTACCAAATTCCCGACAGCGGACGGGTGCTCAGCGCCGAATCGAAAATCGCCTTCCCGACAAAGGAAAGCCTTGCGCAGATGCTGGACCAGACCGGGCTGGTCGTCGAAGAATGGCTCGGCAGCTGGCGTGGCGAGCCATACGCTCCGACATCGCCCGAAATCATTCCGATCGGCCGGCTGCGCTAGCCCGGACGTTGCTCCTTGAGCGGTTCCTCATCTTTGCCGTGACCGAATGAGCACGCGGACGATCCGAAGGCATAACCGGCCAATTGCGGCGCTGCGCTGGCGACGTACCCACCGATGCAGTTCGTGAGCATCGCGAAATGGAATAGATGACATGGACCGGCAAGAAACGATGGGTGTGTTCCTGTCGGTTGTCGAGGAAGGCGACTTCTCGGCGGCGGCGCGCCGGCTGCGGATGACCCCCTCGGCCGTCAGCAAAATCGTAGGTCGCCTTGAATCCCGTCTCGGCGTACGCTTGCTGCAACGCTCGACGCGGCGCATCAGCTTGACGGCGGAAGGCAGCACCTATGCCGACAGCGCTCGCCGTATCCTGAACGACATCAAAGAGGCTGAAATCGCGATTCAACCCGGCGCAGAGCCGCGCGGCCGGCTGCGCGTCAGTCTTCCGAGCGCCTTCGGCCATCGTTTGATCGTGCCGTTGTTGCCGGCTTTCATCGACCGTTATCCGGCCATTGAGCTCGAGCTGATGTTTACAGATGCGATTGTTGACCTACTGGCTGAGGAGACGGACGTCGCCGTGCGTGTTGCCGCCCAGAGCGATTCCAGGCTGGTGGTGCGGCGGCTGGCGCCCAATCACCGTGTCATTTGCGCGTCAGCTCGGTATCTCGAAAAACACGGCACACCGATGACGCCAGGCGACCTTCAACATCATACATGTCTCGGCATCACATCACGCGGCGGCCTCAACATCTGGGAATTCGATGGCCCGGAAGGTCCGCAAAGCATGCGTATCCGCAGCCCAATAGAGGCCAACAGCACCGAAGCCCTGCGCCGGCTGGCGCTCGCCGGTGTCGGCATCATCCGCATGTCGGAGATATTGGTCGGGCCGGATATCAGGGTAGGCAGGCTGACCGCATTGCTCACCGAATACAATCATCATGACGGACCGCCAATCTGCGCTGTTTATCCGCCTGGTCGAATTCTGTCGCCGCGTGTGCGCGTGTTCGTGGATTTTCTGGCCGAACAGTTCACCAACCCTCCTTGGCTACACGGCGCGCCGTAAGACGTCGGGAGTGCAGTTGGAACAGCGTCAGCTGTTGCGGGCCGCCACGAATTTCGCTGCCTGCTTCAGAAGCACGGCGTCTTCGCCATAGGGATGAAGCAAGGCGTGGGCCTGGTCGACGAGGCCTTGAAGCTGGTCCCGCGCCCAGTTGGCGCCGTGCAGTGCCACCAGCGTCGCCTTGCCGGCGGCGGCATCCTTGCCGGTCGCCTTGCCCATCTGGTGCGCATCCGCCGTCAGATCGAGCAGGTCGTCGGCAAGTTGAAAAGCAAGCCCGATCGCCGAGCCGAACTCCGCCAGTCTTTCACGGTCGGCCGCTGGTGCGCCGGCAAGGATTGCGCCCGCCTCGCAGGCGAAGCGGATCAACGCGCCGGTCTTCATCGCCTGAAGCCGGATGATGCCGGCTTCGTCCGGCCTGATACGCTCGGCTTCGAGATCGAGCATCTGGCCGCCGACCATGCCGCCGGCTCCGGCGGCGCGGGCCAGCGCCAGCACCAGCGCCGCCCGTCGCTCGGCCGGCAGCATCGTCGCTTCGTCGGCAATGATGTCGAAGGCGAGCGCCAGCAAGGCGTCGCCGGCGAGGATGGCGGTCGCCTCGTCGAAGGCCTTGTGCACGGTCGGCTGGCCGCGGCGCAAATCGTCGTCGTCCATGGCCGGCAGATCGTCATGGATCAGCGAATAGCAATGCACGCATTCGAGCGCGGCCGCCACGCGCAGCGCCGCCTCGCCGTCGGCGGAAAACAGCGCGGCGCTTTCCATGACCAGGAAAGGGCGCAGGCGCTTGCCGCCGTTCAGTACGCCGTGGCGCATCGCCTCCATCAGACGCTGCGGCCGCTCGATCTCGCCTGAAAGCGGGCGGTCGCCGAGCAGCCGCCTGAGCAGCGCCTCGATCGGCCCTGTGCGTGCGACAAGCGCTGCCTCGAACGGTATTTGATCGTCTTTCGTCATGCCGGGGACGGGTAGCCGACACTCAGACGTTGCGCAAGAAGCCAAGCGCCATTATGCCGGGGCAGGGAGCAGCATGGATTGAGCGGCTTGGCGGAACCGATCGTCGATCACGAAACCGAAGGGCTGGACATGGTGAGGCCGAAACGCGGCAACCGCATCGGTCTCAAACGTTGGCCCCGGCACTGGGTCCGGCGCGGTATCACCGTCGCCGTCGTGCTGGCGCTGATGCCGGTGGTGTTGACCTTTCTGTATCTGCCGCCGTTCGTGCATCCGGTATCGACACTGATGCTGAAGGATCTGGCGACGTTTTCCGGCTATGACCGGCGCTGGGTCTCGATCGACGATGTGGCGCCGGCGCTTGCGAATTCGGTCATCATGTCGGAGGACGGGCAGTTCTGTTTCCATCGCGGCATCGACCTTGGCGAGTTGAGGGGCGTCGTCGACGACGCGCTGGCCGGCGAGATGACGCGCGGCGCATCGACCATTACCATGCAGACCGTGAAGAACCTTTATCTGTGGTCGCGGCCGCTGGGCTCGGTCCGGAAAGTCGTCGAACTGCCGCTGGCCGTCTATGTCGACATGGTGATGTCGAAACGGCGCATCATGGAAATCTATCTCAATATCGCCGAATGGGGGCCGGGCATCTATGGCATCGAGGCCGCCGCCCAGCACCATTTCGGGGTTTCGGCAAAACGATTGTCGCGTCGCCAGGCGGCGCTGCTTGCCGTCACCTTGCCGAACCCGATCGCACGCAACCCGGCGAAGCCCGGACCGGGGCTGAGACGGCTGGCGGCGCTGATCGAGCGGCGCGCAGGCCGGTCCGGCGCCTATGTCGGCTGTCTGCGTTAGCTTAAAAAAATTTGCGGCAGCGCTGGCCAAAACGGCGCAGGGCGTGTATAGGCACCCGACTTTCTCAGATTCCGGCCCCTGACGCGGCCCTTTCACGAGGGCAGCCGGGGCATTTTGACCATGTAGCGGAGCATATCCATGGCCGTACCGAAACGAAAAACCTCTCCGTCGAAGCGCGGCATGCGCCGTTCGGCCGACGCCTTGAAGGCCCCGACCTATGTCGAGGACAAGAATTCCGGCGAGATGCGCCGCCCGCACCATATCGACATGAAGACCGGTATGTATCGCGGTCGCCAGGTTCTGGAGCCGAAGGAAAGCTGAGAACGCTTTCGACGGTTTTGTGACTCCCGAAGACCGGCCATTGCGCCGGTCTTTTTGCATTTGGCTCAGATGATCGCCCACCGAACCATTTCAGGCAGCCCAGCAGCCGTATCGGATGGCAGCCGGGCCGGCTGGCACTGTTATTTCGCACGGTCTTTGTCCGTGTTCGCGGTCACGTACGAAATTTCTTGACGGCGAACGCCGAGCGCATACTAGAGAAGGCTGTCCAACCGGAGCCGCCTGATGTTCGGTGCCATCCCGCTGCTGATCGTGCCCTTCGTCCTCTATAATCTCGGGCTTCTGGGAATATTCGGCGGCGGCGACGACCCCTGGGCAAGCGAAATGTTCTCGATCCGCATGATGTCGGGCGGGGTGTTCTCGATGACGCTCGGCGATCTGATCGTGCTGATCGGGCTGATCCTCTTTTTCATCGAAATCGTGAAATCGACGCGCACGTCAAACGCTTCGGTCATGGACCACCTGTTGTCGACCTTCGTCTTCGTGGCGTTCCTGGTCGAGTTCCTGCTGGTGAAGGGTGCGGCGCACTCGGTCTTCTTCACGCTGATGGTCATCGCACTGGTCGACGTCCTGGCCGGTTTCTCGGTGTCGATGCGGGCGGCCACTCGTGACATAAACGTGAACTAGAGGCCCGGCCTGAGCCCGGATCGGCGGTGAAGCCAGCCGTCTTGATGCCTGCGGTGGCGGCTGCGTTGAATCAGCGCGTGATCTTTTCCGGAAACCGATTCCGGTTTCCAGCGTCATGCGCAAGGAACCAGCTCTATTTTTTCTTGGCGCGCGGCTTCTTTGCCGGAGCAGCCGGCGCATTGGCGAGATCTTCCGCTTCCTTGGCGAGGCGCAGCGCCCTCAGTTTGCTGGTCTTTATCTGGCGGGCGTCGCTCTCGGCGACATATTCCGCCATCGCCTTCTGACGAACCGTGGCTGCCTCTTCCTGCTTCTTGAAACGCAAATCGGCCCGCGCGCGAGCAGTATCCTTAGAGTTCTCAACCAAGGGCTTTTTCCAATCCCGTAAATTATAGCTTTCAATCTCTTTAATAGCAGAGCCGGTCTGCGATGGGGAAAATAAGTTGGTCAGGCGTCAGGATCGCACCCGGCGCCCGGCGCCTTTCGGGCGACAACCGCCTCGTATCCAGCCTGCAAACTCGCACGCACGGTGGCATCCGGCGGCGTATCGGAAGGCGTGCCCAGATGTTCATGGCGCAGTTCGTCCATGAACTTTTCCCACATCGGCGGGCCGCCCTTTTCCAGAAGCTCGGAGCGGATCGAGAGTTCCTCGCTGACCGGCAGCCAGACGCGACCCCAGGCGCCGAGATGCGCCAGGATCGGCACCAGCGTTATCGCCATTTCGGTCAGGCTGTAGATCGCCTTCTGCTTGTGAGTGGGATCGTCGGCCCTGGTCAGCATGCCGAGCTCCATCAGCCGCTTCAGCCGATCGGCGAGGATGTTGGAAGCGATGCGTTCCAGCGATCCGTTGAGCAGGTCGCGAAAGTGGCGTTTGCCGCCGAAAATCATGTCGCGAAGAATGATCAGGCTCCACCGGTCGCCAAACACTTCAAGCGACAGGTTGATCGGGCACCCAGACCGGCGATCGATGCTCATGCGATTCTCCGAAAGAAACCGGTTGCATTATCATATCAGTTTTATTATCGTGCAACTGATTGCAAAATGCAATCAGTTTATAGAGAGGAGACTGCGATCATGATGAAGGCTGCGGAACCCGAAATCGCGTCCCAGACATTTGGCGACCCCGCGCACCCATCGGTGCTGCTGATCATGGGCGCCATGGCTTCTATGCTCTGGTGGCCGGAGGCGTTCTGCCGGACACTGGCCGGCAAGGGCCTGTTCGTGATCCGCTATGACAATCGCGATACCGGCCGTTCGATCAAATATGCGGCGGGCGAGCCGCCGTACAAATTCGACGACATGGCGGACGACGCCATCCGCGTTCTCGACGGCCATGGCGTCGCGAAAGCTCATGTGGTCGGCATGTCGATGGGCGGCATGATCGCGCAGCTTGTGGCGCTGAAATATCCATCGCGGGTCGCCTCGCTTACGGCGATCAGCACTTCTCCTGTAGGAATCGACACGTCGCATCTGCCTGGCACGACCGAGGCCTATACGAAGCATTCGGCCGAAGGCGCGAAGGTCGACTGGTCTGACCGAGCCCAGGTGGTCGACTTCATCGTCAAGGACGCGCATGCGATCGCAGGCACCGCGCATCCCTTCGACGAGAAGCGAACGAGGGCTTTCGTCGAACAGGACTACGACCGGTCCGGCGGTTTTCTAAGCGCGACCAATCATTTCATGCTCAAGGGCGGGGAGGACTGGAAGGGGCGGCTGGGTCAAATGACGGCGCCGCTCCTCGTTATCCACGGCACCGAGGATCCGATCTTTCCGGTCGAGCATGGCGCCGCTCTGGCCGAAGCAGTTGCCGGCGCGAGGCTTGTCCGCATTGAAGGCGGCGGCCACGAACTCCATCCCGACGATTGGGCCGCAATCGTTGATGCCATCGTCGCCCATAGCCAAGCCCAGATAAGCGCGGAGCCGGACCTTGACACACCATCGGCAATAGTTAAGTAATCGCTTCAGTGTTGAGCTCTGTAAACCATGCAGCGGCGAACCACCAAAGGAACGAGCAAAACAATGTCCTTGACGATGCATCTCCATCCGCTGGCCTCCTTCTGCTGGAAGCCGCTGATCGCGCTCTATGAGAACGGCACGCCGTTCACGTCGGTCGTCGTCGATCTCGGCAATGAACAGTCGCGCGCGGCTTTCCTGAAATTGTCGCCGGCGGGCAAGATGCCGGTGCTGCGCGATGAAGCGCTGGACCGGACGGTGCCGGAATCGACGATCGTCATCGAATATCTCAACGCGTATTATCCCGGACCGGTCGAGCTGATCCCTGCCGATATCGATCTCGCCCGCCAGACCCGCCTCGCCGACCGCTTCTATGACTTTTACGTGCAGCACCCGATGCAGAAGATCGTCGGCGACCGCCTGCGGCCGGAAGGCAAGACCGATCCGTTCGGCGTCGAGGAGGCGCGCGCCCAGCTGCGCAGCGCCTACGCCATCATCGAACAGGACATGCAGTCGAGGACATGGGCGATGGGCGAGGCCTTCACGATGGCCGATTGCGCCGCCGCCCCGGCATTGTTCTATGCCAACAAGGTCGAGCCGTTCGGCGACAAATATCCGGCGGTGAGACGCTACCACGACCGGTTGCTGCAACGCCCGTCTGTCGCCCGCGTGATCGAGGAAGCGCAGCCCTATTTCAAGCTCTTCCCCTACAACAACGGCTAAGCCCGATGCTGCAGGATACCGCCCAGCTCGACCTGATGTTCCAGGCGCTCGCCGACCCGGCGCGGCGGCACATGGTGGAGCGGCTGTCGTGCGGCCCCGCTTCGGTAAGCCAGTTGGCCGAGCCGCTGGCGATGTCGCTGTCGGCAGTCGTCCAGCACCTGAACGTGCTCGAGGCGAGCGGTCTCGTCCGCACCGAAAAGCTCGGCCGGGTGCGCACCTGCCAGATCGAGCCGAAGGCGCTGAGGACCGCCGAACACTGGATCAAGGAACGGCGCCTGGCTTGGGAACAGCGGCTCGACCGACTCGGCGCCTTTCTCGCGGAAACCAAGGACGAAACCGAAGGAAACTGAGGAGGCCAACATGAGCGAACGCTCCGTCGTCCATTCGACCATAGTGCTCGAACGCAGCTACGACGCTTCGCCGGCGCGGGTGTTCGCCGCCTGGTCCGATCCCGCCGCATTGCAGCGCTGGGGCTCGCCCGGCGAGGGGTGGGAAAGCAGCATTGACTGCTTCGAGTTCCAGGTGGGCGGCATTGCGCTCAGCGGACCCAAGGGTGGCGAGAGTTATGTGAACGAGACGCGCTACCTCGACATAGTGCGCGACCAGCGCATCGTCTCGGCTGGTGGCATGACCAGCAGCGGCCAGCGATTGTTTGTCGGCCTGCTGACGGTTGAATTCAGTCCAGAAGGCACAGGCTGCCGGCTGGTGATGACCGAGCAAGGCGCCTTTCTTGACGGCCATGATCAGCCCGAAAACCATCAGGCTGGCTTGAGCCAGATGCTCGACAACCTGCGGGTGGAATGCGCGTGAGCGCCGCAGCCTGAGCCAAAGACCAGCAGAATCGGGAGGATAGTATGAAACTCTACTGCGGCATTGGTCCGAATTCCTACCGCGTTCGCATCTTCATGGCTGAGAAAGGCATCGACGTTCCGCGGGTTGAAGTCGACCTGACAAAAGGCGAGCACAAGGCGCCGCAATTCCTTGAGCTCAACTCACTAGGCCAGATTCCCGTGCTCGTGCTCGATCACGGGACGGTGATCACCGAAAGCATCGCCATCTGCCGCTATCTGGAGGCGCTTCATCCAACGCCGGCACTGTTCGGCTCAGACGCGGTCAGGCAAGGCAAGGTCGAGATGTGGAACCGCCGCGCCGAGATCGAGATCTTCGGAACGATTGGCAGCATTGCCCAGCATTCCGATCCCATGTTTGCGGAGCGTCTCGTGCAGTTCCCGGCTTTCGCCGAAACGCAGCGCGAAGCCGTTCCGGCAAAGTGGGCGTGGCTTGACCGCGAGATCGCCGATGGCCGCCCGTTCATCGCCGGCGACCAGTACTCCGTCGCCGACATCACCGCCGCCGTCGCAGCGTGGCTTGGCGCCTTCTTCGGAGCCGACATCCCGGACTCGCTCGTCAACGTCCATCATTGGCTCGACCGTGTTCAGAAACGTCCAAGCTGGAACGCTTAGGCCGAGGCCCGAGACTGTTTCAATGGGACGATATGCGGCTCAACGCCAAGCAGCTGAATCCTAAGGAGCTTTCGCCATGCCTGTCAAAAGCAGATCGGACCTGATCCGCAGTTACTTCGCCGCCTACCGGGCCAACGACCGCAGCGTCATCGAGGCGGTGCTGACAGGCGATTTCACCTTCACCAGCCCCTATGACGACGCCATCGGCCGCGCGACCTACTTTGCGCGCTGCTGGCCGAACAGCACGCTGTTCAAGTCGATCGCCGTCGAGAGGATTTGCGAGGACGGCAACGGTGCTTTCGTTCTCTATCGCTGCGAAACGCTCGACGGCAAGGTCTTCCGCAACACCGAATTGCATTCGTTCCAGGACGGTAGGCTGCACAGCGTCGAGGTCTATTTCGGCGCTACCTACAAGGACGGCGTTTTCGTCCCGCAACAACCATTGAGCTAGCTCATCGGCCTGCCGAGGAGGTATGACGGAGCAGTGTGCCTTTCTCGACAGCCATGATGATCTCGGCACCCGCAAGCAGCATGGCACGGGCGAGCTGCTCGACGCGCCTGGTGCGCTACTGGCAAAGATGCGACGGCGCATCTCAGTTTCCGGGCGAGCCAAGCTGCTCTGCATCCCAGAACTGGTCGAGCCAGATGTTGAGCTTCAGGAAGCCGGCATTGCTGACCGTATAGACGCGCTTTGTCCCTTCCGGCTTGGCGTTGACCAGTCCGGCATCGAGCAGCACCTTTAGATGCTGCGAAACAGCCGGGCGCGAGACCGGCAACCCGGCGGCCAGTTCGTTGACGGTCTTCGGGCCGCGCCGGAGCTCTTCCAAAAGATGGCGCCGGTTGGGATCGGCAATCGCCATGAAGGCGTCAGAAAACATCATGCCTTATTTGTGGGGCAAAGTTTTCTAAATCTCAACCGTTGGTTTCAGGCTTTCTGCGCGGATCGAGCCGCAATGCTTCCGGCGTGATCGAGCGCTCGGCCGGTTGCGTCTTGAAGGCGTCGCGGTCTTCGATCGGCACCGGCGCGCGCCGGCTGATGCGCAGCAGCGTATAGCCCGCCAGGCAAAGATGCGCGAATGCCGTCGCAAGGAACAGGCCTTCCGGCCGCATCCAGCCCATCAGGCCGGCGGCCAGCAGCGGCCCGATCATCGTGCCGAAACCATAGAGCAGCAGCAGGCCGCCCGACACCTTGACGAAATCCTCCGCCCGGGCGTGGTCGTTGGCATGGGCAACGGCGATCGAATACAGCGTATAGGCAAAAGCGCCGTAGGCGGCGGTGCAGACGATGACGAAGACGCCGGAGCGCGGCTCGAACAGGAAGACCGCGACGGCGAACAGCGCCGCGCCGAAGGCCAGGCCCGCCAGCACAAAGCGGCGGTCGGTCTTGTCGGAGAGACGCCCGGCCGGAAGTTGCATGGCGGCGCCGGCGACGACCACCAGACTCATCATCAGCGCGATCTCGGCCGTGGAAATGCCGATACGGGCGCCATAGACGGCACCAAGCGTGCCCCAGGCGCCGTTAGCGATGCCGATCAAAACGCAGGCGATCGCCGACACCGGCGAATTGACATAGAGCCCCTTGACGTCGAGCGAGACGTCCTGCAGCGGCTTGGGGTGCGAAGCCGTCGATACTGCGGTCGGAATGAGCGACAGGCAGAACAGGATACCGGTGATCATGAACAGCGAGGCCGACTTCACGTCGCCGCCGGCAACGATCATCTGGCCGCCCATGATCGAGGCATAGGTGACCATCATGTAAAGGCCGAAGACGGTGCCGCGGTTCTCGTTGGTGGACTTCTCGTTCAGCCAGCTTTCGATGACCATGAAGGCGCCGGCCATGGTGAAGCCGGTGAAGGCGCGCAGCAGGATCCAGACATATTCGTCGATGATCAGGCCGGTGAGCAGTGCGACGATGGCTCCCGATGCCGCAAAGGCGCCGAAAGCGCGTACGTGACCGGCGCGACGCACGAGGCGCGGCGCAAAGAAGCAGCCGGTGACGAAGCCGCCGGCCCAGGCCGTGCCCATCAGGCCGAGCGATGCGGTGGAGAAGCCTTCCAACTGGCCGCGCAGCGGCAACAGCAGCCCGTGCAGTCCGGTTGCCGCTAGCAGGAAAGCGGTGCCGCGAAGCAGCGAGAGGATCGGTCGGTAGCTTGCAAACATTTAGCTGATCCGGCTGGAATTTAGGGAGGGGTCTGAAGACAGTCGCATTCGGGCTTTTCGGCGGCGGACGCTTCGGCTGGAAACTATCCGCGGCGGAACAGCGCCTCGGCCGCCGACTTGGTGGTGCCCTTGGCCTTGAGTTCGGCTTCTAGCCGAGCGATCTCGTCGCGCAAGATGCCGATCCGCTCGGACAGTTCGTCGACGGAAAGCAGCGACAGATCCTGCCCGATCTCATGCGGGCGCGCTTTCTTTTTGGGTTCGTCGTCGAAGATCGCCATCGTCGCTCCTCGCTCATGCGCAAAAATTAAACTGCTACAGCGTCCTTTGCGCGTCCAATCGGACGCCCGGCGCTGTAGTGGCCATTTGCCTGATTTGGCAATCAGCATACATAGGGCAAGGGCATGGATGCAAATAGCCGGCAAGAGACTGGCAGCCGGCAAGAAACTGGCGAAGCGAGACGGGAAAATTCATGGCGAGTGGACAGAATAAAATTCCGGCGAAGATGACGGCCATTGCGATCTCGGAACCCGGCGGACCGCGGGTGCTGAAACCGGAAACGCGCGACGTGCCCGTGCCGGGTCCCGGCGAAATCCTGATCCGGGTGCGCGCCGCCGGTATCAACCGGCCGGATGTGCAGCAGCGCAAGGGCGCCTATCCGCCGCCGCCCGGTGCGTCGGACCTGCCGGGTCTCGAAGTGTCGGGCGAAGTTGCGGCTCTTGGCGACGAGATCTCGCGCTGGCGCGTCGGCGACCGGGTCTGCGCGCTGACGCCCGGCGGCGGCTACGCCGAATATGTCAAGGTTCATGCCGGCAGCGTGTTGCCGCTGCCCGCCGGCTTTACCCACACCGAAGCGGCGGCGGTGCCAGAAAACTACTTCACCGTCTGGCACAATGTCTTCGAGCGCGGGGCCTTAAAGAGCGGCGAGACGCTGCTCGTGCATGGCGGCTCGTCCGGTATCGGCACCACGGCGATCCAGCTTGCCTCGGCCTTCGGCGCCTATGTCGTCACCACCGCCGGCAACCAGGAGAAATGCGACGCCTGCCTGAAGCTCGGCGCCGACCGGGCGATCAACTACCATGAGGAGGATTTCGTCGCAGCGGTCAAGGAAGCGACAGGTGGCAAGGGCGCCAACATCATCCTCGACATGGTCGGCGGCGACTATGTGGCGCGAAACTACGAGGCCGCGGCGGTGGAAGGCCGTATCGTCCAGATCGCCACGCAGAGCGGGGCGGTGGCAAGCGCCGATTTCTCGAAGATCATGGTCAAGCGACTCACCCACACCGGCTCGACGCTGCGGCCGCGCACCGTCGAATTCAAGGCGGCGATCGCCGCGGCGCTGGAGGCGCAGGTGTGGCCGCTGCTCGGCACCCGCAAGGTAGCACCCGTCATGGACATGATCTTCCCGCTCAAGGAAGCGTGGCGGGCGCATGAGCGGATGGAGGATGGCGAGCATATCGGCAAGATCGTGCTCGATGTCGGCTGACGCATCGGGCCGAAAATCGGAATCGATTTTGCTGCGCTGACCTCCGGTTCGGAAAGCACGATGCGCGGCTCAAAGCGTTGGAGCAAGCTTTGTGCGTTGGCGGGGACGCACGTCGCTCCAACAAGCTGAACAAATGCTTAATTGTGCAATGCAACAAACGCATTGCGGCCATGCAAAAGCGTCTGTTCAATTTTTCATCGACGATGCCTATTTGAGCGGCATCGAAACGATGGAGGACTACCATGAACCCGATCCGCGCTTTCCGTAACTGGCGCATGTACAATGAAACCGTGCGCGAACTGAACAAGCTGAACGCTCGTCAGCTCAACGATCTCGGCATCAACCGTGGCGACATCGAGAGGATCGCCCGCAAGGCGCTTTGATCTCGAACGTGATTTCGCCCGAAACCATCAAGCCGCTTTTTCGCGACGTGGCGCCTAGGTCCGAGATCATGCTTTAGAAGCCAGAGCCGCAGCAGACGGATTTCCCGTCGCCGGTTCCGAGCCCGCTGGACCCTGTCCGGCGGGTTTTGTCGTTTTGGAGTCTGGGCAACAGCGGCGGCTGCGACGATTGAACGGTTGCCGCGAAACGGCCGGCAAGATGCTAACTGCGAAAAAAGCTTCACGTCCCCGAGCCTACCATCCTTAACCAGGTTAGCCGGTCGGTGGAGCGCCGGGGTATCTTTCTCAATAACCAAGCGCGGCAAAGCCGAGCGCCACCAGGGCTCCTCCCAGCACGATGTCCGCATGCTTTCGGAAACGACTGTAAAATCGCCGCGTGGCCGGTTGGGAAATGGAAAGGCCGAGAAGACCAAACCAGGCGATCGCAATGGCAAACACCAATGCGACCACGGATAGGTGAGTTGCCCCGCGAGCATTTAAATTCAGCGTCGAGGATGCGAAAAACAGTGCGGTGGCAGGATTTGCCACTGCCGTGACAAAGCCCGGCCGGAAGTATCGAACGATTGGAACCGGCTTCGGCTCGTTGACGCCAGTCTTGATCGACAGCGCCCGCCGCATCGAATTCCAGCCAATGAAGACCAGCATTGCGCCGTAAAGGCTGGCGGCCATCTGGTGTGCAATGCCCCCCGGCCGCAGCGCGCCGGCTCCCGTCGCGACGACCGCCGCCAGCGAACTCGCGCCAAGGGCAATGCCGGCGGCAGCCGAAAGCGCCGTAGCACGCGAAGCGGTTAGCCCGGCCTGCGCGACGACAGCAAAATTGGCGCCCGGCAGCATTGCGACCAGCGCATAGGAAATGGCGAACGGAAACAACCCCGCAGCGACAGCGTGCCCGGTTTCCAACATCGATCAGCCCACATCGGCGGCGGGCTGCTCTCCCAAGGGCAGGTCGCCGCTGCCGAAGGCGAAATGTGGATGAAACACTTCCTCTCTAACAGTCGGCAAATGCCGACAGGAGGACGTTTTGTTGCCGGTTTACCGGCCGCGCCCGCTGAGCGGCTCACCGAAGGAGCGGTGCTGAATCCAAAAGGGCTGCTTTGACAGGTTCGATAATCTTCCGCCACCCTCGCGGCGCCTCCCAAAAACATTGCGAAATGGCGAGAGAGCGGTTATACAGACCGCGAATTTCCCATTTTGGTGGCTCTAAAACCACCGCCCGCGCGGGAACGCGGGCGAACGAGAAGGATATTTTGCAATGGCCAATACGCTGCTGATGCCCAAGGCGACCGCCGTCTGGCTGGTCGACAACACCGCGCTCTCCTTCGAGCAGATCGCGCAGTTCTGCGGGCTGCATCCGCTCGAGGTCAAGGCGATCGCCGATGGCGAGTCGGCGCAAGGCATCAAGGGCATGGACCCGATCATGACCGGCCAGCTGACCCGCGACGAGATCGCGCGCGCCGAGAAGGACCCGAACCATCGGCTGAAGCTGTCCGACCCTAAGGTGCGGGTGCCGGAATCCAAGCGCAAGGGTCCGCGCTACACGCCGCTGTCGAAGCGCCAGGACCGGCCCAACGCCATCCTCTGGCTGGTGCGCAACCATCCCGAGTTGAAGGACGCGCAGATCGCGCGCCTCGTCGGCACGACCAAGTCGACGATCGACCAGATCCGCGACAGAAAGCACTGGAACTCGGCCAATCTGCAGCCGATGGATCCGGTGACGCTGGGTCTCGCTTCCCAGATCGACCTCGACATGGAAGTCAACCGCGCCTCGCGTGGCCGCGAGCAGGCACAGCCGGCCGGCGACACGCTGCTGCCGGCGGCATTGACCGAGCGCCTGGTGCCGGCGCCGGAGAAGCCAAAGGACGAGGATGCGGAGCTCGACGCCAACGCCGTCTTCGCCAAGCTTTCGGCGCTGAAGTCGAAGGACGAGGATAAGGACGACGAGGAGTAGGTGAGGCGCCTGTCTTCTCCCCTTGTGGGAGAAGGTGGCCGAGCGAAGCTCGGTCGGATGAGGGGTGTTCCAGCTTGGCACCAACAGCGCTCAAGCTAGCACCCCTCAACCGTCTTGGCGCTGCGCGCCAATCCACCTTCTCCCACAAGGGGAGAAGGTAAGAGCGTCAGGTTCGCGCGGCCCGGTCCGGTGCCATGCCGTAATCCTCGCTGCGCTCAACCGCACGATAGAAATCGGCGAGCTGCTTGCCGCGCTCCGGCTTGAAAACGCGGCCGGCGATGACAACCGAAGCGATGCGGTCAATGCGGAAAGCGCGAAAATCGTCTCGCATCTCGCACCAGGCAACCAGCGTCCACACCTTGCCCCAGAACCACAGGCCCAATGGCCGGATGTCGCGCGCGGTGCTGCGGCCTGCTTCGTCGGAGTAGTCGATGGTCAGCACCTGGCGTTTTTCCACCGCGCGCTCGATCAAGTCGATTGCTTCGCGGGCGGCGTCGCTCACCACCCACATCGGCGTGTGGATTTCGGTGCGGGCGATGCGGTCCTTTTCGGCATCGGGCAGCACGGCGCCGATCTTGACCAGCGCCTCGTCGGCTGCCCGCGCCATGGCAGCGCCGCCAAACGCACGCACCATGCGGGCGCCGGCGACCAGCGCGACGATCTCGTCACGCGTGAACATCAGCGGCGGAAGGTCGAAACCCTCCCTCATCATGTAGCCGACGCCGGCCTCGCCGTCGATCGGCACACCGGTCGACTGCAGGTCGGCGATGTCGCGGTAGATGGTTCGCTCGGAAACCTCGAGCCACGTGCCCAGCTTCTGGGCGGTGACCAGACGGCCACCGCGCAGATGCTGCACGATCTGGAAGAGCCTGTCGGCGCGGCGCATCGTATGGTCCCTCGATGTTGTTTTTATGCATGTCGTTGTCCCAAAACCGGTTCCCACTTTTGGGCGACATGCATTATGGTTCGAGTCCTTCGCGCTTGCGCTGCACGGCGACGAATGCCGCGCCGAAGGACAACTTCCCTGTTGTCGGCGTCTTTGCATCCAGCACCCGCCAGAACGGCGCGATGTCGCTCAGCGTCATGCCGCGTTCCAGATCCTCGTTGGCTGCCTCGGCGACAGTGCGCAGATGATAGCCGATGGTGACCGGACATGTCACTTCGGCGCCGTGCTCGATGGCGAGCGCAGTGCGCAATGCGCGGACATCCATGGCCACGCCCTTTGGAATGGAGCGGATGAAATCATCAACCTGCCGTGCCGTCGGCACCAGCATCGGCTGGCCCTCGACGACGTCGCCAACAGTGCGCGGCGTCGCCTTGATACCGTTGATGCCTGGCGTGTTCAGCCTGTCGTTCCAGCTCTTTACCATGCGTCACCTAGACGAAGAGCCCAAAGCTGTTGCCGTCCGGGTCGAGGCAATAGGCGAATGTGCCCGCCGGAATGGAGATCACAGGCGAGACGACCTGACCGCCGTTCTGCCTCACCCGTTCGATGGCATCCTCGATCGGCGCGGCAACCGACAGATGGATGGTCGGGCCGGTTCCCGGTGCTGCGGGTTTCCCGGGGTAGACGTGCCCGGATGCCATTCGGTCCTGCGCGGCGAACATGGCCATCGGGTTCGGGCCGCTCTCCTCCAGGATGAGATCATTCTGAAGCACCGACCCATAGAAGGCGCGCGCCCGATCCATGTCGGTGACCGGGATCTCGAACCATGCCGAGGCTTTTGCCGGGACGAAGGCCATGTCTGTCTCCTGATACTGTCGCACTATTGCACGCCGCTCCTGACACCATACTGTCAGGAGGCTTCAGCATGTTCCCCTTCGGCATACTCCTTGGCGAACAGCGTACGCATCTGTGCGAGATCGCTGCTTCTCTGGGGATAGAGCGTCTTCAAATAGGCAAGAGCGAAGGTGCCGGGAGCCGAACCCGGCGCAGACACGATGCGGCCGTCGGCGACGGCGTAGGGCACATCCAGATAGTTCTGAGCGCCCGGATAGCCCGGTTCCTTTTCATTGATCCAGTCACGACCATTGCTGGTGTGTTTGGCTTTATCGAACAGGCCGGCACGCGCCAGTGCCAGCGTGCCGGCGCAGATGCCGCCGACCACGCCGCCGCGCGTCGCAATTGCCGTCAGCAGTCCGGAGATATCAGGCGGTGCATCGACCCACTGGTCGGAGCCGACGACCGCGACGGCGTCGAGATCGGTGTTTTCATCAACCTCGGCGGAGCGATCGGGCGTCAGCACAAATCCGCTGGCCGAGGTCACCGGCTTGCCGTTCGGCGTCAGCGACACCGCGCGCGCACCGAACCATTCGACCGCCGAAGCCGCCAGCAAGCCGTATTCCCAGTCGGCGAAGCGATTGATGAATAGGACGCCGATGGTCTTCTGTTCGGACATTTCCTGCTCCGTCTTTCGGCCCGCCGGACTTATTTATCTGGGCGCCGTGGCGTCCGCATCCAAACTGCTGCCGCGAAAAAATCGCCTCAATGGCCGCGGCCGTGGCGGCCTTCGTAATTATCCGGCCAACCGATGTCCTTGCGGATGCTCTGCGGCAAGCCATTCATGAAACGCCGGGTGCGGATCTCGTTGCGCATCGTCCTGATCTTGCCGACATAGTGCTGCACGCTGCGCAGAATGGTAAAACCGTTCATAGCTGGTCTCCTCTCTTTCGATGGAGACACTATCGCACACCCCTCCTGACAGCAGTCTGTCAGGAGGTTTGATGGCCTTGGTGATGCTGCCGGTTGTCTTCCCGATCTCGCCGGTGCGAGGCACGCCGGCCTGTTCATCGCATGTCCCTGTCAGGGTTGAGATCGTTCAGCTTGCGGCGACGGACTGTCGGAATTCGCATCCTTCTGCGATAGGGTCGGCGTTCTGATATTGAAGGAGAAAAATTTTCCAGAGATCAGGGAGGACGACCATGGGCCTGCAACTGACGGGAATTCACCATCTAACCGCTATCACCGCGAATGCGCCGGGAAACCTTCGTTTCTACACCGGTACTTTGGGGCTGCGGCTGGTCAAGAAGACGGTCAATCAGGACGACACGTCAGCCTATCACCTTTTCTATGCCGACGCCGAGGCGACGCCTGGCACCGATCTTACCTTCTTCGATTGGCCGGTCGGACGCGAACGGCGCGGCACCAACAGCATCGTGCGGACCAGCCTGAGGGTCGCCAGCCCCGAAAGCCTTGCCTGGTGGAAGGAGCGCCTGGCCGGCAAGACCGTCGCAACGGGAGAGATCGGCGATGTTGGCGGCTACCCGTCGCTGGATTTCGAAGACCCAGAAGGCCAGCGCCTGCGTCTCGTCAGCGATGGCGGCAAGGGCGACAGTCATCCCTGGGCTCAAAGCCCGGTCCCAGTCGAGCACCAGATACGCGGGCTCGGGCCTATCGTCATCAGCGTTCCCGACATCACCAACACTGAAACCGTGCTGACCAGAGTGATGAACATGCACAAGGCGCGGGACTATGCCTCGCCGGATGGTCAGGGCCAGGTCCATGTCTTCGAAATGGGAGCAGGCGGGCCGGCGGCGGAGCTTCATGTCGCGGTGCAGCCGGGCCTTGCGCCGGCAAGGCAGGGCGCCGGTGCGGTCCACCATGTGGCATTCAGGGCGCCGGATCAGGAGACCTTGCACCAATGGACCGCGCGGCTGGCCGAGTTTCGTCTGCCGTCAAGCGGCGAGGTCGAGCGATACTACTTCCGCTCGCTCTATTTCCGTGAGCCGAACGGCATATTGTTCGAGATTGCCACCGACGGCCCAGGGTTCACGGCCGACGAGCCGCTGGAGACGCTGGGCGAAAGGCTGGCCTTGCCACCATTCCTGGAACCGAACCGGGCGGCGATCGAGGCCGGCCTCAAGCCGCTGGCATAGCGCATCTCAGCGCTGTGGCGACCCGGCGCGAGCGGAGCGCTTTGACAGCCGACCGCGATGCTGGTCAAAGGCGGCATGTCGAAACTTCTCGCGCTCGTCATCGTCGCCATGATGGTCATTCAGCTGATCAAGCCGCTCGGCTGGCCGGGGCTGAAGCGGCGCAGCGATTTTTGGAAGCTGGCGGTATTGGCGATGGCGGCGATTTCGATAACAGCGGCGCTGGGGCATTGGACGTAGGGCTGGCGGCCCGCTATGCGAGGCGTGGTTCATTGGCCAGCACCAGGCCGACGAGATGTTCCGCCCAGGCCCGGTAGCCGGCTTCCGAGGCATGAAATCCGTCGGAGGCAAAACCGGCTTCGGCATCGGTGATCGGCAGGCGCGGCGCCGGCACCGCGCCGCGTTCGAGGCAGAGGCGCTCGCCCATCCGGTTCATCTCGGCGGCGCGGATCTCCAGGATTTTTCCGAGCAGCGGCGGCATTGCCGGTGCCCGGGTGAATTCCAGCACCGGCGACCACACCACGCGCGCCTCCGGCCATTTAGCGCGCAACGCGTAGAGCAGGCCGCCAAAATCGCTCTTGAAGCGTGGCACCGAGTGGAAGTTCTTGGTGTCGTTGGTGCCGATGGCAAGCACGATATGCGTCCAGGGATCGGCCGACAGGTTGGGCAGCACGTGGTCGCGGATCTGGCCCGAGGTCGCCGAGTTGAAGCCGGCTGCCCGCCAGCGCACCGCACGGCCAGTGCGTTTCGAGATTAGCTCGGCCAGTTGCGCGGCCAGCCCGTACTCGGAATTGCCGATGCCGACCGAGACCGCGGAAGAATCGCCAAGCATCAGAAGCGAGACCGCCGGAGCCTGGCCTGATATCTCGTGCATGACCGGACCTTGCGCCGGCAGCATGCGGGTGGTGCGGCGGCGCACGCCGAGCCCCTGCCAGACATAGACCGGAAAGGCGAGCCAGGTGAGGAGGGCAAGAAAGCGCTGCATCGCAAACCGTTAATGGGGCAAGTCCGTTAAAGGCATAGCGAGCAGCACTTAGCGCATATCGGGCTAGAGGCGAAAGACCTTGCGTCGACTGCCCGTCGTCAATGGCAACAGGCGTCCTGCATCTCGGGCATGTCTGCATATTCATCGTGCAGCCGCACCCAGTCCATCAGGCTGTGGTAGGGACCTGTCTCGTTGCGGCCCTTCGGCGTCAGGTCGAGATAGTGATAGGCACCGATCAGCGGATCACCGCCCCTCGATCGCGACATGAAGGTCAGGAAGATGTCGCCGTTCTCATCCCTGTAGAACACGCTGGTGCCGGGAAGGTCTTTCGATTTCAGCGCGCGCTGCTCGAAATTGTAGGTCGTGTAGCCGGATGCGATCTGCTTGTCGGTGAAGGAAACCTGCATGTCGAAGTTGAAGTCCGAGGCGTAGGACGACACCCAGTCGAATTTCCAGCCCATGCGCTGTTTGTAGGGCAGAAATTCAGCCAACGGCGCCCGCGAGATCACGATCAGCGACACATCGTGGTGCTTGAGGTGCTGGTTGGCGCCGTCGATGTGGTCGGCAAGTAAGGAACACCTTCGCAACGGTAGTCGGCGCCCGGCCCGAACATGAAGTGGTAGACGATCAGCTGGCTTGCGCCGGCGAATAGGTCAGCCAGGTTCTTCGGCCCTTGTTCGGTCTCGAAGACATAGTCCTTCCGGATCTTCAACCAAGGCAATTCCCGCCGTTCGGCGGCGATGCGGTCGCGAAATCGCGTCAATTCCTTCTCACGCGCCAGATGCGCCTTGTGCGCCTGGAACCAGTCTTCCCGTGAAACGATCTTGTTGTTTGGCATCAGCCTGCTCCTCTTTGAGCCCTAAGGACGTTTGGGCTCAACGCGAGCCGACACGGCCCTCGCTTTTTCTGGAGCAAGTGGAACCCGGGCAGATGGCCCGGGTTCGAAAAATCCGGTCAGGCGGCCTGTTCCAGTTCCGGCTGCCATTTTCCAAGCGCGGCCAGATGGTTCATGTGGGCGCGGTGGGCGAAGGCGGCCTGGGCAGCGGCGACGTTGGCCGCCTTGCCGCTCCACGCCTTCTGTGGCGCCGCCTGCAAGGCGCGGCCGTAGGAGAAAGTCAATTTCCATGGATGCGGGCCGATGGCATTGATGGCATTGAGGTTGGCGGTCGCCTCCTCGTCCGATTGCCCGCCGGAGAGAAAGGCGATCCCCCCAATCGCGGCCGGCACCGTTTCGCGGAACAGTTTTATGGTCTTTTCGGCGACTTCCTCGGGGCTGCTGGTCTTGCCCGACTTCTTGCCGGCGAGAACCATGTTCGGCTTCAGGATGGTGCCTTCGAGGACGACGCGGGCCGCGTAGAGCTCGGTGTAGAGTTTTGTCAGCGTTGCCTTGCTGATCTCGTAGCAGGTGCCGATGTCATGGGCGCCGTCCATCAGCACCTCCGGCTCGACGATCGGCACGATGCCGGCCTCCTGGCAAAGCGCCGCATAGCGGGCGAGCGCATGCGCGTTCGAGCCGATCGACGTGGCGGAAGGCACGCCTTTGGCGACGTCGATGTCGATCACCGCACGCCATTTGGCGAAACGGGCGCCGAGCTTGTAATAGTCGGCGAGCCGCTCGCGCAAGCCGTCGAGGCCTTCGGTGATCGTATCGCCGGGGTACCCAGCCAGGGGCTTGGCGCCGGCATCGACCTTGATGCCTGGGATGGCGCCGGTCGCCTTGATGATGTCGACGAGCGGCGTGCCGTCCGCGGCCTTCTGGCGGATGGTCTCGTCATAGAGGATGACGCCGGAAATGTATCTGGTCATCGCCTCCTTGGCGCGGAACATCATCTCGCGATAGTCGCGGCGGCTGTCGGCGGTCGATTCGACGCCGATCACGTCGAAGCGCTTCTTGATGGTGCCGGAGCTTTCGTCGGCGGCCAAAAGACCCTTGCCGTCGGCCACCATCGCGGCGGCAATGTCCTCGAGACGTTCGCTCATGATGCATCCTCCTGAAACGGTTGTTTCAAGCTAGCAGACCACTAGAGCAAGGCAGGTTCAAGTCGAACCATTGCAAGCGGAAAGCTCGAATCGATTGAAACGCGCCAACGCCCCTCGTTCGCCTGTCGCCTCAGGGCCTCAGCGCTTCAGCACATCGACACCGGGCAGCGGCTTGCCCTCCATCCATTCCAGAAAGGCGCCGCCGGCGGTCGAGACGTAGGTGAAATCGTCGGCGACGCCGGCATGGTTGAGTGCTGCAACCGTGTCACCGCCGCCAGCCACCGAGACCAGTTTGCCGGCCTTGGTGCGGGCCGCGGCGTGCCTGGCTGCCGCCACCGTCGCCCGGTCGAACGGCTCGATCTCGAAGGCGCCGAGCGGACCGTTCCAGACCAGGGTCGCGGCGCGGTCGATCCAGTCGGCAACGGTCTTCACCGTCTTTTCGCCGACATCGAGGATCATGGCGTCGGCCGGCATCTCTGATATGGCGACGGTTTCGCTGGCGGCGCCCGCCTTGAATTCCCTGGCGACGACACCGTCGATCGGCAGGATGACGGCGCAGCCGGCTTCGGCCGCCTCGATCATGATCTGCTTGGCGGTCTTGGCGAGGTCGTGCTCGCACAGTGATTTTCCGACATCGGTGCCGCGCGCGGCCAGGAAGGTGTTGGCCATGCCGCCGCCGATGACCAGCGCGTCGACCTTCTTCACCAGATTCATCAGCAGGTCGATCTTGCTCGAGACCTTGGCGCCGCCGACGATGGCGACGACAGGGCGCGCGGGATTGCCGAGGCCCTTTTCCAGCGCGTCAAGTTCGGCCTGCATGGTACGGCCGGCGAAAGCCGGCAGCAGGTGCGCAAGCCCTTCCGTCGACGAATGGGCACGGTGGGCGGCGGAAAAGGCGTCGTTGACGAAGATGTCGCCATTGGCGGCGAGCTTTTCGGTGAAGTCCGGGTCGTTCTTCTCCTCGCTCTTGTAGAAGCGGGTGTTTTCGAGCAGCAGCACGTCGCCGTTGCCCATCGCGGCGACGGCGCTCGCGGCCTTGTCGCCGATGCAATCGGCCGCGAAGCCGACAGGGCGGCTGAGCACCTCCGCGGTCGCCTTGGCGATCGGCTCAAGCGAGAATTCGGGCGACGGTCCATCCTTGGGCCGGCCGAAATGGGCAAGCAGGATGACCTTGGCGCCCTTGCCGGAAAGCTCGGCGATGGTCGGCGCGATGCGCTCGATGCGGGTGGCGTCGGTGACCTTGCCGTCGGCGACGGGAACGTTGAGGTCGACGCGCACCAGCACGCGCTTGCCGTCGATGTTGCCGATGTCGTCCAGTGTCTTGAAGCCGGCCATGCTGTTCCCTTTCGCGAAAAATCGCGGGGACCTTACCCCGCACCAACGACGATGCAAGACCTGCAATGGTGCTACGCGGAAAATACGACCACGGCCTGTGTCGGAAGCCGTCAGCCCCCGTCGGTTGCCTTTTCCACCAGCGGCTGTGGAGCGGGTTCCGCGTCCGCCGGCGGCTCGGCACTCCGCTTTTTGATCCGCTTGCGCCAATTGCGCACAAAGGCAACGATGCGGTCGGCGATTTCGCCGGCACTCAGGAACACCGGCACCCGTGCCACCGGCGCGGTCGGCTCGAGGGAAAGACCGAGACCAGTAATCTTGCCCTTGTCGTCGACGTCGCGGACGATCAGTTCGATCGGACCAATCAGCACGCGGTCGGCATATTCGGCATGGCCGCCGAGCCGCTCCGTCACCAGGTCACCGACGGTCAGCTTGCGTTCCTCCTCGGTCAGGCCCGGCGCGTAAGCGGCTTCCAGTTCCGCGGCGGAGCGCGCCGGATCGACGGCGAAGGCGCCGAAGAAGTCCGCATCCTCGGGATCGACCACGGCGCGGCTGGCGAACAGCTTGTCGAGCAAGGCCGGATAGCGATCCGGCACGAAGATGTAGACATGGTCGCCGGCGGCGAGCCTGCCCATGTCCTGGAAGCGCATCGAGCGCCCGTCGCGCAGCACCAGCGACGGCCGCGCCCAGCGCGGAATGCGCTCGCCGCGCGCCACCGGGCTGCCAGGTGCTACGCGATAGGCGAGAAGCTCGTGATGGGCGGAGCCAGGCAATTCGAGTTCGACCTTGTCCAGCGGACCCAGGCGGGCCGGCACGATCAGGCCGAGGCGGCGCGCCAGCGGTCCGACGGTCCATCCCTGGATGACCAGTGACACCAGCACGACGATGAAGGCGGTGTTGAAGATGAGGCGGCCGTTCTCAAGGCCGCCAAGCAGGGGCGTGATGGCGAGCAGGATCGACACGGCGCCACGCAGGCCCACCCATGAGACGAAGGCGACTTCCGGGCGCGGCAGACGGAACGGCATCAGGCAAAGCCAGACGGCGATCGGCCGTGCCACGAATATCAGGAACAGGCCCAGCAGCACCGCCGGCAGCAGGATCGCCGGAAATTGCGAGGGCGTCGCGAACAGGCCGAGGATCAGGAACATGATGATCTGTGCCAGCCACGACATGCCGTCCTGGAAGCGCTTGAGGATGGTGACGGCGCGGATGTCGGAATTGCCGGCGATGAGGCCGGCAAGATAGACCGCCAGAAACCCGGAGCCGCCAATGGCGCCGGCAGCGGCGAACACCATCAGCGACAGCGTCAGCACGAAGATCGGCAGCAGCCCGTGGTCGAGATTGAGCCGGTCGACAAGGCGCACGATGGCGAGGCCGCCGAAAATGCCGACAATGGCGCCAAGCCCCATGTTGAGAAGGAAGCCGAGTACGAGGTCGGTAACCAGCACCCTGGCCTCGGGATTGGCATTAGCGGCGATGATCTCGACCAGGCTGATGGTCAGAAAGATGGCGATCGGATCATTGGTGCCGGATTCCACCTCGAGCGTCGAACGCACGCGTTCGCGCAAATTGATCTCGCCGGCGCGCAACAGGAAGAACACGGCTGCCGCGTCGGTCGACGCGACAGCGGCCCCGAGCAGGAAGGATTCCAGCCAGCTGAGATCGAGCAGATAGTGGGCGACGACGCCGAACAGGCCAGTGGTCAAAAGGACGCCGATAGTCGCCAGCGACAGTGCCGGTCCGGCCGCCTGCCGCAAAGCGTTGAGCGGCGTTCCGAAACCGGAATCGAACAGGATGACCGCCAGGGCCAGTGAGCCGGCAAAATAAGCCAGCCGCGCATTGTCGAACTGGATGCCGAGGCCGTCGGTTCCCGTGGCCAGGCCAATGCAGAGAAACAGCAGCAAGAGAGGGGCGCCGAAGCGGAAGGCGATCAGGCTCGAAAACGCGGCGGCAACGACCAGTGCGGCGCCGACCAGTGTCACGAGATAGATCGCATGCTCCATCCGCCAATCGCCCCTCGAATTCGTGTTCCTCTCGCTTTACGAGAGAGTGAGGCGAAGACATGACCGGTGCAAGGCGGGAGGGTGGTTTTTTGCCCTATGCCGCTGATTATTGAGTGTTTTGGCGCTCAAGGCGCGGTCTTGCCAATCAAACCGTCAGAGCGCCGTTTGCGCATCCAAAGGGCGCTGGGCGCTCTCATGAAAACGCCCGGACAGAGCCTGGCGTTTTCAAGTCGCAATAACATGGTTCTGCGATCAGGCGATGGTCTTGCCGAACGCGACGGCGGTGTCGGCCATGCGGTTGGAAAAACCCCATTCATTGTCGTACCAGGACAGCACCGAAACGAAGTTGCCGTCCATGACCTTGGTCTGGTCGAGCGCCATGATCGAGGAATGCGGATCGTGGTTGAAGTCGATCGATACGTTCGGGTGATGGGTGACGGCGAGAATGCCCTTCAGCTTGCCGTTGGAGGCGGCGATCACCGCCTCGTTGATCTCCTGTACGGTCGTCGGCCGCTTGGCGATGAACTTGAAATCGACGACCGAGACGTTCGGCGTCGGTACGCGGATGGAGATGCCGTCGAGCTTGCCCTTGAGGTCGGGCAGCACCAGGCCGATCGCCTTGGCCGCGCCGGTCGAGGTCGGGATCTGCGACAGGGCCGCGGCGCGGGCGCGGTAGAGATCCTTATGCATGGTGTCCAGCGTCGGCTGGTCGCCGGTGTAGGAGTGGATCGTCGTCATCATGCCCTTCTCGATGCCGACGGCCTCATGCAGCACGGCTGCCAGCGGCGCCAGGCAGTTGGTGGTGCAGGAGGCGTTCGAGATGACGATGTGGTCCTTGGTCAGCTTGTCATGGTTGATGCCATAAACGACGGTGAGGTCGGCGCCCTCTGCAGGCGCCGAGACGAGCACGCGCTTGGCGCCGGCGGTCAGATGCGCGGCGGCCTTGTCGCGGGCGGTGAAGATGCCGGTGCATTCGAGCGCGATGTCGATGCCGAGTTCCTTCCACGGCAGCTGCGTCGGGTCCTTGATCGCGGTGACCTTGAATTTTTCGGTGCCGACGGTGATCTGGTCACCGTCAACCGTCACTTCATGCGGGAAGCGGCCATGCACGCTGTCGAAGCGCAGCAGATGCGCGTTGGTTTCGACCGGGCCGAGGTCGTTGACGGCGACGACGTCGATGTCCTTGCGGCCGGATTCGTGGATGGCGCGCAGGATGTTGCGGCCGATGCGGCCGAATCCGTTGATGGCAACTCTGACGGTCATTATTCTCTCCCTGGGAGTTGGAGGCCGAAGATCAAGTCCGCAGCTTCATAACGGCGGGCTGTCAAAGAATCCAGCCGTCGATGGGTTGGATTTAAGTCCACCAGACTGAGGCTGCCAGCAAAACCGCCATGCGCGGTCTCGCGGGTGTCTGGCTTTACTCGCCGTGCAGGCGGGCTTCCGCCGCCTTCACCGTCGCTTCCGCGGTGATGCCGAAATGCGGATAGAGCTGTTCGATCGTGCCAGAGGCGCCGAAGCCGGTCATGCCGATGAAGATGCCGTCGGTGCCGATGAAATGATCCCAGCCCTGGCGGATGCCGGCTTCGATGGCAATCTTGATCGGTGCGTTGCCGATCGTCTTGTTGCGATAATCGGCGCTCTGCTTGTCGAACAATTCGAAGCACGGCACCGAGACGACGCGGGTCGGATGGCCGTGCTTCTCCAGTGCCTCGCGCGCAGCCAGCGCGATCTCGACCTCGGAGCCCGAAGCGAAGATCGTCACCGCCGCATCGCCACTGGCGGCGGCCAGCTCATAGGCGCCCTGGCGGCTGAGGTTTTCCGCAACGAAGTCGTTGCGCACCGCCGGCAGGTTCTGCCGGGTCAGCGCCAGCGTCGAAGGCGTCTTTTCCTGTTCGATGGCCAGTTGCCAGCATTCGGCGGTCTCGACCGCGTCCGCCGGGCGGAAGACATTGTGGTTCGGAATGGCGCGCAGTGCGGCCAGATGCTCGACCGGCTGATGGGTCGGGCCGTCTTCGCCGAGACCGATGGAATCATGGGTCATGACGAAGATCGAGCGGATGCCCATCAGCGAGGCGAGCCGCATCGACGGACGGGCGTAGTCGGAAAAGCACATGAAGGTGCCGCCATAGGCGATGATGCCGCCATGCAGCGTCAGTCCGTTGAGCGCGGCCGCCATGCCGTGCTCGCGGACGCCGTAGTGAACGTAGCGCTGGCCATAGTCGTCGGCAGTGATGTTCTTGGTCTGGCTGGTCTTGGTGTTGTTGGAGCCGGTCAGGTCGGCTGAGCCGCCGATGGTCTCCGGCACCGCGCCGTTGATGATTTCGAGCGCCATTTCCGACGATTTGCGGGTGGCGACCTTCGGCTTGTCCGTGCTGAGCTTCTTCTTGTAGTCGGTGATGACGGCGTCGAAATTCGCCGGCAGCGTGCCACTGATGCGACGCTCGAATTCGCTGCGCAATTGGGCGTCGGCGTTGGCAAGGCGGCCTTCCCAGTCGGTGCGTGCCTTGACGCCCGTCTTGCCGGCGTCGCGCCAGGCATCGAGAATATCGGCAGGAACCTCGAAGGGCGGATAGTCCCAACCGAAGAACTTCCTGGCGCCGGCGATTTCATCCACGCCGAGCGGCGAACCGTGTGCCTTGTTGGTGCCGGCCTTGGTCGGCGCGCCGAAGCCGATCGTCGTCTTGCAGGCGATCATCGTCGGTTTGTCGGAATGGCGGGCAGCCTCGATGGCATAGGCGATCGCTTCCGGATCCTGGCCGTCGATGTGGCTGGCGTTCCAGCCGGACGCCTGGAAGCGAGCGACCTGATCGGTGTTGTCGGCCAGCGACACCGGGCCGTCGATCGAGATGTTGTTGTTGTCCCAAAAGACGATCAGCTTGTTCAACTTGAGATGTCCGGCAAGTGCGATGGCCTCCTGCGAGACGCCCTCCATCAGGCAGCCGTCACCGGCCAGTACATAGGTGTAATGGCCGACGAGGTCGTTGCCGAAGGCGGCATTCATGATGCGCTCGCCGAGTGCGAAGCCGACCGAGTTGGCAAGGCCCTGGCCGAGCGGGCCGGTTGTCGTCTCGATGCCGG
Organism: Mesorhizobium onobrychidis; assembly: GCF_024707545.1. Lineage (NCBI taxonomy): Bacteria > Pseudomonadati > Pseudomonadota > Alphaproteobacteria > Hyphomicrobiales > Phyllobacteriaceae > Mesorhizobium > Mesorhizobium onobrychidis. The sequence continues at coordinate 1,358,289 of NZ_CP062229.1, forward strand.
CGGCATGGCCATATTCGGGATGGCCTGCCGTCCTCGACCCCACTTGGCGAAAATGCTTGATCTGGTCGAGAGTGATGTCCTCGTAGCCGGTCAGATAAAGCAGCGAATAAAGCAGCATCGAACCGTGGCCGGCCGACAGGATGAAACGGTCGCGATCGGGCCAATGCGGGTTCTTCGCATCGTATTTCAGGAAACGCGTGAACAGCACCGTAGCGATGTCGGCGCAGCCCATGGGCAGGCCGGGGTGGCCGGACTGGGCCTTCTCGACGGCGTCCATGGAAAGAAAACGGATCGCATTGGCCATCCGGTCATGTTGTTCACGCGAGGTCATGCTTCCTCCAGTGTGGGGGTTTGGGGCCTTGGGAGAGCCCTGGAAAAGGGTGCGCGACACATAGCAGGCGCGGCTTTTTAGTCAACAAACCGGCGCGCTTTTGCCGATCTTGTTAGTCAATAAACCGGCGCTTTTGCCGGTCCTGTGATGGTGCCAGAAGGGCCTTGGGGGCTCTACATTAGCGTTAGCAGGGGACAGTCGCGAGAGCTTTGTTGACGTTGGCTTCACACGGCGGGTAATGTTTCAGACATAACGCGTTCTGAACGTGGATGATTCGGTGATGGGCAGGGCGCAGGACGAAAGCCATGACCGGGGAAACGACACTCAAAGAAGTCATCGCCAGGCTGGGTAAGGCCATCGAGGGGCTGGAAAATGCCGTCGCGGCCAAGCTCGAGCACGAGCGCGACTATACGGAAGCCGAGGCGGAGGTGCAGCGCATGAACGCCGACCGCTCGCGGCTGGCGCAGGAACTCGACAATTCCGAAGCGCGCGCCGAACGGCTGGAAGACGCCAACAAGGAAGTGTCGCGTCGGCTGGTGACCGCCATGGAAACCATCCGCGCCGTGTTGGACAGGTAGGGGCTGGACAGGTAAGGCCAATGGCACAAGTCACGGTTTCCATCGACGGCAAGCAGTATCGCATGGCTTGCGACGAGGGCCAGGAAGAACATCTGATCGACCTTGCCGAGCGCTTCGACCGCTATGTCTCGCATCTGAAGGATTCGTTCGGCGAGATCGGCGACCAGCGGTTGACGGTGATGGCCGGCATCATGGTCATGGACGAGCTTTCGGAATTGCAAAAACGCGTCAAGGGCATGGAAAGCGAAGTGCTGACGCTGCGCAAGACGCGTGACGACGCGCTGACCAAGGCCGATAAGAACGATACCGTGCTGACCCATGCGCTTGGCGCGCTCGCCCAGCGCATGGAAGATCTGGCGACGACGCTGGCGGTGAACAAGGCCTGAGCCAGCGCAGCGGAAATTCCTGCTGCCTTTGCCGAGAAGCAATGAAAATATTTTCGCAGCCGGCCTTGATGCCGGCGCAACAGGCGTTTGAAGGATGACGCCGGAGTGGTAGAAAGGCAAAAGCAGCGCCGGTCAATGCCGGCTGCAATCTGCACTCACAGGGTAGGGACACGTCATGAGCCTCCGTATCAACGATACCGCGCCGGATTTCACGGCCGAAACCACGCAAGGGACGATCAGCTTCCACGACTGGATCGGTGACGGCTGGGCGGTGCTTTTCAGCCATCCGAAGAATTTCACGCCGGTCTGCACGACCGAACTCGGCACGATGGCCGGCCTGGAAGGCGAGTTCAAGAAGCGCAACGTCAAGATCATCGGCATTTCCGTCGACCCGGTCGAAAGCCATGGCAAATGGCAGGATGATATCAAGAAGGCGACCGGCCAATCGGTGAACTATCCGCTGATCGGCGACAAGGATCTCAAGGTCGCCAAGCTTTACGAGATGCTGCCGGCGGGTGCCGGCGAAACCTCGGAAGGGCGCACGCCCGCAGACAACGCGACGGTGCGTTCGGTCTACGTCATCGGCCCCGACAAGAAGATCAAGCTGGTTCTCACCTATCCGATGACCACCGGCCGCAACTTCGATGAGATCCTGCGCGCGATCGATTCCATACAGTTGACCGCCAAGCACCAGGTGGCGACGCCGGCGAACTGGAAGCAGGGCGAAGACGTCATCATCACCGCCGCTGTTTCCAATGAGGACGCGATCAAGCGTTTCGGCGCCTACGAGACGATCCTGCCGTATCTCCGGAAGACCAAGCAGCCCTCCGCCTGAGCGGCCAGGGCGGCACGGAAGGATTTTCGGCCTTTTTGCTTCGGCGAAGCATGGGGTGCTTGACGGCGTGGCGCTGGCGAATGACCATGCTCTTCTTTTACCCCGGCAGGGAAAACCATTCCTGCCGGGTGGGAGTTGAGGGAGCCGGGATTGGACGCGACATCGGCCAAGCTGCAGGTGGCAGGCTTTTACGACAAGCCGAGCGGGTCCATCCAGTATGTCGTTGCCGACCCGCAGACGCGACGATGCGCAATCATCGATCCGGTCCTAGATTTCGACGAGAAGTCCGGCGCCACTGCGACGAAAAATGCCGACGCCCTGCTCGATTTCATCAGGGAAAACGGGCTGGAGGTCGAGTGGATCCTCGATACGCACCCGCATGCCGACCATTTCTCGGCAGCACACTATCTCGGCACGAAGACAGGAGCGCCCACCGCGATCGGCGAGAAGGTGGTCGGCGTCCAGAAATTGTGGAAGGCGATCTACAACTGGCCGGATTTCCCTGCCGACGGCTCGCAATGGGACAAGCTATTCGCGGCCGGCGAGGTCTTTTCGGTTGGCAACATTCCAGCAAGAGTGCTTTTTTCGCCAGGCCACACGCTGGCCTCGATCACCTATGTGATCGGTGACGCCGCCTTCATCCATGATACGCTGTTCATGCCGGACAGCGGCACGGCGAGAGCGGATTTTCCCGGCGGCAGTGCCGCGCGGCTCTGGCGCTCGATCCAGGATATCCTCGCGCTGCCGGACGAGACACGTCTGTTCGTCGGTCATGACTACCAGACGGAAGGGCGCGAACCCCTGTGGGAGAGCACGGTCGCGGAACAGAAATCCAAGAACGCCCATGTTGCCGCCTGCAGGACAGAGGCCGATTTCGTGGCGTTGCGCGAGGCACGTGACAGAACGCTGCCGATGCCGAGGCTGATCCTGCACGCGCTGCAGGTCAACATGAATGGCGGGCGCCTGCCGGAACCGGAAGCCAACGGCCGCCGCTATCTGAAGTTTCCGCTCGATTGCCTTTGATGAGAGGGGTCGCTGGCACTACAACTCTATTGCAAACTCGGCGCCGCCCCTCATCGCCCTGCCGGGCACTTCTCCCCGTATAGTGACGGGGAGAAGGATGCTTTCGCTGACGATTTAGCCAATTTTCGACGTTGCAAGAGTGCCGGCGGTGCGATCTGCCTCTTCTCCCGTCACTATACGGGGAGAAGGTGGCGGGAGCCGGATGAGGAGCGGCGCAGACGCCAGCTAGTCTAGCTTCACGGTTTTGTTCGACGGGCTAAATGTTCATACGTGATTTGCCAAGGGTCGCTCTCGGAAGATCTTTCCTCGCCGATCCAATGGAAGCTGTTGGCAGTGATCTCAGTGAAACGCCATCGAGTTTTCAGACCGCGCGAGTCAGTGCCGAGCTGGACAATGTCCTTACCCTCGGCCCGCCCGATCTGGCGCGAGTGATCTCGGTTGAGCGGGTCGTTCCATATGATCTGCCAGCCATCGATCCCAGGATCGAAGATGCGCAAAGTCGTGCCATACATCGTGGACGGCGCAGGGCGCTTGGGCCGGATCCAAACGTCCTGAATCGCGCGGCCTTCGAGCACCCAGCCGAAATGGCATTCTCCATTCCACTTCTGGATTGTGCCGTCGTCGAGGTAGTGGACCGTGTCCATTTCCCAGCTTCCAATTAGCCATCCATAAAGGTCCATGTCTTTCGCTCGGTCGGCTGGGGGACCTTCGGATCCGAGAGCGGTGAGAAACGAAGAAATCGTCATCGTCATACTGCCTTTGGTTTCCAAACAGGCGAGCTCAACTGCCCAGCGCAGCCGCGGCGCTCATTGTCGCGGCCGCCTGCGGCAAGCGCCGCCTTGTGGAATTTCGCGACGGAAGCCCGTGTCGGCGCCGGAACATTGCCGCCACAATTTGCAGCGTTGCGGTTTCCAGGGCTTGGGGAAAATTGCTATAATGCCGCCATGAGCCGGCCAGGCTGATCACACCGATGATTGAGCGGTTTATGGCGACGGATCGGGCGTTCGCGAAGGCGCGGCGGAACCGGCAACCCTAGCTGGAATATGGCACCAAGCGACAGTTCTTCCGGCAGTCCGAGGACCCATAAAAAGGCGGCGCCAGTTGCCTGACGCCGCCGTTATTTGTTTCCGTCGGAAGCTTTACGCCGCCGGCTGCGCCTCGATGGTGCGCAGCGCCTGCATCTGGCGCTTGGCCGCGGCCTTGACCGCGTCCTGCACCTTCTCGAAGGCGCGCACCTCGATCTGGCGCACGCGCTCGCGGCTGATGTCGAACTCGGCCGACAGCTCTTCCAGCGTCAGCGGCTCCTCGGCCAGGCGGCGCGCCTCGAAGATGCGCCGCTCGCGCTCATTGAGCACGGCCAGAGCGCCCGACAGCATGCCGCGCCGGTTTTCCAGCTCGTCCTGCTCGATCAGCGCCTCTTCCTGGCTTTCGTGGTCGTCGACGAGCCAGTCCTGCCATTCACCGGATTCACCTTCGCTCGCCCGGATCGGTGCGTTGAGCGAGGCGTCGCCCGACAGGCGGCGGTTCATCGACACCACCTCCGCTTCGGACACGTTGAGGCGGGTGGCGATCTCGGTGATCTGGTCGGGCTTCAAATCGCCGTCGTCGAGCGCCTGGATCTTACCCTTCACCTTGCGCAGGTTGAAGAACAGGCGCTTCTGGTTGGCGGTCGTGCCCATCTTGACCAGGCTCCAGGAGCGCAGGATGTATTCCTGGATCGAGGCCTTGATCCACCACATGGCGTAGGTGGCTAGCCGGAAGCCGCGCTCCGGTTCGAATTTCTTGACGGCCTGCATCAGGCCGACATTGCCTTCTGAGATCACCTCGCCGATCGGCAGGCCGTAGCCGCGATAGCCCATGGCAATCTTGGCGACGAGCCGAAGGTGGCTGGTGACGAGCTTGTGCGCAGCCGTGGTGTCCTCATGCTCGGCGTAACGCTTGGCGAGCATGTACTCTTCCTGCGGCTGAAGCATCGGAAAGCGACGGATTTCTTCCAGGTAGCGGCTGAGGCCGCCTTCGCCGGAAACGATACTGGGTAATGACTGGGCCATGATAGCGCCCCTCTCTCTTGGAGTGGTGCCCCCGAAACGTGGCGGGCATATATCGCGAACGCCAAAGGCTCGTTCGCGACAACCGGTGTATATAGGAACAAAACCAGAAAGGACAGCATTGGTTCAACACGAAACAGTGTGTCACGCCAAAGTGAACAACGCCGGTCAGGTTTTTGCCGATCAGGTTTTGAATGGATGGAGGGCGGTTTAGAGTTTGCGAAAGCCGTCGACGAGTTCCTCCATATCCCTCGTTATAGGCGCCTCGAACCTCATCGTTAAATGGGTAGTCGGATGCCGAAATTCAAGCAGGCGGGCATGCAATGCCTGTCGCGGAAATGCCTTCACCCGGCCTTTCAGCGGCTCGGGCAGCCGGTTCGCCTTGGTGCGAAAGGCCTGGCCGTAATCGGGATCGCCGACGACCGGATGGCCGATATGAGCCATATGGACGCGGATCTGATGGGTGCGGCCGGTCTCGAGCCGGCATTCGACCAGGCTTGCCGTGGCAAATTCCTTTTGCTGCTCGCCAAAGCGCTCGACCACGGTGAAATGGGTGACGGCGTGGCGGGCATCGTCGCGGCCCTCCGGCACCACGGCGCGACGCACGCGGTCGGCGGCGCGGCCGAGCGGCTCGTCGACCGTGCCTGTCGGTCTCGTCGGTATGCCCCAGACCAGCGCCAGGTAGGCGCGTTTGAGATCGCCGGTCAGGCCATGGTCGGCAAAGGCCTCCGACAATGACTTGTGGGCGCGATCGGTCTTGGCGACGACCATGACGCCGCTGGTCTCCTTGTCAAGGCGGTGGACGATGCCCGGCCGCCGCACACCGCCGATGCCGGAAAGACTGTCGCCGCAATGGTGGATCAGCGCGTTGACCAGCGTGCCGGTCCAGTTGCCGGCGCCGGGATGGACGACCAGCCCCGGGGGCTTGTTGATGACGATCAATTCATTGTCTTCATAGAGGACGTCGAGCGCGATGTTCTCGCCTTGCGGCTCCGCCGGCTCCGGCTCCGGCATGTCGACCGATACGCGGTCACCGGCCGCCATCTTGCGCTTGGTCTCGTTGACCGGTTGGCCGCCGACCTTGACGGCGCCCTGTCTGATCAGCATCTGCACCCGGCTGCGCGACATGTCCGGGCCGAGCTTGCCCGCCAGCCATTGGTCGAGGCGCTGGCCGGCCGCATCGGGACCCGCTTCCAGCGCGATCGGTGCACCGTCTGGCGATCCGCCCTCCATCAATCCATCCCCTGTCAATCCATCCTCTATCAATATGGGGGCCTCTTCGTTATGAGCGCTCATCGAAAATCGTTCCGGAATGTTTTGCCATGGCTGCTGCCGACGAAGACGAGGAAAAGCCGCTCGACCCCGAAGTTGAAAAAGTGCGCAAGAAGCTCGTCCGCTTCGTCGCCATCAATCTCGGCCTGCTGTTCCTCGCCCTTATGGTGGTGATCGCGGCCCTTGTCTACAAAACGCGCACAGCGCCGCCGCCAGCGGGCTCGCCGCCCAATAGTCCATCCCTGGCCGGCGACATCCAGGTGCCGGCCGGCGAGCCGCTGACCGGCGACATCGTGCTGCCGGTCGGCGCCAAGGTGATGAGCCAGTCACTCTCCGGCAACCGCGTCTCCATCGATGCGGAGCTTGCCGACGGCAGCCGCGCCATCTTTGTCTACGACACCACTGAGCGGCGGATCATTGGCCGGTTTTCGATCCGCAACAAATGACTGGTTTCGCCGAAAATCGCCGCGTCGCCACCGTCGCGCTCGTCGTCAGAAACGATGACGAGGCGATCTCCTGGTATGTCGACAGGTTGGGCTTTTTGCTCACCGAGGACGTCGATCTTGGCGGCGGCAAACGCTGGGTTACGGTGGCGCCGGCGAACGGACAAGGCGCGAGGCTGCTGCTGGCCGAAGCGGCGGACGATATGCAAGCAAGCAGCATCGGCAACCAGACCGGCGGCCGCGTCTTTTTGTTCCTCGAAACCGACGATTTTGTCCGCGACCACGCGGCAATGCTCGAAAAGGGCGTCGAATTCCGAGAGGCGCCCCGCCACGAGGCCTATGCCACTGTGGCGGTTTTCGCCGATCTCCACGGAAATCTCTGGGACCTGATCGAACCAAAACGATAGGATTGCAACGGATATTTTCCCGGCACCATCGACTGTCCGAAGCCCAGTTGCTTTTTCCCAGCCGTCAGCCTATATCGCCGGTTCTTGAACGCGCCCATCGTCTAGCGGTCAGGACACCGCCCTCTCACGGCGGGAACAGGGGTTCGATTCCCCTTGGGCGTACCACTTAACTTACTGAAATAATTATATAATTTTTCGAGATGGTCACGGACCGTTTCGATGGAACAAATATCCAACCAAATATATAAATCGAGCGTGGCGCGCAGCTTTGATAGGGAATCAGGCCGATCCCAAGTCAACAGCCACTTTGGGTGGAAAGCGGAACATCAAGTCCGTTCATCCCGGAATGGGGGTACGAAATCCGTGCATATCACAAAGTGTTTTCGCGATGTCATCGACCTTTGGATTTTTATCCAAGGCCATTATCTGCATGGTTCCGTTGCGATTTTCGGCGAAAAATAGAACCGCCGACGAAAAAATTCCTCCGTCCGTTAACCCGCAGAGATAAATGGTGCCGCTTTCTCCAATACGAGCTTGGGCGATCCATACGATCGGACTAGCCTCGATCACGAGGTGCCGTTGGATAGCGAGCTTCAACGGAGGCAGATCATCCAAGGTGGTAGGGTGCGGCGTCGTGTGTTCTGCCGCATAGGTTGGCAAAGCGGACCCCGAGCATGCCACGACAACGACCGTTACTGGGAGTAAAGAAAGACGCATCATTAGCCACCAGTACCTTGCAAAGGAGGAGCTCCCTCAGCCTGAAGACGGATGCACCGAGCGTAGCACATGCCTCCCCTGCCGCTATTCCCACCACACACGTTTGCAGGAGCATGGCCGCGATGCGCAACCCGCGCGGACATTCCACGCACATCGCCGATAACCCTGACATTTGCCTTGACCGTCTATTGTTTGCGTCAATGTTGCTACGGCGGCTAGAGGATGCGGGCCGACGGTAGCTGCGGTCTAGCGTTATGCTACGCAAAGTCACTATTGAATACTATAATCGCCTGCGACAGAATTGGAGCGTCTTAATCGGAGATGGCCCATGGAATATGTGTCGATCCCATTCCCGCGCGATCTCTACAATCTCATCGTCCTGCGATCCGGTGGGAAGCTGGACCCTGCGAACCTTGCCACAGAACAGGTGGAACAGTTCATCGAGCGAACCCGCGACGAGGCCCTTGTCTGGACTGAGCAGGGCGTCGCCCAGTTTGCGAAAGAGGAGGCCGAGAAGAGCCAGGACTTCGGCGACCCGTCACGCGGCCATCAGTGGAGCTTCGTCTTTCTGCCTAATGGCACCGAGCTCCGTATGAAGTACCTAGGCAAAAAGCAGTATGCCACGATCAAGTCAGAAAACGTCGTTAGCGGCACGACCATCTTCTCTTCGGTATCGCAATGGGTCAGAAGCGTCGCGCGCGGCACCTCGAGGAACGCATGGCATGACGTCTGGATCCGTTTTCCAACAGAGACCGAGTTCCGCTACAGCGACACCGTCAGGGAAGCGAAGCGGAAGGACCTTATCCGGAAGTTTTAGAGCCTGCTTATATCCTGTACCTCAGCGCCCGAACTTGAATTCAACGTTGCTGGCGTGGATACGGCGCTTCTGGCGCAGCGCCGCCGATTGAATTAGCATTGCGTCATGAACCTTGCGCCAAAGGCGCAAGGTGGCGCCCGCGCGGTCGGCGCCATGGAAAGCGTCAATTGCAGCGAATGCGGGTCCGACTCGTCCAGAAGAGGCGAGGGGATCGAAGGGAGGAACCGATGCAGAAATTGCAATCGCAGGGCGTCCATCATATCACGCTGGTCGGCGCCGGGCGCCAGACTTCGATCGACTTCTGGGAAGGCGTGCTTGGCATGCCTTTCATCTTCGAGCAGCCCAACCTCGACAAGGCCAGCGAAAGCCACCTCTATTTCGATCCGGGCGACGGCCGGCTGATCACCATCTTCACCGACGAGAGCCGCACGCCGGTCATGCGGCGCACGCCGACAGATGCGGGCTGCGTCCATCACATCGCCTTTGCGGTGTCGCGCGTCACCTTCCTGCAGGCGGTCGCCCGGCTCGACGAGCGCGCCATCAAGCACAGCGGCGTTAAGGATCGCGGCTTTATGGATTCGATCTATTTCGAGGATCCGCTCGGCCTGCTGATCGAACTCGCTTCCTACCGTTTCGAGCCGCCGGCGGGCTTCACCCATGCCGACGTGCTGATGCAAGCGCACAAGCTTCGCGTCTCGCGCGGCGACTACGCAATCGCCGAAGTGCATCTTGCTGACGCAATTCAGGCGCTGGTCGAGCGCTCCCGCGCGACTTTGTCGGAGGACCGCGCGCCGAAAAATCCATACTGACGACAGCCAACCCCGAGGGAGGACCACAATGGCCAAGACGACAACGAAGAGTGCGAAGAAGCCGGCCGCCAAGGCCGCCACGAAACCGGCTGCCAAGGCCGCGACAAAGCCTGCCGCCAGCGCGTCCAAAGCTTCCGCCAAGTCGACAGTGAAAGCCGCCACAAAACCTGCGGGCAAGGCCTCCGCGAAGTCCGCGCGAAAGGCCGTAGCGAAGTCAGCGAAAAAACCGGCGCTGACGCTCAGCATGCTGAAGCCGAGCGTCAACAATATGAGCGTACGGGTGTTTGCGCGCGCGGCCGGGCTCGACCATTCCGAGACCGACGTATGGGGCCACACGCGCTCGCCCGAATATATGGCGCGAAACCCAGCCCATCTGACGCCGATGATCGAGGATAAGGGCCTGCCGCGAGGCGTCTTGTGGGAAAGCTGCGCCATCATGCAGTATCTCGCCAACAAGCATGGGCTGGAGAAATTATATCCCAAGGCGCCCGCCAAGCGGGCAATGATCGACAGCGCCATGTTCTACCTGATCGGAACGCTCTACCCCTATGTGGCGCGCGCCACCTATCCTGCGCTGAACTTCCCGCAATATGCCGGCGAGGTCGGTCACAGCGACGCCCATCCCGACAGGAAATCGGAAGCCCAGAAGGCCGCGGCGGCCGCGATTGCCGAACCGCTGGAGGTCTTTCACAGCTTCTTCAGGAACGGCAAGCCGTTCATCGGCGGCAAGAACCCATCGATCGCCGACATCCGCCTGGCGGCGACGCTCGAATTCCTCGCCGTCATCGACTACGCGCTGCCGCAATGGGCAAAGGAGTACATGGCGGCGATCGAGAAAAAGCTCGGCAAGGCCTATGCCGAGCCGGCCGCCGACGTGCGCGGCTATATCGCCTATGTGAAGTCGCAGGCTGCGGCGTGAGGCTTTCGCTCCCCGGTTGACTTCCCAGGCCGACTTAAACCGAGGCCGAAGGCCCGCCGCGGCGTGATTGATGTTGCGCTTGTCGTTCAGGGACCGAACATCACAAGCTCGGTGAACGTCAGATCTCCAAGCGAGGGTGGTCTGGGACCCCTAAAGTATTTCAGGCCCCTGTTGGGGCGGTACCACCCGAACAGGCCTGCAATCGGCTCCTTGGCGTCGACGACGCAAAGCAGGATGCCGCTTCGCAGGAGAAAGCGCCCCATGGCAGCGGCGCACCGGCTCAAATCCGCGAGAGAGCGGCAATAGACGACCTGATAGGATGGGATAAGACCGCGCAATATTCGGCGCGGCATCAACACGAAAGGAAACGCCACTCCGTCGCAAATGCAAATCAACGACAGGCAGCCCAGCGCGGCGTGTTCCGAGAGTATGTATCTCTCACTGTCGGGCAGCATCGCCATTTCCGCAAGATCGGGACGAGCTTCGAGCACACGACATGACCGCTGCACCGAGCTAAAAGCCGGCAAGAAGGCAAATTGTCCGCTGGAAAAGAGGCGAAAGCCGAGCGCCAAGTTGTGCTTTAATGTCGCGGGCGCCGGCGAAACGTTCGTGTAGGTCACGTCTCTTTGCTTGAGAACCGCCGCAATCAGCTTGATGGCATAGGGGCGGAATTCTGCGTCGACGGACCAGCTTGAAAGGTTGCAGCGGGTCTCGTCGCCTTCCTGCCGGCGATAACGGGTATAAAGGGTCAGCACAACGCCGACGATCCGACCAGCCTTCTCCAAAGCAAAGCCGTATTTTTGGAATTCGGCGACGGCAGGCCGCTGCGACAAACGGGTCAGCGCCTGTATCCAGTAACGCCGGTCACGCTCCGGAAAGCCCCTGCACAGGCAGTCGACCACTCCTTCCCAATCAGCTTCACGAATTGGTCGACAGCGAACGTCCGGTGGGAGAGCGCCAAGTACGGCCATAAATCGACTTCCGGAATACAATATTTACTTAGATATGCCACACGCCAACATGTTGGTGCACATCGATTAATAGTCCGTGCCGCTTTTAAAAACGACTTTCCGCATTCCTCACGAAAACACAGATCGGATTGGCCAAGACGCATCGACGGGCTTCTTCCCGTCAGCTAAGGAATCGTTAACCAAAGCCCTGTCTACTGATCGGCAATTCACCTCCAACCCGTGACCACGGATGTACTGGCGCGGTCGAGGTGGAAAGGAAAGGTCGGCCATGTGCCCGCCTTTTGCTTTCAAGGGATATTGTTCCCGGGAAACTGCGGCCTGACTTCGCAATTGTCGTCGGGCATCTAGCCTTTGCAAAACATCAGGGTGGCGTCATCTCAAGCGATTGGATCCGAATCCCGGTTCACGAGATGTCAGTGTTGCCCGCGTCTCGCATTGACATGGCGTGCCAATTCCGGCGTCTCAAAGACGTAGTCGTTCCACGCCGATTCCGGAATCTGACCGGCCAGATAGCATTCCAGCAAAAGACTTTGCTCAGGACTGAGAGGTCCCGGCGCGCGCTCATGATCCAGTCTCAGCGAGTGAAACAGATTTCTGGGCGAGTGAAACAGATTTCTGGTCAGGTCCGAGACGGTAAAGTGAATCGCCATTTGCGGTCTCCTTTGACTATCCACCGCATGACCTCAATATCGGGATCGATCGTTGCTACGCTGCCCTTCGGTTGGGATAGGCCCATGCGCCAAATCAAACGGCACAGCGTACTGCATCCAAACGGACGCCAGGCGCCGTAATGGCCGTTAACGCCGCAAGCAGCACAAGGTTTCAGCGTGGAGTTGGCGGTAACGCCGAATTGATCGTGGTCGCCGGATCGATCGAGCAGCCCGAAACCCACCGTTTGAGGACGGATATTTTGGCTGCCGTCGTTTGAATGCCGGCCGGCTATTCGCAGACCATGCGGACCCGTTTTCCGGGTTGGCTGACGTTCCTGCAGGTGAGCGGTTTTGCCGGTTCGGATGACGGCGTCGGCGGAGCTTTGGAAATCCTGGTGATTTGCCTTCTCGGCGCCACGGGGGCGTTGATTCTGCGGGCCGCCGCGCCGTTCGGCGTTTCGGGCGCCGCAGGAAAGACATCGGTCTGCAGCAGCTGCGGCTGTTCGGCTTGCGCCTGCTGCGGCGGCCTGTCCCAGAACCGCCGGACATCGAGCGGCCTTGGAATGACGACGGTACCGTCGTAGCTGCGCGAGCAGCCGCTCCCCAACAGCAGCATCGGGCACAGCAAAAAAGGCAGGATCCGTCCCAACATCGGCAACACCCTTGCGGGATTTATAACGCGGCTTCGGCTCTGCCGACAACCGTCGGAATACACCGCGGGCAAGGCTAGCGCATGACCCGGAGAATCGGAATCGATTTCGCTGGGGATCATGCGCAAAATCAAAGTGCCGCAATGTCCCTAGTGTTCCGTCTCTAACGAAAGGATTCCCTTTAGCTCTCTGATGTGCGAGTCAGAGGGCATGTCAACTGAATCGGGCATCCGGTTGTCTCCTGAGGATCGGGCGACGCTGGAAGGTTGGGTGGCGGACCGCAACTCGCCACAGAAATGGGTTTGGCGGGCGCGGATCGTGCTGATGTGGGCGGACGGCGACGGCGTCACCGCGATTGTACGGGCGACCGGCAAAACCAAGCGAACCGCCTATCGCTGGCGTGATCGTTACGTTGCGTGCGGCATTGAGGGGCTGAAGCGGGATGCCAGCCGGCCGAGCCGCAAGCCGCCGCTTTCGGCCGAGGTGATCAAGCGTGTGGTGGATATGACGCTGCATCAGAAGCCGCCGGCGAGCACCCATTGGTCGGTGCGCAAGCTCGCCAAGGTGGTGGGGCTCAGCCCGTCGAGCGTGCAGCGCATCTGGGCAGCGCACGGGCTGAAGCCGCATCTGATCAAAAAATTCAAGCTGTCCAATGACAAGGCGTTCGTCGAGAAGGTCCAGGACGTCGTCGGCCTTTATCTCAACCCGCCGGACAAAGCCCTGGTGCTTTGCGTCGACGAGAAGAGCCAAATCCAGGCGCTCGACCGCACGCAGCCGGGGCTGCCCATCAAGAAGGGGCGGGCCGGCACGATGACCCATGACTACAAGCGCAACGGCACCACGACACTGTTTGCCGCCCTCGACGTGGCCACCGGCAAGGTCATCGGCGAATGCATGCCGCGACACCGCCACCAGGAGTTCCTGCGCTTCCTGCGCACGATCGATCGCAACACGCCCAAGCACTTCGCCCTGGATTTGGTGGTCGACAACTACGCCACCCACAAGCATCCCAAGGTCAAAGCCTGGCTTGCCCGGCATAAGCGCTTCCGCCTCCACTTCACGCCGACCTCTGGCTCCTGGCTGAACCAGGTCGAGCGCTTCTTCGGGCTCATCACCGACGACGCCATCCGCCGCGGCGTCTTCCGCAGCGTGACCGACCTGACGATCGCGATCGAGGCCTACCTGGAGCATCACAATGCCGACCCCAAACCCTTCATCTGGGCCGCCAAGGCTGCTGACATCCTTGAAAAGGTCGCACGAGGGCGTCGAGTGTTAGAGTCACAACACTAGCGCATCCGAAAGAACGCGCCGCGCTGTGGCTCGGCGCGGACGGAAAATCCAGCGCAACGCGGGATTGGCATCAGCGTCAGGCTGTAGAGCTCAGCCGAGATTCGGCGACGTTGTTGCGGATAAGACTATGGTGCGATCGCACCATACCAAAGCGTGCGTCCGGTTGGGACAATAAGCGCATTCGAGTTCCGCTCCTCCAGTTACGGGCGGGAGCAGCGACCGCCGGCAAGAAGCAGGGTCAGATTTACCCCAACGGACCTGTTTCGGCGATGGCGCGGCCATGACCTCCTTTGGCCGCATGCAACGCGCTCCCGCCCGGATTTTCTTTTTCGGCGCCAATTGTCTCGCCTGTCGAGGGCAAATGCCGGCCGGAAATCGCGCAAGCTGCTGATTCCAGCGGCAAACCACGGCTGTGCCGGCGAGACCCGCGGCGCTTCCATTTCGACACGGCACTGCGGCGTTACCGGGCTGACATCAAACTGTCATGTGACTGTAATAATCGGGGGCTATTGGCCTCAGCGGGCGCCGCAGGAATGGCGCCGACAGACCATTTTCCGAACAGGAGCAGGCCACATGAAGAAATTCCTCCTTACGGCGTCGGCCGCGGCGCTTGCGCTCGCCGCGTCGGCTGGTTATGCCGCCGCGCGCGACCAGATTCAAATCGTCGGTTCGTCCACAGTGTTCCCCTTCACGACGGCTGTCGCCGAAAAGCTCGGCCAGGGCGGAAAGATCAAGACCCCGGTCGTCGAATCGACTGGCACCGGCGGCGGCATGAAGCTGTTTTGCCAGGGCGTCGGCGAAAATACCGCTGACTTCACCAATGCCTCGCGCGCCATCAAGGACAGCGAACTTGAAACCTGCAAGGCAAACGGCGTGACGCCGGTCGAGATCAAGGTCGGCTTCGACGGCATCGTACTGGCCAACTCGAAGGCAGGGGCTGTCGTTGATCTGACCAAGGAACAGGTTTTCAAGGCGCTCGCCAAGAACGTCGCTGTTGACGGCAAGGTCGTCCCCAATCCCTACAAGAACTGGTCGGATGTCGACGCGTCGCTTCCCGCGACAAAGATCGAGGTGCTTGGCCCACCGCCCACGTCTGGCACGCGCGATGCGTTCGTTGAACTCGTCATGGATGCGGCCTGCCAGGAAGAAGTGAAGGCGGCTAATGAAAAGGGCTGCGGCGAGATCCGCGAGGACGGCGCTTTTGTCGAGGCCGGCGAAAACGACAATCTGATCGTCCAGAAGCTGGAAGCCAACCCCAATGCCTTCGGCATCTTTGGTTTCTCGTTCCTTGACCAGAACGCCGACAAGCTGCAGGGCCACAAGGTCGACGGCGTCGAGCCGACCTTCGAGAACATCGCATCCGGCGATTACGGCGTTTCCCGCTCGCTCTATGTCTATGCCAAGAAAGAGCATGTCGGCGTCATCCCCGGCATGCAGGAGTTCATCGCCGAGTACACCTCGGAGGGTGCATGGGGTCCTGATGGTTATCTGGCCGACAAGGGCCTGATCCCGCTTCCGGACGCCGAGCGCGCCAAGTGGGCCGAAAACGCCAAGGCCCTGAAGGGCATGGGCTCTTGATGTTTCGGGGTCCGGGCGTATATCCGCTCTGACCCCTCATGCTCTAAAAGCCCAAAGCGCGGGACCAAAGGTCCCGTGCTTTGAGCCGGTGAATGACCGGCGGTCGAGGGGACGTCCTGAATGGTCGGTTATCTCGTTGTTCTACTGTTAGTTCTGGCCGCTGCGGCCTATTGGATCGGCCGGACACGCGCAATTGCCAGTGTCAATGGCGACGTCGCGCGATTGCATTCGCTGCCTGGCCAACATGGCATGTTTCTGACGCTTTTTGCTGCCGGTCCCGCGCTGCTTGCGATCGTGTTGTGGTCGCTGGTGACGCCGGGAATTGAATCGTCGATCATTGCCGACCGCTTCGCCTCCGAGTTGTCGGGAATGGGCGTTCCGCAGGTCGAAGCTTTCATCCGTGACGCTCGCGCGATGGCCTTTGGCGGGCTTGTCGGCTTCGCCGATCCGACGAAAGAGGCAGCCGCGGCCGTCTACAAATCGATCCATACGACCAGCACCTGGATCATCTGGGCCGTCGCGCTCGTGCTTTCCGCGTCCGGATTTTACTGGGCCTATTCGCGCATCGCCCGAGCCTACCGGGCGCGCCACGTGGTCGAGCGCGTTCTTCGCGCATTCTTGATCGCCTGTTCGGTGGTCGCAATCCTGACGACGATCGGTATCGTCCTGTCGCTTATCTTCGAATCCCTGCGGTTCTTCCAACAGGTGCCGTTCTATAAGTTCCTGTTCGGCACGCACTGGTCGCCGCAGAGCGCCTTCACCGGTGCGGGGACGGAAGCCGGGGCGGTCAACCAGGACATTTTTGGCGCGGTGCCGCTCTTTGCCGGCACGTTGCTCATCACCTTCATCGCTATGCTGGTGGCCGCACCTATCGGGCTGATGGCTGCGATCTACCTTTCGGATTACGCCTCCAAAAGCGTCCGCGCGGTGGCAAAGCCGGTACTGGAAATCCTCGCCGGCATTCCGACCGTCGTCTACGGCTTCTTCGCCGCGCTGACGGTTGCGCCCTACTTCCGCGGTATGGGCGAAAGCCTGGGCCTCAGCGTCGCGTCCGAATCCGCGCTCGCCGCAGGCGTGGTCATGGGTATCATGATCATTCCCTTCGTTTCCTCGCTTTCCGATGATGTGATCAATGCCGTTCCGCAATCCCTGCGAGACGGTTCCGCCGGCCTCGGCGCGACCAAGTCGGAAACCATCCGCAAGGTGGTGCTTCCTGCTGCCCTTCCGGGCATCGTTTCGGCGATGCTGCTCGCCGTCAGCCGCGCAATCGGCGAAACAATGATCGTGGTCATGGCGGCGGGGCTGGCGGCAAACCTCACGGCCAACCCGCTCGAAGCGGTCACGACAGTGACCGTGCAGATCGTGACGCTGCTTGTGGGCGATCAGGAGTTCGATAGCGCCAAGACGCTTGCAGCCTTCGCACTCGGCCTGGTGCTGTTCTGCATCACGCTTACCCTCAACATCGTCGCTTTGCGCGTCGTCCAGAAATACCGAGAGCAATATGACTGATGCGATCGCGTCATTCGGCGCCGGCGGACGGCCGGTCAGCATTCATACCGACGATGCCGCGAAGGTGCGGCTGAAGGGTCGTTACCGCACGGAAACATGGTTCAAATGGCTAGGCGCCGCAGCCGTCGCGTTGGCCGGCTTATTCCTTGTGCTGCTCCTGTCGACGATCGTCACGCAGGCGATCCCGGCGCTGCGGCAGAACTATCTGACGCTGCCGATCGATCTTTCGGCGGCCAAGGTCGACCCGGCGAAACTCGACGCCGCCAACTACGACGCCATCGCTCAGGAAGCGCTTACGGCAAAATTTCCTGATGTGACGAGCCGTCAGGACAAGCGCCTGCTGCGCGGACTGATTTCCACCGGCACAGGCGTCTTCCTGCGCAAAGATATTGCGGCTGATCCGGGGATGCTCGGAGGAACGGTGGACTATGCGGTTCCACTTGACGATTTTGCCGACCTTTATCTCAAGGGGTTGCTTGCCGACGTCGGTTCGGACGAAGCGATTTCGACAAGCGTCACGCCTTCGGAAACCAGCGGCGACATCGATCTTACCTTCGGCGACGACGCCATGCTGACGCTGGCGCGTGGCCATGGTGCGACCGAGGGCGAAAACGGTATGCTCACGCTGACGAGCGGCGCATCGTCGCTGCTGGTCGCGTTCAATGGCGGTACGGTCAAGCTGACCGCGCTGTCGCCTGGGGCCAACGGGACGGCGGTCGCAAAGGGCACGGTGATCGAGGCGCTGGACAGCACGGCGCCCGCAGCGAGCGGCCAGGCATTCCTGCGCGTCATCGACACGCCGGAAGCATCGCGAAAGATTTCCGACAAGATGATCGTCTGGCTCGACACGCTGAAGAGCGCCGGCCTGATCGAAAGCCGGTTCAACTCGATCTTCTTCTTCACCGGCGCAAGCCGCGAGCCGGAACTGGCCGGTGTCTGGGGCGCGGTCGTCGGATCGTTCCTGACCATGATCGTTACGCTCGCCATCGCCTTCCCGATCGGCGTTTCGGCGGCGATCTATCTTGAGGAATTTGCCCCCAAGAACCGGCTGACGACGATCATCGAAGTGAATATCAACAATCTGGCGGCGGTGCCTTCGATCGTCTTCGGCCTGCTTGGACTTGCCGTATTCCTGAATTTCTTCGGCATGCCGCGCTCAGCCCCGGTGGTCGGCGGCATGGTGCTGGCGCTGATGACCCTGCCGATCATCATTATCGCCTCGCGCGCTTCGTTGCGCGCCGTGCCACCGTCGATCCGGGAGGCGGCGCTTGGCATCGGAGCGTCCAAGGTCCAGACCGTATTCCATCACGTCCTGCCGCTGGCGATGCCGGGTATCATGACCGGCACCATCCTCGGAATGGCGCATGCGCTGGGTGAAACCGCGCCGCTGCTGATGATCGGCATGGTCGCCTTCATCGTCGACATTCCCGGCGGCTTCACCGATCCCGCGACGATCCTGCCGGTGCAGATATTCATGTGGGCCGATTTCCCGGAAGCCGGGTTCCAGCAGAAGACTTCGGCGGCGATTTTGATTTTGCTGCTGTTTTTGGTCATCATGAATGCCATCGCGGTGATACTGCGCAGGCGCTTCGAGCGGCGCTGGTAAGGAGTAGAGGATATGAACATCATGACGGAAGCCGGCGTCGAACAGAAACTGAGTAGCGGAACCAACGCCCCTTCGATCAAGATGAAGGGCGACAAGGTCTCTGTTCATTACGGCGAGAAGCGAGCTCTGTTCGACGTGGATCTCGATGTCCGCGAGAACCAGGTGACGGCGTTGATCGGCCCATCGGGCTGTGGCAAGTCGACCTTCCTGCGTTGCCTGAACCGAATGAACGACACCATCGATATCGCGCGAGTGAGCGGCAAGATCACACTCGACGGCGAGGATGTCTACGACCCGAAAATCGATGTCGTCGAGCTGCGAGCTCGCGTCGGCATGGTATTCCAGAAGCCGAACCCGTTTCCCAAGTCGATCTATGAAAACGTCGCTTACGGTCCGCGCATTCACGGCCTCGCCAGGAGCAAGGCCGAGTTGGACGGCATCGTTGAATCGAGCCTGAAGAACGCCGGTCTGTTCAACGAGGTCAAGGATCGCCTGCTCGAGTCGGGCACCGGTCTCTCCGGCGGACAGCAGCAGCGCCTGTGCATCGCGCGCGCCATCGCCGTGTCGCCGGAAGTGATCCTGATGGACGAGCCCTGTTCGGCGCTCGATCCGATCGCCACCGCCCGCGTCGAGGAACTGATTGACGAACTGCGCCAGAACTACACGATCGTCATCGTCACTCATTCGATGCAGCAGGCAGCGCGCGTGTCGCAACGCACGGCGATGTTCCATCTCGGCTATCTGGTCGAGGAGGGCGCGACCGACAAGATGTTCACCAACCCCGACGACAAGCGCACCCAGGACTACATCACCGGCCGGTTCGGCTGAGCGGTCCGGCGGCGAATTTCGAACACGAGGACAGTATCATGGGTGAACACACCGTCGCGTCTTTCGACGAGGAACTGGAGCACATCGACAGGCTGATCCGCGATATGGACGAGCTCGCCGCCGCGATGGTCGCAGCCTCGATCCGCGCGTTGCTTGCATCAGACAATGCGATGGCGCAGCGCGTCGTCTCGGACGACGCCATCATGGATGCCCGGCAGCGCGAACTCGACGATAGTGCGATCACGCTGATCGCCAAGCGGCAGCCGATGGCGCAAGATCTGCGCGCAGTGGTTGGCGCAATCCGCATGGCCGGCGATCTCGAGCGCATCGGCGACCTGGCCAAGAACATAGCCAAGCGGGTCAGCGCAGTCGGGCAGAGCGCCACGCCGCGTAATCTCTCGCACGGTATCGACGCGATGGCGGATCTCGTTCTTGTGCAGCTTCGCGGCGTGGTCGAGCACTATGTGTCGCGTAATGCCGGCGCGTTGAAAGAACTGCGCGCCGACGACCAGAAGATCGACG
This sequence comes from Mesorhizobium onobrychidis, assembly GCF_024707545.1. Taxonomy (NCBI): domain Bacteria; kingdom Pseudomonadati; phylum Pseudomonadota; class Alphaproteobacteria; order Hyphomicrobiales; family Phyllobacteriaceae; genus Mesorhizobium; species Mesorhizobium onobrychidis. The sequence goes on from NZ_CP062229.1 coordinate 1,378,478, forward strand.
TGAAATACACGGCGGTTTTTCGCGAACTCCTGACCTACATGATGGAGGATCCGCGCAACATCACCGCCTGCACGCATCTTCTGTTCTGCGCCAAGAATCTCGAGCGTATCGGCGATCATGTCACCAACATCGCCGAAAACGCCTACTTTGTCGTGACCGGGCAGCAATTGCCGGCGGATCGCCCGAAGCTAGACGAAACGACGATGTCGGCGCCGGCGACATGACAGGAGTGACCGGCCGATGATCGCGCCGCGCATCATGGTGGTGGAGGATGAAGAGCCGCTGGGCGTCCTCCTCCGTTACAATCTGGAATCCGAAGGTTATCAGGTCGAGGTGGTGACGCGCGGCGACGAGGCCGAAATCCGGCTGCAGGAAAACGTGCCCGATCTCCTGGTGCTCGACTGGATGGTGCCGGCGGTTTCCGGCATCGAACTTTGCAGGCGCCTTCGGGTGCGTCCCGAAACTGAGCGGCTGCCGATCATCATGCTTACCGCGCGCGGTGAGGAGAGCGACCGGGTGCGCGGCCTTTCCACCGGAGCCGACGACTATCTGGTCAAGCCGTTCTCGACGCCGGAATTCATGGCCAGGGTCAAGGCGCTGCTGCGCCGCGCCAAGCCCGAAGTGCTGTCCAGCGTGCTTAAGGTCGGCGACATCGTGCTCGATCGCGAATCGCACAGGGTCTATCGCAAGAAGAGCGAGATCCGGCTCGGGCCGACCGAATTCCGGCTGCTCGAATTCATGATGCGGCACCCGGGTCGGGTCTTCTCGCGCAGCCAGTTGCTCGACAATGTCTGGGGCGAGACGATCTACATCGACGAGCGCACGGTGGACGTCCATGTCGGACGGTTGCGCAAGGCGGTCAACAATGGTCGCATGCCCGATGTCATCCGCACCATCCGCGGCGCGGGCTATGCGATCAGGGAAGACTAGGGATGTGCTGATATTCGGGTGATGCCGGCCTGCGAATGGCGATTTCCTGCGCTTCCGGTACTCACGTACCCAAAGTACGCTCCGTTCCGGTTTTCGGAACCCGCCCAGTCCGGTCGCTTCGCGCCCGTCTTCGAGCCCGGCGCGGACTGACCTGAATCTCAAGACATCCCCAAGTCGCAATCCGCCTTTGTTCCTTGCCTTTCGGACTCAGGCCACGTCCTTCCTGATCGTGCCGGACCTTCCTTGCGCGCCCGGCGCGAAAATCTCCTGGTCGACGAAGCTCAGCGCCCGCATCGCGCAGCCTTCGCGGATCAGCGGCAGCTCGTTTGGCTCGGTGTCGAAGGAAATCGAACCCGAATGCTGGCCGCCGGCGGTCTGGGCTATGGCCTCGCGCAGGGCCGGCTCGATCAGGTCGAAGGCGGCAGCGCTGGCGCCGACCATGGCGACCGGCGCCGGATCGATCAGCGCGAACAGGCTGCCGAGCCCGAAGCCGAGCGCTTCGCCGGCCTTGCGGTAGGCTTCGCGTTCCGGTCCGTCCGTCTCGCGCGCCCGGGCCGCCAGTGCCCGCATCTCGGCGTCGCTGACGTCGGCGACCGGCTCGGCGTTCTCGCTCAATTGCCTTGCGTTGCGCCAGATAGCATAGTTGCCGGCATAGGCCTCGACGCAGCCGCGCCGCCCGCAGCGACAGAGCGCGCCGCCCGGCCGATGGATCATGTGGCCGAATTCGCCGCCCGAGGAATGGGTGCCGGTGAACAGTTCGCCTTTCAGCACCAGCCCCATACCGATGCCGTGCGAGAGCAGGATGGCGATGAAATCGTCGCGGTAACGATCCGGGTCGCGCCAGCGCAGCGCCACGGCCATCATGTTGCAGTCGTTCTCCATGATGGCCGGAATGCCGAACTCGCGTTCCAGAATGTCGGCGAAGGCGATGTTCGTCTGCGGCGTGATCGGCGACCACAACATGGCGCGCGCATGGGAATCGGTGATCCCCTGGATCGCCAGCGCGATGCGGGCGACGCTTTGGACATCGAGGTCGGGGTCTTCGAGCCGGCGCCGGACAATGGCGACACATTCGTCGATCAGCTCGTCGCGCGACATGGTCAGCGTGTCCAGCCGGCGCTGTTCCTCGGCGACCACCTGTCCGGCATAATCGATGACGGCGACCGACAGGAAATTCAGCGACAACACGACGGCCAACACCGCAGCGGCTTCCGGATTGAGGCTGAGCCCGACCTGCGGCCGGCCGCGTTTCAGCGAAGTGGTCTCGCTGGCCTTGCTCTCGGTTAGGATGCCTTCTTGGATCAGGTCGGAAGAGATCGCCGATATGGTCGAATGGCTGAGGCCGGTGGTCGCGGCGATCTCGGTCCGCGACGGCTGGCCTGCGCGCCGTATGGCCGAAATCACCATCGCCCGGTTGCGCCGGCGCAAATCGTCATGACGAATTCCAACCGACATTCTTTTGCTTCCTCCCTATTGCCGCGGCCGCTCATGAATCGGAAGCCGTCGGTAATATCAGACAAATACTGGCAGAAGCAGAAGGCCCTGTCATTGTTTATTCCGAGGCTCGAAAAAATTCGGCAGGAGCATCAAAATCCATCAGAATTGATGTTGACAGCGCTTCGGCGTTGGACCAGTATTTTTTCGGGGCTCGAAAAAATAGGGCCTCTTGTGCCGGCCTTCGGGCCAGTGTGGGCGCGCCGTACGCGGCGCAGGGAGGAAAATCATGAAGAGATTCGCAGCCGCCATTCTGGCGGGGGTAGCCATGTCGCTGACGCTCGCATCGGCCGCGCAGGCCAAGGACAAGGTCATTGGCGTTTCGTGGTCGAACTTCCAGGAAGAGCGTTGGAAGACCGACGAAGCCGCCATGAGGACGGCGATCGAGGCCGCCGGCGACAAGTATATTTCCGCCGATGCACAGTCCAATCCCGGCAAGCAGCTGACCGATGTCGAGAGCCTGATCTCGCAGGGCGCCAACGCGCTGATCATCCTTGCGCAGGATGCCTCGGCCATTGGGCCGGCGGTGCAGAAAGCGCTGGACGAAGGCATTCCGGTCGTCGGCTATGACCGGCTGATCGAGAACAAGGACGTGTTCTATCTGACCTTCGACAACCAGGAAGTCGGCCGCATGCAGGCCCGTGAAGTGTTCAAGGTGGCGCCGGAAGGCAATTACGTCTTCATCAAGGGCTCGGGCGCCGATCCGAATGCCGATTTCCTGTTCGCCGGCTCGATGGAAGTGCTCAAGGATGCGATCGACAGCGGCAAGATCAAGAATGTCGGCGAGGCCTATACGGACGGCTGGCTTCCCGCCAACGCCCAGAAGAACATGGAACAGTTCCTGACCGCCAACGACAACAAGGTCGACGCGGTGGTTGCCGCCAATGACGGCACCGCCGGTGGCGTTGTCGCGGCGCTGACGGCGCAAGGCTTGGCCGGATCCGTCCCGGTGTCCGGCCAGGACGGCGACCATGCCGCGCTGAACCGCATCGCGCTCGGCACACAGACCGTCTCGGTATGGAAGGACGCGCGCGAGCTTGGCAAGAGCGCTGCCGAGATCGCCTCGCAGCTTGCCGACGGCAAGCCGATGGCCGACATTGCGGGCGTCAAGGACTTCACCACGCCGGGCGGCAATGTCGTCAAGTCGCTGTTCCTGACGCCGATTGCCATCACCAAGGACAATCTCAACGTCGTCATCGACGCCGGCTGGATCAAGAAGGAAGAGGTCTGCGCCGGCGTGGCGGCGGCGGGCACTGTCCCGGTCTGCAACTGATCCGACCTTCGCAAGAAGCCTGAAACGCCGCGGCTTCACGCCGCGGCGTTTTTTCAAAAAGAACTGTTTTTCCGCTTCTCGCGGAAAACTTCTAAGCTGCTTCCGGCATCCGCGGCAGACGGCAACCCGGTGGGAGGACATCATGACCGACACGACTTCCAACACGCCGGCCGCCGATACCGCTGCCGATCGGGCGCGTGAATCCGAGCTCAGCCCCGTCGGCCGCTTCCTCAAGGCAACCGAGCTCGACATACGCATGCTCGGCATGGTCGGCGCGCTGCTGGTCATCTGGGTTGGAATCCACATCCTGTCGGGCGGGCTCTTCCTTACGCCGCGCAATCTCTGGAACCTGTCGGTGCAGACCTCCTCGGTCGCGATCATGGCGACCGGCATGGTGCTGGTCATCGTGATGCGCAACATCGATCTTTCGGTCGGCTCCGTCGAAGGTGTGATCGGCATGGTGATGGGCGTCGCGCAGGCCGAATTCCTCATCCGGGTCATGGGCTTCCAGCTTGGAAATCCCTGGATATGGATCATCGCACTGGCTGCCGGCGTAGCGCTCGGCCTCATGATCGGCGCACTCCAGGGCTTCATCATCGCCTATCTCGAGGTTCCGGCCTTCATCGTGACGCTGGGCGGCCTGCTGATCTGGCGCGGCATGGCGTGGCTGATGACGAGCGGGCGCACCGTCGCGCCGCTCGACGCCACATTCCAGCTCATGGGTGGCGGGCCGCGTGGCTCGATCGGGGCAACCGCAAGCTGGATCGTCGGCATTCTCGCCTGTGTGGCCGTCGCCTTGATGCTGCTCAACGGCCGGTCACAGCGCAAGCGGTTCAAATTTCCGCTGCGCCCGGTCTGGGCGGAGAGCTTGCTTGGTGTTGTCGCCTGCGCCGCCATCCTTGGCGCCGTCTGGATCGCCAATTCCTATCCCTGGCCGATCGGCATCGTTCGCCAGTACGCTCAGCGGACCGGCATCACCGTTCCCGAAGGCGGCCTGTTCATCGCCCATGGCATCGCCATACCGGTGCTGATCGCGGTCGCAGTCGGCATCGTTATGACCTTCATCACCAGGCGCACCCGTTTCGGCCGCTATGTCTTCGCCATTGGCGGCAATCCGGAAGCGGCGGAACTCGCCGGCATCAACACGCGCTGGGTGACCATGAAGGTGTTCATGATCATGGGCGTGCTGGCCGCGATCAGCGCGGCGATTGCGTCGGCCCGCCTCAATGCGTCGACCAATGCGCTGGGTACGCTGGACGAGCTCTTGGTCATCGCGGCTGCGGTCATTGGAGGCACATCGCTGGCCGGCGGCTCCGGCACGGTGCTCGGCGCCATGCTGGGCGCACTTCTGATGCAGTCGTTGCAGTCGGGCATGGTGTTGCTCGGCATCGATTCACCACTTCAGAGCGTCGTTGTCGGCGCCGTGCTGGTCGTCGCCGTCTGGCTCGACACCGTCTACCGCAAGCGGGTCTGAGCATGATCCCGAGCCGAAGCTCCGCGTCAGCGAAAATTGGACGCCGGTTTCGACAAGACCATGCTCAAGCAAAAACCATAGGGAGGAACGATCATGGCTGACACAACTGCTCCCACGCCACTGATCGATATGCGCAACATCTCGATTGCCTTTGGCGGCATTCGCGCTGTCGACGATGCGTCGATCGACCTTTTCCCGGGCGAGGTCGTGGCACTGCTTGGCCACAACGGCGCCGGCAAGTCGACGCTGATCAAGATCCTGTCCGGCGCCTACAAGCGCGATTCGGGCCAGATCTTCGTCAATGGCGAAGAGGCTTCGATCTCCAATCCGCGCGACGCCAAGAAATACGGCATCGAGACGATCTACCAGACGCTGGCGCTCGCCGACAATGTCGACGCCGCCGCCAACCTCTTCCTCGGACGCGAGCTGATGACCGGCTGGGGCACGCTCGACGATGGCGCCATGGAGGCCGAGGCGCGCAAGGTGATGGGCAGGCTCAATCCCCGCTTCCAGCGCTTCAAGGAGCCGGTGGTCAAGCTTTCGGGCGGCCAGCGGCAGTCGGTGGCTATCGCGCGCGCCATCCTGTTCAACGCCCGCATCCTGATCATGGATGAGCCGACGGCGGCACTGGGACCGCAGGAAACGGCGCAGGTCGGCGAACTGGTCATGCAGCTCAAGGCCGACGGTATCGGCATCTTCCTGATCAGCCATGACATCCACGATGTGTTCGAGCTTGCCGACCGCGTCTGCGTGATGAAGAATGGTCGGGTCGTTGGCACGGCGCGCACCAGCGACGTGACCCAGGACGAGGTGCTCGGCATGATCATCCTGGGCAAGTGCCCGCCCGGTGCCATTCCGGGGCCAGGTGCGCTGAAAATCGCTGCCTGAAGCTTCAAATAAGCCGGCTAAATACCTGTCATGTGATAGGCCAGCCGTCATGATGGTTTGGCCGTGCCATTGTGTTGGCGCGGGGATTTGCCCATAAGATGGGGAACCATGGGCCGCAGCAGCAATTTGAAGAAGTTCTTTCCGATTGTCGCTTTCATCGCCGTCGCGCTGATCAGCCTGACGATGGCGGGATTCGCCTATTTCGCCACGCAGGAAGCGGCGCGCATCAAGTTCGAGGCGACGGCGGACGATGCGCTCAACCGGATCGATAGCCGCATCGACCTGCATCTGTCGCTGCTGCGATCGACCCATGCGCTGTTCGAGGCGCGCAATGGTGGCATTTCGCGGGGCGAGTTCAAGGCGTTCTTCGAAGCGCTTGGTATCAACGACAATTTTACCGGCCTGCGCGGTATCGGCTTTCTCCGGCTGGTGAGAGCCGGCGACGAGGCAGCTGTCGAGCGTGCCATCCTGCACGACTATGGCGCCAGCCATGCGATCTATCCGGCTACGACAACGCTGCCATGGCGTACGCCCATCACGCTGTTCGAGCCGCTGGATCCTTCCAATCAATCCAGCATCGGCTACGACATGTTCACCGAACCGGTGCGGCGCGAGGCGATCGAAAGGGCGATGGCCGACAACCAGCAGCACGCGAGCGGCCGCGTGCAGCTAGGCCAGGAAACAGGTGCTGCGCAGACCTTCACCGGCTTCCTGGTCTTCGTGCGGCTCAACGTCGAAACCGCCCAGGACGGCATCGATGGGTCCAGCTCCTCGACATCAGGCTTTCTTTATGCGGCCTTCCGCGCCCGCGATCTGTTCCAGACCGCGCTCAGCCGAACGCCGCTGCTGCCGGTCAACATCGAAATCTATGACGGCAAGGTGGATGCCGACCATCTTTTGTTCCAGTCGGAAACGCCGCCGGCGTCGACCTTGGGCGACAGGCTGCTGGTTTCTCGTGAGATCACCATCGCCGGACGTCCATGGACCGTCCTGTTCAGGCCGACAAGCGCCTTCTCGCAACCCTCCTCGCGCGCCATTCCGGTGATGCTCGGCCTGTTCGGGCTGCTGCTCGCAGGAACGATCGCGCTGGTGGCACGCTATCAGGAGCGGGCCTATGACGCGGTCTCGCTGCTTCACGAAACGACGGAAAAAAGCCTGCTCGAAAAAGACCTGATGCTGCAGGAGATGAAGCACCGCATCAAGAACTCGATCACGCGGGTGCTGGCGATCGCGCGCCAGACGGCGTCGCACGCCACCGACGTCCACGAGTTCTCGTCCTCTTTTTCGGCCCGGCTGCAAGCGATGGCGGCTTCCCAGGACATGCTGACGCGCTCGCGCTGGCAGAAGGCCGATCTCGGCGATCTCTTGCGCATCGAGCTTGGCCAGGTGTTCGGCAAGGAGCTTCCCGAGGGGATATTGTCGGGGCCAGAGGTGTTGCTCGACGAGACGACGACGCAAGCGCTCGGCCTGACCTTTCACGAACTGGCAACGAACGCGCTGAAATATGGCGAAACCGGCAATTCGGTGAATGCTAGAACGGGCGAGTGGTCACTCAAGGTCGACTGGTCGGTCGAGGGCCGCAGGAGCGACCGGACGCTGGTCCTCAACTGGCGCGAAGCCGGCCAGAAGAAGCTCGAACCACCTGTCAAAACCGGTTTTGGCACCAAGCTGATCGATCTGAACGTCACGCGCGAATTGCGCGGTACGATCAATCGCGATTTTCACGATGGCGGGTTGAGCGTGGAAATCAGGATCCCACTGTTGGACTGAAACGCTGCCGCAAACCGACCGTTTTCGAAGGCGCAAGTAAACAGAGACCGGCTCGTCCGGTCTCCGCTTCTATTGCTTCATGCGTTTGAAACGGATCAACAGCGAGCCGTAAAGAGACGGCCACGGTTGTCGCGGTACTGGCAATAGCCGTTGCGAAGGTTGCGCACCAGCAGGCCGGAACCGGCACCGATGGCTGCGCCCACCAGCGCACCCTTGCCGCCGTCAATCAGGCCGCCGGCCAGAGCGCCGACACCGGCGCCGACGGCGACATCCTTCTCAGTGGTGCTGCAACCGCTGACCGCGATCACGGCAACCATGGCAATAATCATCTTCCGCATAGGGTCACTCCTCGCCTTTTTGTCCCACTTGTAGCTCTACCCGTCATTTATCATGCGAAAAAGCGTTTTGCCTGCTCGATTTCATTGTTGGCTAAGAGAATCTTTTTTGGCGCGCGCGCCGTTCGAGGCAACCTCAAGGTTGGAAATCTCCACCGAAGCGTCGAGCGTGCCGTCCGGACGCACATTCCAGACGATCTGGTCGTAATCATCCTCAAGTGCCGGATCGACGGAAAGGCATTTGGCAATTATGCGCGGAGCCTGACCCTGCACATCGCTCAAGGCAAACGGCCGCGCGGCGGTGCATTCCTGAGCGGTTTCGAAAACGCTCACCGATACGGGCAGTTCGCGACACTCGGTCATCGCGTTCGAACAGCCAATGACCAGCAAGACGGCAGCGATGTGTTCCATGACGACGGTCCTCCCGCCATAAGAACGGGCCACATTCATCAAAGTTCCTGCGATGCAGGCTGGCGCGCGACTGATTGGAGAACAGGTCGACATGAGGCAAGCACAAGCCGCCGGCCACTTTGGGTCCGACGCTTTAAATTTTTATGCATGTCGTTATCGCAAAACCGCTGCACACCCTCGGGTCAGGCCCGAGGGCATGCTTTTGCGCTACATGCATTAGATCAACTGGAACGCGGCGGCCAGGACGACCACTGCGGCCAGCCCGATTGCGGCGAGGCCGGGGGTCGGGAGGGAAGCACGGGGCGACGGCATCGCGGATGCTTCGAGATCCTGAAACCCGCCCATCGAAACGCGTGCGGCCTGTTCCAGCCTGTTGATGTCGGCAACCGTCAAAGCCATTCCTCCCGTACTGCGCAGCAGACTGCGATCGAAAACGTCATGCTGTGCCTGGAAAAAACAGCATCGGACTTTATGGTGAACAGATGGTTAAGCCGGCGCGGCCGGTATCGATCCCCAGCCCTCTTGGCCCCTGCTCTCTTGGGCTCGGCTGCTGTCCGTTCAATCCGTCTCGAAATTGCCGCGAGGAACGACAAGACGATATTCGAGGCGGTCCCCGGTGATTTCAAGTGTCGCCGTACCGTTCAACGACGCAGGCACGACGCGCTCGAGCGCGACGCTGCCAAAACGCTTCTCACTGGGCTGATTGTCATTGGCTCCGATGGCTTCGGCCCATGTCAGCGATAGGGCGGTCTCGCCAGCGGAAGCGGCCGTCAGATCGGCCGTCACTTCGACGAATCCGTCGGCTCGCGACAGAGCGCCGTAGCTGACCGAATTGACGGCAAGCTCATGCATGGCCAAGCCGATATGCAGGGCGGCATTGGGGTTGAGGTACGGATTCGCACCCTGGAAACGCAAGCTGCGGACGGGGTCGGCTCCATAGCGGCCGACCTGGCCGGACACGAGTTCGCGCAGTGCCGCTCCCCGCCAGTTCGACGAGGTCACCAGGTCCTGGGATGAGGCAAGCGACTGCAGCCGGCCGCGAAAGCGTGTCAGGAAATCACCGAGCGTGTCCGAATAACGGCTGGTCTGGGTGGCGATGCTCTGGATGATTGCCAAAAGGTTCTTTGAGCGGTGGCTGACCTCGCGCAGCAGCGTCTTCAGGGTCTGCTCGCGACGTTTCTGCTCGGTCGTTTCGACCATGGTGGTGACGATGCCCTGTACGGCGCCGCCGCCGTCGCGATCCGCGTCTACCCATACCTGAAACCAGCGGACGCCATCGTCGGCGGGAATGCTGAGCTCAAGATGTTCCGGATTGCCGGATGCGACGACGTTGCGTTTGGCTGCACCAATACGCTCCGCCTGCGCCAGCGGCAGGATGCCGTTGCTGTCGGCCGTATCGGAAGCCCATGGCGGGCGCATGTTGCGGGCCCAGACGGTTTTCATCTCGCGATCCTGATAGAGAACCGAAATGCCGGCATTGTGCAGCGCATGGAGAAGGGCCCGGCCAAGCTGCATTCCACTCTCAGCGGACTGCAAAGCGATGATCTCATCGCTCCGTCCGCTGTCTTTCATGTCTCCGGCTCTGGATTGCATCGTTCACTTCACCCGCCCAATGCAGGCTGAACGGCTGACGGAAAAATGGGTTCCCAAAAGAGGTCCGCCGAGCGACGTCCCGTAAGGACTCCGCCCGGCGGTAGCTGGAAACCGCTTGAGGGGTGCGGCTCCCAGTGTTCGATCGCAGTTCACGACGCGCGTTTGAACAAGCCCGCGATAAGCGAAATGATCAGGAAAGCGAGAAAGATGAAAAACAGTATCTGCGCTATACCGGCCGAGGTGCCGGCGATACCGCCGAAACCAAGAGCGCCTGCAATGATCGCGACGACGAGAAATACGAGCGCCCAGTAAAGCATGATCCATCTCCTTCAAATGGTACGGCAAAAACGTCTTTCGCTACCGTTTGTTCCACCATTTCCCGAAAAAGACGATCCCTGGAAATCTTTCCGGCCCGAATTGAATCGTCATGCGCAGGGGGAAGTTCGAGGCGCAAGTGACGTTTGCCAGCCGCAAGCGGCCAGCATCATTCGATCAGTGGGAAAACGGGCGATCCGTGGAACGGGGCAGCGCGAGGCTGGGCCTGCCCGGTCCTATGCAGCGGCTTTCGCATGCCGGTCGAAGAACAGCGCCTGGCTGATCAGGGCCTTGACCATATCCGGATTGAACGGCTTGGTGACGAGGAAGGCCGGCTCCGGCCGCTCGCCGGTCAGGAGGCGCTCGGGAAAGGCGGTGATGAAGATCACCGGCACCGGCGTGGACGACAGGATCTCGTTCACCGCTTCGATGCCCGAGCTGCCGTCGGCAAGCTGGATGTCGGCCAGCACCATCTTCGGCCGCGTCTTTGTGAACATCGCCACCGCCTCGGCGTGGGTACGCGCAGTTCCGACAACGCGATGGCCCAGGCTTTCGACCATTTGCTCGATGTCCATGGCGATCAGCGGCTCGTCCTCGATGATCAGCACATCGGTTGCCACCTGGCGGGAAATCTCGTTGCTGGCCTCGGCGAGAAGTTCGGAGAACTCCTGATCGTCGACGTCGAGAATCTCCGCCGCCTCGTCTTCGCTGAAACCTTCGACGGCGACCAGCAGGAAGGCTTGGCGGGGACGGGGTGAGATCGCGTTCAGATTGGCGGCAGCGCGCTGTTCCCACGCCGACTGCGGGTGTTCTTGCGGAACGCGGATGGCGACCGAGGTGAACAGCCTGGCGAAGACCTTGTAGAGCGCGATGCGGTCGTTCGACGCGTCCGGAAAGATGTCGATGTCGGCGATGATTGCTTCGAGCATCGCGGCGACCAGCGCGTCGCCACTCTCCTGCGATCCGGAAACGGCCCGCGAGAAGCGGCGCAGGAACGGCAGGTGCGGAGCGATGGTTGCGGATAGGCTCATGATGGACGTCTCCCTCTGACGTGATTGCATAAATTGCAGGCCAAGCTAATCACACCCCCCGAAAATAAGCCCTGGAAACCTAAACGCCGGCTTTCCGAAAAAGTTCCGATGGTTTGGAACTAATATAAGAGGACGGCGTTTGAGGTCGGGACGGGCAACCAGACGAGGGGACCGCCTGCCTTGCGTCGTGTATTGAAGGGCGGCAGGGGTACTGGGAACAAAGGGCGAAATGAAGACATGACGAAAGATACCACGGCTGGTGCTGCAAACAGGCGCCGGGCTGCTTCCGGCGACCCGCTCGGGCCAAACTCGGAAATCGGCCGCAAACTCAAACAATATTACGACGAGCTGATCTCCGACAACGTGCCGGATCGCTTCGCCCAATTGCTTAGCCAGTTGGAACAGGCCCAACCTGCACGGAAAAAGGACTGAGGCATGGCCGCCGTCTCCCAGAGCTTCAAGACGGATCTGCTCGGCTCGATTCCGAGCCTGCGGGCCTTTGCCGTGTCATTGACGCAAAACGCCGACAAGGCCGACGATCTGGTGCAGGAAACGCTGGTGAAGGCCTGGGACAAGCATGAAAGCTTCGAGCCAGGCACCAATCTCAAGGCATGGCTGTTCACCATCCTGCGCAATGAATTCTATTCGCAGATGCGCAAGCGCGGCCGCGAGGTGCAGGACAGCGACGGCATCATGACGGCCAGGCTAGCCGTCCATCCGGCCCAGCACGGCCAGCTCGACCTCAAGGACTTTCGCAGCGCGCTCGAGCAATTGCCCGAGGACCAGCGCGAAGCCATCATCCTTATCGGTGCGTCGGGCTTTTCCTACGAGGAAGCCGCCGAGATCTGCGGCTGCGCGGTCGGAACGATCAAGAGCCGCGTCAGCCGCGCCCGCACGCGGCTGCAGGAAATCCTGAAGATTTCCGGCGATGACGAGTTTGGCCCGGATGCAATCTCGGCTCAGGTGACGGGGTCGAACGCCGCCTGAATACGGATCACCGGTAATATGGGCCCCGGTAGTACCGGCGCCGGTCTTCGGACATCAAACAAGAGGGCCGCGCCCGCACGCCGCCGCCACTGCCTGCACGAGATCGTCTCCCGAATAAGGCTTGGTGACCAATCTGATATCCGGAAAGGACACCTTGATTTCGTCCATGTCGGAATAGCCCGAGGCGAAGACGAAAGGCACGCCCGATTCGCGCAGCCGCGAAGCGAAATCGAGCGTCGAAGCGCCGCCCAGCATGAGGTCGACGATGGCTGCGTCGAATTGCGAGGCAACGCTCTTCCGATCGATCTCACCCAGATCGCGGGCGATGATCACGTCGCCGGCGCCATAGTCGCGGCAAAGCTGCTCGACATCCATGGCGATGAGGAATTCATCCTCCAAAACAAGAATCCGCAATCCGTCAAGCAAGGGTGGCACGTGGCAATGTCTCCGTGGAGCGCGGGGAAAGGGGAAGCGCAGGGAACAGAGGAGTCATGACCTCTATTTGGCTTCCTGTCATCTAAAGTTATTTGGCATCCTGTCATCTAAAAAAGACATGCCCGTCGCGGACGACGGAATTTCGATCCTTCAACGAGACGATCCGAAAGCTCAACCCGCTGGGAGGGTTGAGCGAGGGTCGCCGGCCGCTGATCTGGCGCCGGTCCCGGGATGTTTGGGTCGGGCTGGACTCATACGCGGAAACACCCTTTCATGGACCTCATTCCGATTTCGGAACCTTGGCGTGTATCGAGCGTTTGGAGCCAAGCAAGCAAGGAGTTGAGCAATGGCGACTGCCGCAGGAAAGGCCGCGAATGCAAGCCGGGCGGATTCGGATCTCGAGGCCGACATCAGGCAATTGAAAGCCGATATTGAAAAACTCACCAAGCAATTGGCCAAGACCGGTGAGCATGGTTACGGGACGGCCCGCCGCGCCGCGACCGAAGGTGTCGAGCAATTGCGCGCCCAGGGCGAAGCAGCCTTCGACACCCTGCGCAGCAACGCCAAGGACATCGAAGCGCAAGTGGCGGCGAGCGTGCGCGAAAAGCCGGTGACGTCGCTGGCAATCGCGGCAGGCGTCGGCTTTCTGTTCGCGCTTCTCGCGCGCCGCTAGCCTCAGCCCAGATGGGAATGCTGGCATCGTTGATCTCGGGCCTCGCCTCGGGTGAAGCCGTTGCAGCCGTGCGGCGCGCGCGCACGGCTGCAATCGTCTATGCGCTCGCAGCACTTGCCGCACTGTGCGGCGTCGGTTTCCTCGTCGGAGCCGCCTATGTCTGGGTGGCGGGTCACTACGGGCCGATAGCAGCCTGCCTTGGTTTCGGGCTCGGTTTCCTGGTGATCGCAGGGCTCCTCCTGCTCATCCATCAGCTGTCGGCCGGCGCGCGCGCCCGACGCCGGGCGCGGAGGCGCCAAGCAGATATGAAAGCGGTCGGCATCACGGCCGCGCTCGCCGTGCTGCCGGCGCTACTCAAGGGGAAAGGCGGCCTGGGCACCCTACTCGGCCCAGCGATCGCACTCGCTGCCTATGCCATCTACCGCGAGAACGTGAAGCCGGGCGCGGGCGATCCGGACGCGGGCGAATCGAAGTGAGTTGAAGCGAAATGAGCCTGGCGGCCGTCACTTCGGCAGATCCTCCAGCGGCATCGATATTTCGGCGAACACGCCTTCCGGCCGGAATTCGTGGGTCACTTCGCTGGAGATGACCTTGGCCAGGCTGCGGCGGATCAGGATCGAGCCGAAGCCGTGGCGTTCGGGCGAGGCAACTTCAGGCCCGCCGCTTTCGCGCCAGGTCAGCACCAGGCGCCGTGCGCCTTTCCCGCCCTGTGCCTTCCAGTCGAGATCGACCTTGCCCGAAGCCGCCGACAGCGCTCCGTATTGCAGCGCGTTGCTCCCCAGTTCATGCAAGATCAGGCCGAGCCCGACTGCCTGGTCGGGCGAAAGCAGCAGATCGGCGCCCGAGATCGTCATGCGCGGCTGTCCGGCGGTGTCGAACGGCTTGACTTCGATCTGCACGAGTTCGCGAATGCCGATGCCGCGCCACTCGCGGTCGGACAGCAGGCTGTGAGCGGCGCCCAACGCCTGAAGCCTGGCGCTGAAGGCTTCGAGGAAATCGCTCGGCTGGCGGGCATGGCGAACGGTCTGCGTCGCCAACGCCTGCACGGTCGCCAGCGTGTTCTTGACGCGATGGTTCAGCTCGCGCAGCAGGAGCCGTTGCCGCTCGTCGCCGAGCTTGCGTTCGGTGATGTCGTAATTGACGCCGAAGATCAGCGTCGGCTTGCCGTCGGCATCGCGCTCGATGACACGGCCGCGCGTAGCGAGCCAGCGCGGCGGACTGAAGCCCTTGACGCGGTATTCGCCAAAATAGTCGTCGCCGCCGGTCAGCGCGTCGCGAAAGCGCGTCTCGGTCTGGTAGACATCGCGCGGGTCGATGGCGGCAAGGATATCGCGCGCCCTCAGCCGGTTTGAGCGCGGCAGATCGAACAGCTCCGACAACCGGACATCGCATTCGATCGTGTCGGTGTGGATGTCCCATGCCCAACTGGCGAGCGAGGCGGCATCGAGCGCGATGCCGCGCCGCTTTTCCTCGCGCGCCAGCGCCGCTGCGGCGCTGGCGCCGTTGCGGGTGGCGTCCTTCAATGCGAACAGGCTGGCGGCGAGGATGGCGAGCGCCGTCAATTGTTCGAGCTGGGCGGCAGACGGGGACGCGCGCGGCTTCCGGTCGAGCACGCAGAGTGTGCCGATGCGGGCGCCGGCCACCACAATCGCCGCACCCGCATAGAAACGGACATGGTGCTGGCCAGTGACCAGGGGGCTGGCGCTGAAACGTGGATCCGCGATCGCATCGTTCACCACCATCGGCTCGTCGCCGGCGGCAATGGCGTGGGCGCAGAAAGACGTATCGGTCGCCGCCTCGGTCTCATCCAGGCCGACACTGGATTTGTACCATTGCCGCTCGACGTCGAGCAGCGTGACGAGCGCGATAGGCGCCTGCATCACCGCGGCGGCAAGAGCACTGATATGGTCGAAGTCGGGATCGGCTGCCGTGCCGAGTGCATCGAGACCGTGGAGTACGGCAAGCCGATCCTGCGCCCTTACCACGCCAAGGACATCGACCGGCAGATTCGGCTTTATCTCTACCCTGCTATCCACAAGCCCCCCAAAATGCATCGGCTTGCAGCCCTTCGCGCTAGGCCAGTTGCCTGGCTCCGAAACCGGAACCTTCGCCTTGAGGAACCGTTACCCAACCACGTTTTGCCAGCCGCGCCCGTCGGCGCCAAACGATATGGAGGCTGATCATGCCCAAGATCGTTCCTGAAAACAAAGCCCGCCAGGGACGCTGGGGGTGGCACACTTTCCGTATCTTGATCGCGGCGCTGCTGTTGGCGTTTATCGCCTGGGGCATCGCGGAGATTTACGGCAACATGATAGACAAGACGTCGACAACCGAACAGGGCGAGCTTCCCAGGAACGAACAGGGCGAGATTCCCAAAGGCTAAAGCCTTCCGATCGACTGTGCCGGGATGCATCAAGCGGCCTTTGCTTGGACAGCGCGCGCCGGGACGAGAACGTTCAGCGCGCCAGGGTGGATTTCAATTGTCGTTTCGCGGTCAAGCCCGACCAGTTCGCCATCCATGACGGCGCGGAATTTCTTCGCTGCCGAGTGGACTTTCAAAACGGCCCGGTCGGCCTGGTGAATTTCCACGTGCTCACTGTCGCGCCATTTGCCGCGTGCCATGTCGAAGAGGACCCTGACCAGTTCGCCACGCCGCCGCGCCACCGTGACATAGATGCCGAGCACGCCGCCGGCGGGATTGTCGGCATAGGGCAGATGACCCTCACCGAACAGATTGTTGGTGATGCCGATGCCGGTGGTGCGCGTCACGATCTCGGCTTCGCCGATGGTCAGCGTCACCTTCATTGCCGACGGGTTGTTGATCGCTGCCCAGGCAGCCTTCACTGAAGCCCGCATCTTTCCCAACCGCGAGCCAAATTCCATGGCCTGGCGAAGCTGAACCATCCTGGCATGCATGCCGATCGAGAACTGATGCACGAATGGCCTGCCGTTGGCGGTTGCCATATCGACTGCGATCACCTCGCCGTCGGCAAAGGATTCCACGGCCGCGTCCAGGGTCTGTGGGATGCCGAGCCCGCGCGCGAACAGGTTCATCGTGCCAGCCGGCAAAATGGCAAGTGCCTTCTTCCTGCCCATCAACCGAGCCGCTGCGGCCGAAATGGTGCCGTCGCCGCCGCCGGCCAGCACAATGTCGACGCTGTGCTTCGAAGCGATGCGGTCCAGCGTTGCGACGATGTCCTTGCCGGCAACGATGTCGATATCGATGGAGTGACCTGCTGCCTCCAACGTCTGGCGCATCCGGTCCGTGAAGGCGGAAAGATCAATCGTACGCAGGGTGCCGCCCTCCTGGTTCAGCACCGCCGCAAATCGCATCCCCCCGCTCCGTTTTTTCTTGCCAACCATTTGGATAATCATCGGCCAGGACAGACCCAGCCCGAGGCTGGAACGGGGCGGCTGAAAAAAAGTTCCGCAGCTCTGACGAAAATACAGGAGCGAATCTCACCGGCCGAACGCATGATTGAGCGCGATTCGGGTGGTTTTTTCACGATGCTCGCCGTGGTGTCGGAACAACGGCGCGGTCACGACGTTGTGAATATGTAACGCCGCGACCAATCTCCCACCCGGTGGCTCGTGGCGTGAACGAAATAACGCTCGAGGAGGATTATGATGATCCGCACCCTTTTAACCACCACCGCACTGGCAGCGTTGATTGCGACCGGTGCGTATGCGCAGGAGGCCACAACCCCGGCGCCGACGCAGGACCCGGCAGTTCAGGATACAGCTCCGGCAGCTCCCGTTGCGCGCGCCGAGGGCAGCTTGGTAACCAACATCGTCGGTGAATCTGTCTATAATGGCACAGGCGACGATGCCGAGAACATCGGTAATGTCAGTGATGTCGTCTTCGATGAAAACGGTCAGGCGAAATCCGTCGTTATCGGTGTCGGCGGCTTTCTTGGCGTCGGCGCCAAGAATGTCACTTTCGACTACAGCAAGTTGGAATGGGCCGAACGGAATGGCGACCGCTGGCTGATTGCCAAAACCACAAAGGATGAGTTGACGGCTCAGCCGGACTTCGACCGCAAGCCCTATGATCCGGCTCCTGCGGCCACCGACACCACGGCTACGGCTCCTCCAGCCCCTTCTGGCACGACCGATACCACCGCACAGAACGCTCCGGCGGCTCCGGTCGAACCGGTTCCGGCCGAACCCGTGAAGCGTGCCGACGGTAACCTTGCCACCAATATCATCGGCGAAAACGTCTACAACGGCACTGGCGACGACGCTCAAAACATCGGTGACGTGAACGACATCGTCCTGGCCAAGGATGGCAAGGCCGAGTCGCTGATCATTGGCGTCGGCGGCTTCCTTGAGATTGGCGAAAAGAATGTCGCCTATCAGTTCGACAAGGCCAAGTGGGCGGAGAGGGATGGCGATCGCTGGCTAGTGGCCGAGACCACGAGAGAGGATCTGGAGGCGCTGCCGGAGTTCGACCGCAGGCCCTATGATCCCGCCCCGGCGACTACCGCATCGACTGACGCGGCGACGCCGGCGCCGGTGACCACGACCCCTGCTGTCACTCCAACCCCGGCGGAGAAGACCGCGGAAGCTCCGGCGGCAACGCCTGAACCCGCTGCTCCGGCACCGGCGGACAAGACCGCGGAAGCCCCTGCGGCAACGCCTGACACCGCTGCTCCGGCTCCAATGGACAAGACAGCCGAGGCTCCGGCTGCAGCAACGCCTGACGCAACACCCGACCAGACACAGACCGCGGCGATCGACAAGTCGGCGCTGACCGAAATGCCGGTCGACAAAATCCGGTCCGAGGATTTGGTTGGAACCACCGTCTATGGCGCTAATGATGTCAACGTCGGTGAGATTGGTGACGTCGTGCTGACGGGCGACAAGAAGGTCGATGCCGTCATCATCGACGTCGGCGGTTTCCTTGGCGTTGGCGAGAAGGAGGTGGCGATCGGCATGGATAACCTGAAATTCATGACCGACAAGGATGGCAAGCGCTATCTCTACACGAGCTTCACCAAGGAGCAGTTCGAGGCGCAGGCGCCTTATGACAAGGGCACATATACGCAAAACCGCGACACACAGCGCATGATCATGCGGTAGTTTGCTCCAACGACGAAAGAGGCCCGTGCCGGCAAAGGCGCGGGCCTTTTTTCATGACTGGAAAGGTGGCAGGCCTGCGACGTGGCCGGCAACGCCATCCTCGGTCAGTTCGGCAAGCGCCAGCGACTGGTCGAGATGTTCGGCCCGCCAGGCAAGCAGCCTTTCGGCAAGCTCCAGCCGGATCGGCAGATAGGCCGGGTCGGCAGCGACATTGGTTAGTTCGTCTCGATCCTTCTCCAAGTCGAACAGCAGCGGCGGCAGGCCGCCGCCGAAATGTACATATTTGAATTGCTTCGTGCGGATGACGGCGAGATTGCATTGGCGCGGACCGATGCCGAAATGGCGCTCGGCATGACCGTCGGCAACCGAACGGAAATCGAACTCCCAATGCGCGGCCTCGCGCCAGTTGTCCGGCTCCCTGGCATCCAGGAACGGCTTCAGCGATTGTCCGTCGAGATGCGGCGGCGTTTTCTCGCCAAGCAGATCGAGCAAGGTCGGCGCTATGTCCACCGCCTCGGTGAAGCGGTCGACGCTGGCGCCGGCCGCTTTGTGGCGACGCGGGTCGCGGATGATCAGCGGAATATGATAACTGCCGTCGAAGAAGCCGCCCTTGCCCAGCATGTAATGGTCGCCCATCATTTCGGCATGGTCGGAGGTCAGCACGACGATGGTGTCATCCCAGGCATCCGCTGCCTTGACTGCCTGCCAGATGCGGCCAAGCTGCGCGTCGACTTCGGAGATCATGCCGTAATACAGCGCGCGGATGCGGCCAAAATCGTAGTCGCCCCAGTCGCGCACCTTGCCCTCGGCGCCGGGGCGGAAATTCGAACGCTCCTGCAGGTCAACGTTGTAGGCAAGGTAGGGATGGCTTTCTGCCTCGGCCTGCCAGCTCACGGCGCGGTGGAAAGCCGGTCCCTCGGTAGGATCATACATGCTGTTGTAGGGTTCCGGCACGATGAACGGCGGATGCGGGCTGAGGAAGGAAAGATGCGCGAACCACGGTGTATCGCGCTCCTGTTCGCCAAGCCAGCGGAGGAATTCGCCGGTCAGGAACGCGGCTGGGGTTTCGTCCTTCGAGTAGACGGGCGGCGCGTTGGTGACCGCGCCTTCCACCCTGCCGCCATCGATCTGGTCCGCTGGGCGATGGATGTCGGGAAAGCCGGCGCCGCTATCGATGCCGCGCGCCTTGAGCCACGACAGCCACGGTTTCTGGTGCTCCGGCAGGAGTTGGCGCACGGTGAAGCCCGGCAGCACGCCTTCGTAGCTTTTCAGCCGCGGGTCGCCCGGCGCCAGCGTGCGCGGATCGGGCGATACGTCGGTATAGCCGAACAGCGTCGGATCATAGCCGAGGCTGCGCGCCGAGAGCGCGATGTTGCCGTGGCGGGCGTCGAGCGGCGTGCCGTTGCGGCAAACGCGGTTGTTCATCTGGTAAAGGCCGGTGTAGAGGCAGGCGCGTGCCGGCGAGCACGGCGCCGCCCCGCCATAGTGCTGTCGAAACAGCACACCCTCGGCGGCGAGCGCGTCGGCATTCGGCGTTCGCACCACCTTGTGGCCTGCCGCCGACAGGCAGTCCCCCCGCCACTGGTCGCAGGTGATCAGGAGAACATTCGGGCGTCTGTCTTTTCTGACCAATGCTGTATCCTTCATTGAAAACGTGCCGCTCATGGAGCCGAATTTTTGTGGCGACGCAAGCCCGAGGTGTTCGCCGAATGGTGAACAAAAGTCGCCTTATTGTTCACTCATAGAGCACAGTCCATTCTGTGTTTGCGGCCTTTGCCGCCGGCTGGCGGGTCCTCATATTGGCGTAGACGCGGCATGGGCCGCACAGGACAAGGGAAGGAGCAGGAAAAATGCTCGACCAGATCAAAGGCCTGCATCACGTCACCTCGATGGCCAGGGATGCGCGCCAGAACAATGAGTTCTTCACCAAAAAGCTCGGCCTGCGCCGGGTCAAGAAAACCGTCAATTTCGACGCGCCGGATGTCTACCATCTCTATTATGCCGACGAGCTCGGCACGCCCGGTTCGGTGATGACCTATTTTCCGTTTCCCAATATCGGCAAGGGCCGCCACGGCGTTGGCGAGGTCGGCACTACGGTCTATTCGGTTCCCGAGGGCACGCTCGCCTATTGGGAAAGGCGTTTTGCCGATAAGGGCGTCGCCGGCCTGTCGCGCGAAGAGAGCTTCGGCGAGAAGCGCCTTGGCT
Source organism: Mesorhizobium onobrychidis (assembly GCF_024707545.1). NCBI lineage: Bacteria > Pseudomonadati > Pseudomonadota > Alphaproteobacteria > Hyphomicrobiales > Phyllobacteriaceae > Mesorhizobium > Mesorhizobium onobrychidis. Next base: position 1,399,374 of record NZ_CP062229.1, read on the forward strand.
TCGCCGGTCCCGATGGTGACGGGTTTGCGCTGGTCGAGAACAACGCCGACACCCGTACGCCGTGGGCGAAGGGCGATGTTCCCTCCGACGAGGCGACCCGCGGTTTTCACTCGGTGTCGCTCAGGCTGAAGGATGGCGGCGCCACAGAAGAGCTGCTGAAATTCATGGGCTATGAGGAAGTCGACACGTCCGGCACTGTAAAAAGGCTGGCGGTGAGGAACGGCAATGGCGCCAATATCGTCGATATCGAATCGCTGCCGGGCGCCGCTTTTGCCGATCTCGGCGCCGGCTCGGTCCACCACGTCGCCTTCGCTGTCGAAAACCGCGCCAAGCAGCTCGAAGTGCGCAAGGCGCTGATGGATACGGGTTACCAGGTGACGCCGGTGATCGATCGTGACTATTTCTGGGCGATCTATTTCCGCACGCCGGGCGGCGTGCTGTTCGAAGTCGCCACCAACGAGCCGGGCTTCGACCGCGACGAGGACGCCGCCCATCTCGGCGAGGCGCTGAAGCTGCCGTCGCAGCACCAGCATCTGAGGCTCTATCTCGAGCAACATCTGCAAAAGCTGGAAGACTGAGGACAAGGCCATGAGCAAGGACGCTTACATCTACAAGACACTGCCCGGTTCGCCTGGTGGATCGCTGCTCTTCGTCTTCCACGGGACCGGGGCCGACGAGAGCCAGCTTCTGTCGCTCGGGCGCGATCTCGCGCCGCAGGCGACTATCGTTTCGCCGCGCGGCGATGTCTCGGAACACGGTGCTGCGCGCTTCTTTCACCGCACCGGCGAAGGCGTCTACGACATGGACGACCTGGCGCGGGCGACGGACAAGATGGTTGGCTTCGTCAAGGCGCATGTCGAGGCGTCAAAGGCCTCGTCGGTGCTTGGCCTCGGCTATTCCAACGGCGCCAACATCCTGGCCTCGGTGGTGTTCGCGGCGCCCTCTCTGTTCGACGCGGCGGTGCTGATGCATCCGCTGATTCCGTTCGAGCCGGAGATCGAGGGAAGTCTCGCCGGCCGCCGCATCCTGGTCACAGCAGGCAGGCGCGATCCGATCTGTCCGCCCAACCTGACGTCGCGGCTGGAGGCCTATTTGCGCGCCGATGGCGCCGATGTCACAGTGGAGTGGCACGACGGCGGCCATGAGGTGCAGTCGAACGAGATCGAGGCGGCGCGGCGGTTCCTGTCCGCTACGCCGATAGAAGGAGCGTAGCAATGCTTGACCAATTGCCGGAGATCGAACTGGAAGATCGCGGTTCCAAGGGCCGTTATCTCTTGCGCGGGCCTGATGGCGCCGAGGCGGAGATGACCTTCACCAAGATCGGCGAGCACCAGATCATCATCGACCACACCGAAGTGCCGGATGCGTTTCGCGGCCAGGGCGCGGGGCTTCGCCTCGTTACCCGCGCCGTCGAGGACGCGCGCGCGGCGGGCAAGAAGATCATCCCGCTCTGCCCGTTCGCCAACGCCCAGTTCCGACGTCACCAGGAATGGGCCGACGTGCTGAAGCAATAGCGTTGATCCTAGCCGCAGGCCTCGGCGCACGATGACGGTTGAGGGGGGCAGCCACAAGCGCACGCATCGCTGTGGCATTTGCGCAGATCGCCTGTCTTGCCTAGTGGGTTGTCTTGCCTAGTGGGTATTGCCTTGCCTAAGTAGGTATATTGCCGCCCGACCAATCGAACCGAATGATCCCTTGATGACCGAAACCGATCTTGTTCCCGTCTTCGACGGCCACAACGATACGCTGCTCAGGCTCCATCAGTCGAAGGACGCGGATGTCAAAAAGCTGTTCATCGAGGGAACATCGGGTGGCCACATCGACCTGCCACGTGCGAAAAAGGGCGGCTTTGCCGGCGGTATGTTCGCGATCTTTCCGCCGCCGGTCGAGAAATCCAAGCGCAGTGCGGTTCCACCCGCGCCGAGCGATACCGAGCCCTTGCCGCCCGAGCTTCCGCGCGCTGACGCGCTCGCCTCCACCATCGCCATGGCCTCGATTCTGTTCCGGCTGGAGCGGGCTTCGGCGCTCACCGTCTGCCGCAGCGCCGTCGACGTGCGAAACGCGATGGCGCAAGGGTCGATCGCGGCGGTGTTCCATATAGAAGGCGTTGAGGCGATCGACCCCGAACTGACGATGCTCGACGTGCTGCATGCGGCCGGCTTGCGCTCGCTCGGCATCGTCTGGAGCCGCCCGAACGCTTTTGGCCACGGCGTGCCGTTCCGGTTCCCGTCGACGCCCGACACCGGACCTGGCCTGACCGATGCCGGCAAGGCACTGGTCAAGGCCTGTAACCAGCTCGGCATCATGGTCGATCTTTCGCACCTCAACGAAAAGGGGTTTCGCGACGTCGCCGAGATCAGCGACGCACCATTGGTCGCGACCCATTCCAATGTCCACACGATCTGCGGCCATTCCCGCAACCTCACCGACTGGCAGCTCGGCGCGATCCGCGAGTCGGGTGGCATGGTCGGGCTGAATTTCGCCACCGGGTTTTTGCGCGAGGACGGTAGGATGAATGCCGATACCAGTCTCGACATCATGGTGCGCCATGTCGATTCACTGCTGCAGGCGCTGGGCGAAGACGGCGTCGGCCTCGGGTCCGATTTCGACGGCGCCATGATCCCGGCTGTGATCGGCGACGTCACCGGCCTGCCGAAGCTGCTCGATGCGTTCGCCGAGCGCGGCTTCGGTCGCGCGCTGATCGAGAAAATCGCCTATCGCAACTGGATCAGTATGCTGGAAAAGACCATCGGCTAAAGCGTGTCGCCCGGCAGAGTAGCCAGCGACCTGCAATATATCGATCGAGCGGGGTTTTGATGATCTCGACAAGACCCTTGTCTCCGGAGCTCAAGCCGCGGATGATTGCGGACTTCGAGAACTTCAGGGCCGGCTCTTGAAGCGCCAGACCGATGTCGCCATCGTCGGCGCCGGCTTTACCGGCCTGTCAGCCGCGCATGAATTGAACAGGGCCGGCATTGATTTTGTGCTGCTCGAGGCGCGCGGCCGCGTCGGCGGGCGGGTCGAGTCCAAGTGGAATGGGCTTGCCGAGCTGATCGACAGCGGCGGTCAGTTCCTGTGCGAAGACATGCCGGAACTGATGGCCCTGGTGCGAACGCGCGGTAAGACGTTGGTCGAGACCTATGTTAAGGGCAAAGTCATTGCCCAGCCGCTGACGGGCGAAAAGGAAGCCGAGCGAATCTACTACGCCTCGATGGCGATCCGCGACCGCATGAACGCGATTGCACCGGCCGATCCGACTATTGCCGGCTTGACCGTCGCCGCATGGCTCGATCGCCAGAACGATCCCGGTGAGGCCAAGGCGGCTTTTCGCTCGATGATCGAGGGCCTGTGGTGCCAAGCGCTCGAAAAACTGCCGCTTTGGCACCTCATCGACAATGACCGCCGTATTACCAATGAGGTGTCGGAACTGCAGTATTTCGTGCACGAAACCATGCAGTCTCTGGCGGACGATCTGGCTGGCGATCTCGGCGACCGCCTGCGATTGAACACGCCGGTCAGAACGATCGAGCGCAGACTGGGAGGAGTTCGTCTCACGTCGACGACGGGCTCGATCACGGCGCGAACGGCGCTGATCGCCATGCCGCCGATGATGGCTTCGAAGCTGGATTTCGCGCCGCCGCTGCCGGTTGCCTTGGATAAGGCCCTCGGTGTCTGGCAAAGCGGCGCGGTGATCAAAATGCAGGTGCGCTACCCCACAGCCTTTTGGCGCGCCAAGGGCTTGAGCGGCATGGTGATGTGGCGCGATCCGCCGGCACTTTTTGCCTGTGACGTCAGCAAGGATGGCGGCCACCCTGCGTTGGTCGTCTTCGTCGGCGGGCCGCTTGCCCTACGCTGGCGGGAACTGGGAGATGCCGCGTTGCGCGCCGAGGTTACGGCGCGGCTGAAGGAGGCGCTCGGCACGGACGCAGACAACTTCACCGATTTCAGCTGTCGCGACTGGACCGATGATCGCTGGAGCGGCGGCGGCTACAGCGATCTCATCATCGATACGAGTGCCACCGACGCCGAACAAACCATCCTGGCCGGCGCGGCGCCAGTGTATTTCGCATCCTCGGAATTGTCGCCGTCATTTCCGGGCTATGTCGAAGGCGCAATCGTGGCTGGGCGCATTGCTGCACAGAAAATCCTCTCGGAATTTAATCCGCAATAGTCACAAGCGCCTCATGGTCGCAGGCGAGGCGTCTCAAGGTGGCGACCGGACGTCGCCGGGCCAGAGCGGCGGCGTGATTTGATCCCGTGAACACGCGGCTGCATGAAACAGTTCGGCAAACGAACTCCCTCGCCCTCGCATGACCGCATATGCCCGGTACTGCCCGAATTCCCGTTTCAAATCTGTTACACGGTCAGTTTGCGTGCGTCGTTCGTCCGTTACAAGGTGCGGCTAAGTTCGTTTCAACAGAAAAAGAAGATCAACGAAGGGAATGGCGATGTATGCGAAAATCCAGACTGCCTACGGTGGCCGCCTGCAGGCGGAGCGCAACGATCGGCGGCCGAAGCTGGCGCTGCGCCGGCGCGCCAACGATCATCCGATGGCGCTGTTCGTGGTGCTGGGCGCCGCCGCGTTCGTCGGCATGGCCTTCGCGCCGACGGTTGGTCCAGCCTTTGCTTCACTGAACCCGCCGGCAAACATCGTCGACGGCGCGCCGACCACGACAAAGACCGCGCGCCTGCCGATGCCGGAGATCGATTTTGTCTGCAAGGGGCAGGCCTGGGGCGCCGAAAGTGCGGACTGCCTGCGCGTCATCGCCGAGCAATCCGGCATTCACAAGGCTCGCGCGGTCCGCGTGATCGCCAATGCCGCGCCGCTGACCGATACGCCGAACGTTTTTTGATGCCCCCGAGCGACCCTCCAGCGCTCCAGGCAGGCTCCCGCCGCATCCTCGGCCGGGAGTCTTTTTTCTCTGGACTCTAGCCCTTTGTTTGAGCATCGGATTTTTCAAAAACCGATTTCCACCAGTCCGAAGTTCTAGCTGCCCAATGCGGCCTGCTCGGCAATGGCCGACAGCACGCCGCGCACGTCGAGCGTGCTGAACGGCTTTTCCAGGATCTGCGGACGCTGCGGCGCGGGCAACGCCTCGATTTCGGCCTTCGCGCCGATCAGGTCGCCGGTGACCAGAACGAAGCGCCGCGCCAGGTCAGGCTTTTCGGCGAGCAGTTCGCGATAGATTGATATGCCGCTGGTGCCGGGCATGCGCAGATCGGAAAAGACGATGTCCGGTGGCATATGGCCGGACAAAGTCGCGGCGGCCGATCCCCAGGCCGGCACGATCCGCGACTTGATGCCCATCAACTCCAGAATGTCGGACAGCGAGGCGGCGACATCCGGCTCGTCGTCGATGATCAGCGCGTGACGCAATCCGCTCGATCGCGCCGGGCTTTCGCCGGCGGCGGCCGCGCCGGCGGCGATCGCCGGCAACTGGACGACGAAACGGGCGCCCCTCGGCAGAACTTCCTCGAACCAGACATCGCCATTGTGCCGTTCGATGATCGATTTCGAGATCGACAGGCCGATGCCGGTGCCGACGCCGACCGGCTTGGTGGTGAAGTAGGATTCGAAGATGCGGGAGCGTATCGCTTCCGGCACGCCCAGCCCGTTGTCCTCGACCGAGAAACAGGGATTGCCGCGATCGCTGCGAAACGTACGGACCTTGATCAGCCGGTCGCCGCCGATGCCGGCCAGAGCGTGCTGGCTGTTGATGAGGAAGTTGGCAGCCACTTGCGTCACATGGTCGGCGTCGGCCATGGCCAGCAGCGGGCCGCTGGCGAAATCGGTATCGATAATGATGCCGGTCGACCTGGCGCCGTAGGCAGTCACTTCGAGTGCCGCGCGGACCACCTGGTTGAGGTCGGTCTCGGCCTGTGACGCCGGATGCAGGCGCACCATGGAGAGGAAGCTCTTGACGATGCGGCCGCAGCGCTCTGCGGCGGCGCGCACCTTTTCAGCGCGCACCTTGGTCTGCGGGTCTGAAGCGAACTCGTGCAACAGCGTCGATTGGGCGACGACTACGGCAAGCGGGTTGTTGAGCTCGTGTGACACGCCGGCAAGCAGTGAGCCCATCGCCGCCATCTTCTCGTTCTGGTGCAGCTTTTCGCGCTGGCGGCCGATCTCTTCCTCGGCGCGCAATTTGTCGCGCAGGTCGCGGATCGAGCCGAAGATCAGGCGGCGATCGGCGACCCGCATCTCGGTCGCCGTCAGTTCGATCGGAAAGACCTCACCGGCCGCATTCTGGGTGACGGTCTCGATCCGCTGGCCGACCATCGGCGCGCCGCGGCCCGACATGTATTCGGCGCCCGACACATAGCCCTTGCGATAATATTCCGGAACGACGGTGTCGAGCAGGTCCTTGCCGAGGATGTTGCTGCGCTGGTAGCCGAACATCTTTTCGGCGGCCGGATTGAATTCGATGATCGAACCGGTCTCGTCGATGACGATGATGGCGTCGAGCGAGGCCTGCAGCATGGTGCGGCGGATGACTTCGCTGGCATGGGCATCGGAAAGCGATCGTTCAATGGCGTCGCCGATGGCCAGCGCCACGATGTGCAGCGTTGCCTCTTCCTCGTCGGTCCATTCGCGCTCGTTCACGCAGTCGTTGACCGCCAGCGTGCCCCACAGATGGCCATGCGCAAAGACCGACACCGACAGGAACGACTTGATGTGCTGCTTTTCGAAGTCGGTTCTCAGAAAGCCTTCGAGGTCGCGCGTGTGTCCCGCGAAGATCTTGCCTTGCCGCTCGTCCTCCGCCAACCGTTCCAGCAGCGGGTCCGAATTGACAACCGACTGCATGATCACCGTTGGCGACGCCAGTTCGCCGCCAAAACGGGGGTTGATCCAGTAAGCCGAGACCGACTGGGCAAAGCCCTGGCCGGGCAGCTCGCGCAGCCGAAACAGGATGCCGCGCTGGCAATCCATGGCCGCGCAGAGCGTTTCAAGGATGCTGTCCATCTCGCGCTGCCAGTCGCCGGCTTCGCGAAGCCGGCGAACGACATGGACAGCCGCCATCGCCGCGCCCTGCCTGACGCCGTGCCTATCGCTGCGTGCTGCTTCAGCCGTCATGGTCAGCCGTCATTTTCACAGTCGTGCCACCGAGAGTGGTTACCAGTGGTCGCGCCGCTCAGTTGCCTTCGCCGGTCGGCAGCGAAAAGATATAGCCTTCGCCGCGGACTGTGCGCAGGAATTTCGGATTGGCCGGGTCCGCCTCGATCTTCTTTCTCAGCCGCATGATGCGGATATCGACGGCGCGTGAGGATTCAGGATCTTCCACGAAGCCGATCGCCTCGGAGATCGCCGCACGCGTCAGCAAACGGTTGGCACGCGTCAGGAAGACCTCCAGCACGTCGAACTCGCTCTTGGCCATGTCGATAACCGTCCCATTGGTGCCGGTGACGAACCGGCCGTCGAGATCGGCATGGAAAGGGCCGAAGCTCATGAAACGGCGGTTGGCAGTTGTTTCGGCCTTGGCGCCCTGTGGTTCGGCCGGCTGCGGCACGCGGCGCAGCACGCTGCGGACCCTCGCCAGCACCTCGCGCAATTCGTAAGGCTTGACGATGTAGTCGTCGGCGCCGAGTTCCAGCCCGACGATGCGATCGAGCGCGGTGCCGGCGGCAGTGGCGTAGATGATGCCGATAGGCATTTTCGAGCGCAGCCAGCGGCCGAGCGACAGGCCGTCCTCGCCTGGCATGGCGATGTCGAGGATGGCCAGATGAAACGACTGCGTTTCCAGCAAGGTTCGCGCGGCGCTGGCGCTCTCGGCCGTCGCGACATCGTAGCCGCTGGCGCCGAGATACTCGGCGACCGCGTCCCTCAGATCCGGCTCGTCCTCGACGATGACAATTCGTGCCCGCACTATGCTCTCGCTCCCGCTTTCAGCGGAAAGTAGATTGGGTATAAACATCATGTCCAGCACTCATCTTGGGTTGCCGGTTGCAGGGTGGAAAAAAATGGCTGCACGATCCGTCATCGCGCTTGTTTCGGTCGCCGAAGTGGTCGCGACCGATCTCGCCGACCATCTCGAACGGCGTGGCCATGACGTGCGCGCGGTGCGGCAGCCGTGGGAGGCCGAATCCTTGCTTTCCGGAAAGGGCATCGATGTCGTCGTCGTCGGCGACAGCCTCAGCCAGGCGGAAGGGCGTGATCTGCTCAGGCGCCATGGCGGCGAGGGCGGGCCGGATTTCATCCTGATCTGCCGGCCGGCCGATCTCGTCGACAAGGTGCTGGCGCTCGAACTCGGCGCCGCCGACGTCGTCGAGAGCCCGCTCAACGTCAGGGAACTCGCCGCCCGTATCGGCGGCCTGCTGGCACGGCGCGGCAGGAACGCCGGGGAATTGGTCGTGCTGGAGAACGCGACGGTCGACCTCCGGTCGGCCATGGTCATGCATCGGTCCGGCACGGAAGAACAATTGTCGCCAGGTCAGGTGGCGCTGCTCAGATTGTTCCTGGCCAGTCCGCGCAAGGTCTTGACGCGCGACGACATCATTGCCGCCGCGCCCGCCGAAAATGCCGATGCCTTCGATCGCTCGATCGATTCGCGCATCGTGCGGCTGCGCCGCAAGCTCGACACCGAAACCATCACCACCATAAGGGGTGCGGGCTACCGGTTCGATCCGCCGACGCAGTTCGCCGACTGAGGCCGGGGCCCTCACCGTACTGTCCACAGGCCCAGGCGCTCAGCGCACCACGAGAAGCGACGGACCTGACGGCATTTCGCTGGCCGCGACGAATTCGCTCGCATGGGCACGATCCCTAAGAAGCACGGTGGCGAGGCCGGCAAAGCCGAGCAGGCCCTGTGCGTAGAGCAGTGCGGAAAGCACCGAAGCTGCAAATTTTGTGTTCATCGTTTTCGTCCCGCAAGTTTGGTTTTAGGTTCGCTTCAGGGAAACCCCCGAAGTGCCCGCGCCGCCAGCGGAGCCCCCCGTCGCGGCGCGGGCCTTCGGTCCTCTCGGCTGCAAGTTGCCGGAGGGGCCGCGCATCTTCGTCAGCCCAAAACCGACCCGCCAGAGGGCCTTGAGCCGGTTGATGCGCAGACTGGACACGATCCAGACCGTGGCGAAAAACAGTGCGGCATGCAGCGTCGAAACTTCGCCTGAAGTCATCTCCGCAAGCTTTGTCATCGGGTTGCCGGCGAAGGTGCCGACGCCGCCAATGATCGCTGCGGCTATGCTTATCCTGAAAAGCCAGGAGATCGCGTTCGATTGCATGTTCATCTTCGTTTGTGCCGGCTGTTTTCGTTGGGTCAACTTTGCCGGTGACCTGTATCCAGATCATGCCGCTACAGCCCGCGGTTTGTTGCAGATTGGTTTCGAGGCAAGTCAAATTTCTTTCACAAGAGGCAAGATCGCACTTTCGTTTGAAGATGGCGGTACCTTTCTGCAGGTCTGGGCTCGGCCACTTTGCCCATGGTCCGTGGGCTTGGGGATATCCCTCGGAGGGGCTTCCGGCCGTTAACCAGAGGAAACAGATTCGAAACAGAAACGTCTGCGATGCGAAATCAATTCGAAACATGACGTAACGATAAGCCGGTCATCGAATTTGGAGCCGGCCATGTCCGGCAGACGGGGGACATCATGTACACTGCCATTTCTGCCAAGCTCATCAACATCGCTGCCGCCGTCACTGCGGGTACGGTTCTTCTGTTCGGCGCCGGCAGCGGCGTTGCCCATGCCGCCAATCGGGCCGCCAATCAGATCGTGGCGCGGATTTCGCTTTCGCAGCAGACGATGGAAGTCCTGGTCGACGGGCGGCCGACCTTCGCGTGGAAAGTGTCAACCGGCGACAGGGCGCATGTCACCCCGACCGGCTCGTTCAAGCCGACCCGCATGCACCAAATGTGGTATTCGAGCAAATACGACAACGCGCCGATGCCGCATTCGGTCTTCTTCAAGGGTGGCTACGCCGTTCATGCGACCAATTTCGTCAAACGTCTCGGCCGCCCGGCCTCGCATGGCTGCGTGCGGCTGCATCCGGACAACGCCGCCGATTTCTACCAGCTTGTCGAGATTTTCGGTCCGGCCAACACCCGGATCGTCATCGTCAAATAGATAACCAAAGACTACCCGCCTGCCGGGTATAAATACATTGCGGGTCGGACATCACTGCCCAAGAAAAAGGCCGGAAATTTCCGGCCTTTTTTATCAATCAATCAGCCGGCACCGGCATCAGCTTCGGGTCCGGCTTCTCGGCGTGATGCGGCAGGTCCTTGCTGGCAATGAAGGTGTAGAACATCGGCACCACGAACAGGGTGAATATGGTCCCCACCAGAATGCCGGTGAAGATCACCAGGCCCATCGAATAGCGCGCCGCCGCACCCGCGCCGCTGGAGATGATCAGCGGCACCACGCCGAGCGCCATCGCAGCGGTCGTCATCAGGATAGGCCTTAGCCGCACCCTGGCCGAGGCGACGATCGCATCGCGCCGCCGCATCCCGTGGAGCTCGCGCTGCTGGTTGGCGAACTCGACCAGAAGAATGCCGTGCTTGGTGATCAGGCCGATCAGCGTGATCAGACCGACCTGCGTGTAGATATTGAGCGTTCCCAGCCCCAGATTGAGCGGCACGATCGCGCCGAAGATCGACAGCGGCACCGACATCATGATGATCAACGGATCGCGGAAGCTTTCGAACTGCGCCGCCAGCACCAGATAGATGACGAGAACAGCTGCCGCGAAGGCGATGATGATCGTGTAGCCCTGTTCCTTCTCCTGCCGCGACTGGCCGGTATAGTCGATGAAGAACGTGTCGGGCAGGCTTTCCCTGGCGATATCCTCGATGGTCTTCAGCCCGTCGCCCGTGGTGACGGTGGGCAATGGCAGAGCGGAAATCGTGGCGGAGTTCAATTGGTTGAACTGCTCGATCACGGCCGGCGAGGCGTTGGTCGAGATCTTCACCACCGCCGAGAGCGGCACCATCTCGCCCGACGCGCTGCGCACGAAATACTCGGCCAGCTTTTCAGGGTTGTCGCGGAAGTTCTGCGGCACCTGCGGGATGATGTCGTAGCTGTTGGATTCGCGGTCGAATTGCGCCACTTCGGCGCCACCGACCAAAAGGGTCAGTGTCCGGCCGATGTCGGCGATCGGCAGGTTGAGCGCCGCGGCGCGGTCGCGGTCGATCGTCACCGTCACTTGCGGCGCGTCGTAGGACATCGAATTCTGCACGGCGAGGAAGCGACCGGAGGCCTGCGCCTTGTTCTTGATGTCCTCGGCCGCCTCGTACACCTGGGAGGCATCGCCGGTCGAGCGCACCACCATCGTGACCGGCAGGCCGCCGCCGGAGCCGGGCAGCGTCGGCGGTGCGAAGACGAAAGCCTCGACGCCTGCCACCTTGGCAAGGCGGGCGGTGATGTCTTCCTGAAGTTCCTTCGAGCTGCGCGCGCGCTCGGCCCAGTCTTTGAATGCGAACCCGACGAAGGCGTTGTTCGTCGGGCCTTGGAACGCAACGGCGGAGAACCGCGCCCTGGTTTCGGGGATATCATTCATCAGCCCGAGAATCTGGTTCACATAGGTCTCGGTGTAGTCCGACGTGGCATAGCGCGGCGCATTCACAATAGACAGCAAGAAGCCCTGGTCTTCTTCCGGCGCCAGTTCGCTCGCGGTCTTGGTGAACATGAAGCCGGTCGTGGCCACCAGTGCGATGACGATCATCAGCGTCACCGGGCGATATTTCAACGAGCCGCTGACCAGCCGCTCATAGATGTTTTCGACGCGCCCGAACGTGTTGTCGACAATACGCTGGAAGCGGCTGTGCGAGCCGGCCCTCAGGATGCGTGCCGACATCATCGGCGTGACGGTGAGGGCAACGACACCCGAAAGCACCACCGAGCCGGCGAGCGTCACCGCGAATTCGCGAAACAGTGCGCCGGTCAGGCCGCCGGTGAAGGCCAGCGGCGCGAACACGGCGGCCAGCGTTATCGTCATGGCGATGACGGCGGACGAGATCTCCCGCATGCCGTTGAAGGCCGCCTGCATCGGCGACAAACCGTCTTCCTCCATGTGGCGGTGAATGTTTTCCACCACCACGATGGCATCGTCAACGACGAGGCCGATCGCCAGCACCATGGCCAGCAACGACAAAAGATTGATCGAATAGCCCAGCGAAAACAGCAGGAAACAGACGCCGATCAGCGACAGCGGAATGGTCACGATCGGCATCAGCACCGAGCGGAACGAGCCGAGGAAGAGCAGGATGACGACGATGACGATGGCGACCGCCTCGCCGATGGTCTTGAACACCTCCTCGATCGAGGCGCTGATCTGCTCGGTCGAATCGTAGACGATCTCGATCGTCATGCCGAGCGGCAGCGTCTCCTGAATTGTCGGCACAATTTCGTGGATCGCCTCCGCTGTCGTCAGCGGATTGGCGGCCGGCGTCGGGAAGATGGCGAGGAAGATGCCGGGCTTGCCGTTGAAGCTGACCCTGGTGTCGGTGTTCGCCGCGGCGAGCTCGACGCGTGCCACGTCGCGCAGCCTCACCACATTGCCGTCTTTCGAACGGAGCGGAAGAGCAGCGAAAGCCTCCGGCGTCTGCAGCGTCGAACGAACGGTGATCGAGGAGGCGACGTATTCGTTTTCGGTATTGCCGGGCGCGGAGAGGAAATTCGATTCGTTGATGGCGGTCAGCACTTCCGCCGCCGTCACGCCGCGCGCCGCCAGTTTGACCGGGTCGATCCAGACGCGCATCGAATATTCGGCGGCCCCGAAGATCTGCACGTCGGCGACACCCTCGACCGTCGACATGCGCGGCCGCACGACGCGCTCGATATATTCGGTGAGCTGCTCCGGCGTCATGTTCGGATTCTGCATCGAGATATACATCATCGCGAACTGCTCGCCGGTGCCCTTGACGATCACCGGGTCTTCGGCCTCGTCCGGCAGATCGCCGCGCACGCCTTGTACCTTCGACAAGACTTCGTTCAGCGCGATGTCGGGGTTGGAGCCGAGTTTCATCTGCACCGTCACGGTGCTGGAGGACGCCCGGCTTGCCGACGTGACATAGTCGATGTTTTCGGTCGAAGCGACGGCGCGGGCGATCGGCGCGGAAATGAACCCCTGGATCAGGTCGGCGCTGGCGCCGGGATAGGCCGTGGTGATCGTGATGGCCGTTTCTTCGACCTCCGGATACTGCCGGATCGAGAGGCTGAAGATGCCCTGGAAACCCAGAAGCAGGATCATCAAGGCGAGCACGGTCGAAAGGACCGGACGGCGAATGAAGATGTCGGAGAAGCTCATTTCTGGGCTGCCTGCTGGTTTGCCGGCTTGGTCGGGTCGATGGTGTTGTCGACGGCAACGGACATGCCGTTGGAGAGCCGGTTCTGGCCGGCGGTAACGACTTCGTCGCCGGGCGCGATGCCTTCCAGGATCTCAACCAGGCCGGCATCGCGGCGGCCGGGCTTGACGAACACCTGGGCAAGCACGAGCTGCGGCTTCTGTTCTTCCGCCGTCGGTTCGGCCGGATTAGCAGCCGGTTTTTCCTCGGGTTTTGCCGCGGGCGCTTCGGCTGCGGGCTTCGCACTATCTGTGGCGGGCTTTTCTTCCGGCTTCGCCGCAGCAGCAGGGGGGGCGCCATTGGCCGCGGCAGGCTTCGCCGGACGCACCACAAAGACGAAGTCACCGTACAGGCTGGAGGTCAGCGCGGTCTGCGGCACCGTCAGTACGTTGTTTTCCTCGGGCAGTTCGACGCGCACCTGCACGAATTGGCCAGGGGTCAGCTTGCCTTCGGGGTTGGCGACCTCGGCCCTGACCGTCACCAGCCGGCTGGCCGGGTCGATTTTGGGGTCGATGCCGCGAATAGTGCCGGTGAAAGGCAACTCGCCGTCACCAACGCCCAGCCGCACCGTCTGGCCGATCTTCAGCAGCGGAAGCTGCTGTTCGGGAACCGAGAAATCGGCCCGCATCGTCTCCAGATCCTGCAGGGTCGCTACGGAAGTGCCGGGTGAGAGATACTGGCCGAGATCGATCCTGGGGATACCCACGGTGCCGCTGAAGGGCGCGGTCAGCAGCTTCTGCTCGAGCACCGCCTGCAGCCTGTTGACCCGCGAAGCGGAAGCCAATGCGGCTGCCCGCGCCGTATCGAGCGTCGAATCCGAGCCGACACCGCGTTTCTGCAATTCAAGGGCGCGTGTCAACGCCGTCTGGTCGAGCGCTGCTTGCGCCTTCGTCGCTTCGAGATCGGCGCGCTCGGCGGCATCGTCAAGCTGAAGGAGACCCGCGTTGGCTTCAACTTTCTGATTGGCGTGAAACAGGATGTCCTTGACGATGCCGGCGGTTTCGACGGTCAGGTCGACGCCGCGGACCGCACTGACAGTGCCGATCGCCTCGACGCCCGGCGTCCATTCCGTCGGCCCGACGATTGTCGTCGACACGGTCGCGGCCGGGGGCTTCATGGTGGCGAAGAATTGCTGCATTGCATTGTCGCGGAACAAATTGAAGCCGACGATGCCGCCGCACACCAGCACGAGCAGAATGAAGGCAATGATGAAACGCTTGATCACGAACAGTCCCCTTGGCCATGGCCCGGCATAACAGTCGGATGACCGAAACACATACCTGTGACTGGTCCCGATTTCAAATGACGGCGATCTTACTGTACCGTCTGGACGGTCTTGTCAATTCCGCATAGGCTAATGTATGGGGAGCGTTTGATGAAAGCCCGCAGAGCAAATTCGCGTGATAAAATTCTCGCCGCCGCAGCCGATGTGGCACGCGAGACAGGGCCCGGCAGCCTGTCGCTGGACGCCGTCGCCAGCCGAGCCGGCGTGTCGAAAGGCGGCTTGCTGTACAATTTCCCAACCAAGGCGAAACTGATGCAGGCGCTGGTAGAGGATTACCTGCGCGCCTTCGAGCAGGCGCTGGAGTCCGCCCGCACGGCCGGCGTCGGCGGCGAAAGCCCGCTTGCGACTTACATCAAGCTTTCGGCCGAACATGCCGAGGAATCGAAACCGTCGGCTTCCTGGATATTTTCAGCGATCGCCGAGGATCCCGATTTTCTGACACCGATAAAATCGTTCAGGCGGCAGGTTTTCGAGCGCCTCAAGGGAGAGACGCCGGACCTCAAGGCGCTGCTGGTCTGCTACCTCGCCATCGAAGGACTTCGCAGCATGAACCTGTTCGATTCGGATGTTCTTTCGGTCGACGAACGCCGGTTGCTGATATCGTCCTTGCTGGAGATCGCGGGATAGATTGCCGCGTAGGCTGGGCGAAGCACCTGCGGCAAGACACATCCCATCTCTCTCGACATTGATGCCTGCCCATCACCGCCGCTGCGTTACGGGAAAACCTGATCTCGCGGGCCGCCTGCATCATTGTCATGGCCAGATTTCCAACGTATTGCCGGCCGGGTCCTGCAACGGCCGTGCAAACGACCGGCACAGGGCGCAATGATATGCGGATGGGTGGAGCATGAGCGAAATCAGGGTGGAGCGCCTCACCAAGCGGTTCAACGAAACCGCCGCGCTGGACGCCGTTTCACTCGAGTTTGCGGCGGGCTCGTTCACTGCGCTGCTCGGTCCGTCCGGTTGCGGCAAGACCACGATGCTGAGGTTGATCGCCGGCTTCGAGGCGCCAAGCGAAGGCCGCGTGCTCTTTGGCGACGAACTGATGGCCGATCCGCAGCGGCAGGTGCCGCCGGAAGCGCGCGGCGTTGGGGTCGTCTTCCAGTCCTACGCACTCTGGCCGCATATGGATGTCGCTGAAAACGTCGCCTATCCGCTGAGAGCCCGGCATGTCAAACGAGGCGAGATCGCCGGCCGTGTCGGCGCGGTTCTCGATATCGTTGGGTTCAACGGATTTGAAAGCCGCCGCATCGAGGAACTGTCCGGCGGCCAGCGCCAGCGTGTAGCGCTGGCGCGCTGCCTCGTTGCCGACGCCAAAATTATCCTGTTCGACGAACCGCTCGCCAATCTCGACATGCATCTGCGCTCGTCGATGGTCGACGCGTTTCGCGACATCCACCGCCGCACCGGCGCCACCATCGTCTACGTCACCCACGACCAGGCCGAGGCCCTGGCGCTGGCCGACCGCGTTGCCATCATGAGCGGAGGCAAGGTGCTGCAGGCGGCGGCGCCGCAGGAGGTCTATCGCGCGCCGGCCAATGCCACGGTTGCTGGCTTCGTTGGTCGCGGGTCTATCGTTGCGGGCCTAGCGATCGATCACGCCCAAGGAAGCGCGACAGTCGACATAGCAGGGCATCGCCTCATGGCGCGAAGTGCCGGGACATCGGCTGGGCCGGTGAAAATCCTGCTGCGGCCGGAAGCGCTGCGGATTTCACCTGAAGGCATGCCGGCGACGGTGCTCGACAGCATCTATCGCGGCGCGGTCCATGAGGTGCGGCTGGCCTTGCCGATGCCGAGACGGGGGCCAGGACAGGGTCCGGCACAGGAATTGGTGATCGACAGTACCGAGGCAGTTGCAGTCGGCCAAAGAGTGCATGTGACCGTCTCGGACGCCTGGATTGTCCCGAGCGCCTGAGCCGGCTTACCGCCAGGGCAACACACCGGCCGGAAGCCGCCGCCCGAACCGGTCGAGCACAAGCAGCAGGACGACGACGACGGCAATCGTGGAAACAGCGATCGCGGCGGCCTGCGTTCCCAAGCCGGCTTCCTCGAGGCTGAACAGCACCACGCCCAAAGTTTCGTTGCCACTCGACCAGAGCAAGGCCGAGACCGTCAGTTCGTTGAAAGCGCTCATGAAGACGAGCAGCCCGCCCGCCACTGCCGCCGGCGCGGCGAGCGGCGCGGTAATAGTTGCAAGCCGGCGCAGCGAGCCGGCTCCCGACACCGCCGCTGCCTCGTCGAGATCGCGTGAAATCTGCCCGACCGCGGTCGCCACCGGTTTCAAGGCGAGCGTGAAAAACCGCATCACATAGGCGACCATAATGATCGAGGCCGTTGCATAAAGGCTGCCGACCAGCGGCAGCGGGCGCAGGAACAACAGGATGCAGGCAATGGCAAGCACGACGCCGGGAACCGCATAGGGCAGGTCGACGATGCCGCCGAGCAGACGCTGCCAACGGCGGCCGAGCCGTTCGAGGACGGCGGTCACCGGTATGACGCCGATGGCGAGGACCAGTGCTGCGCTGCCGGCAAACAGAAGGGAATTGCGGAAGGCACGGACGGTTGAAGCCTGGCGGACCAGAACCTCGGAATAATTGGACGCGGTCATCGTTTGCCAGCCCAGCGGCACACCGAAGGACGGGACGAGCGACGTTGCCAGCAGCGCGCAAGCCGGAAGCACAAGGATGAAACCGATCACCAGCCAACCGAGACCGGCCAGCAACAGGCGGTAGCGCCCGAGCTCGAAATGCGCCGGCGTGCCTGAGGTAAAGCGGTGAGCGGCGCCACGCAGGGCCAGCGACTGGCAAGCAACACCGGCCAGCGCCAGCACCCCGACCAGCGCCGACAGCGCCGTGATCTGCGGCAGAACGCCGGGTCCGAAACTCGACAGGTCCTGATAGATCAGCGTTGGCAGCGTCAGATAGTTGACCGGCATTCCGAGCAAAGCGGGGATGCCGAAATTGCCGACGCTCGAAACGAAGGCGAGTGCTGCCGCAGCCACGATATACGGACGCACGACCGGCAGGACGATGGTCCACAGCACGGATAGCGGCCTGGCGCCGGCGGCCCTGGCCGCCTCGACGAGATCGCGAGGAATCCGCGCTAGTCCGGCCCGCAGCGTGATGAAGACGATCGGTGCATGCTGGACGGCGTAAAGCAGGATGATGCCGTTGCGGCCAAGCATCGGATTTGGAGTTCCTGGCGGAGGCGCTATCCCAATCATGCCGAGAAGCGTGCTGGATGGGCCAAACAGGTGCAGCCACGACAAAGCGGTGACCTGTGGCGCGATCATCAGCGGCAGCAACAGCAGGAAGCCGAGGGCTTTCGTCCCGGCAGGTCGGTCATCGTTATGGCGACGGCAAAGGGGCTGCCGAGGCAGACCGCCAGCACGGCGCCGAAAAAAGCAGTATCCAACGTATGCCACATCGCCCGCAAGGCGGCGGGCTTGGCCAGGCGTTCGGCGAAAGCGCCGAAGTCGAGTTCGCCGCCCGGCGCGACGGCCGCGACGAGGAGCCTGACCATCGGCAGCAGACTGAGCAGAGCGATGACCAGTAGAACGGCGAGCGCCGACGCGCGAAACCCTGATGTGGCCCGCACCCCGGGCCCGCGCCGAGCCGGCACGGACCGCCCGGCGAGGATATCCGGCGCGGATGACACCACTGGGTAACGGGCTGGCTACTGGCTCATCACGGCGCCGAACTTTTCCTTGTTGGCGGCGTCGTTGGCGAGTGCGGCGGCCGCATTGTAGCCCAGCACCTTGATCGACGAGCGGTCGGGATAGCCGGCCGGCAAGGCAATATCGGCGCGCGCCGGGATGTAGCCCATTTTTGCGGCGGCCTGCTGTCCGTCCTTGGACAGCAGGAAATCGACGAAGGCCTTGGCGGCGTCGGCGTTCTTGGCCGTGGACAGGATGGCGACCGGCTCGGTGACGGCCGAGACACCTTCCCTGGGGAATACGAACTCGACGGGCGCACCCTTGGCCTTCTCGCGAATGGGCATGTAGTCGACGATCATGCCGAACAGCTTGTCGCCGCCGCTGACGGCCTTCAGCACGTCGCCATTGCCGCCGCTTGCCTGGGCGCCGTTCCTGGCGAGCGCGTTATAGTAGTCCCAGCCTTGCGGCAAATTGCCGGTCAGCGTCGCGGTGTGGATCATCGCCGCACCCGAGGTCAGCGGGCTCGGCATCGCGACAAGGCCCTTGGCCTCCGGCTTGGTGAGGTCTTCCCAGCTCGCCGGCACGAAGGGCGCCTTGGTGTTGTAGACAATGCCGGTGGTGATCAGCTTGGTCGAGAAATAGGTCTTGTCCTTGTCATAGAGCGCCCCTTCGATACCGGAGATATCGGCCTCGGGATAGGCGAGCAGCCGGCCTTCCTTCTTCAGTCCTTCCATGGTCACGACGTCGGCGATCAAAAGCACATCCGCCTGCGGCTGGCCGGCTTCGATCTCGGCACGCAGCTTGGCCAGGATCTTCGGTGTTCCATCGCGCACCCATTCGACCTTGACTGCGGGGTACTTCGCCATGAAGGCATCGACGGTCTGCTGGGCGTCGGTGTTGGGCTGGCTGGTGTAGAGGACGAGCTTGCCGTCGGCAGCCGAAGCGCCTGCGATGGCGGATGCCAAAAACATGGCGGCGAGAATGATCTTGCGCATGGAAAACCCCACTTGGTGTGAAGAGACGGATCCGGCTAGGCGCCGGATGCGAGAACGCTCTCCCTAGCGCCGCAGGATAAACCTATTGTGACAGGCGGGGATCGGCAAGGATGGCAGGTTTTTCGCCGCCGCCTCGGACGATCCGGGGAACTTTTGCTCGGCTGGCGATTTTGGATGTATGGTGGGAACCCGAACGACCAGAAGGGTGTTGCCGATGACGACAAAACGCCTTGCGATCTGCGCTCTCGTTTTCGCGATGGGCTGCAGCATGTCCGCCGCGGCCTTCGCTGGAAGTCGCGACCAACGGGCTGACCCTGAACGCTACGTTCCCGCCGAAGGCGACATCATCGATATCCTGTTCGGCGGCCCGCGCTACTATGACCAGCAGTTGTTCACGACAGCCGCAGGAGCCTGCTCCTACCACAGGGTCGGGCCCGACGCGAATGCGTCGAACAAGATCAACGATCACTACTGCGGGAAGTAGGCGGCAGGCTTTAGCGCCCGCCAGTCTTCTTCATCTGCTCGATGATCTCTGCCATCAGCGCCAGGTCGCGGCGTGAGTCAGCTAGGTCGGTCAGCGGCTTCGTCCCGTCGGTGATGTGACGGTGGAAGGTCTCCAGTTCGTTGGAGAAGGCGTCGCCATAGAGCGGCCCGAATGTCCGCGTCACTGGGCCGGCTGCTCCGGTTTCCGTCACTTCGAGCCGCGTCGGCAGGCTGCGGATGTAGGGCGTGTCGTAAATGATGCGGACCCGTTTGGTGTTCGAGCGCACCTCGATTATGGCATCGAATAGGCCGAGATCATCGACCACTGCATCATAGCAGCAGGCGAAGTGGCCGTAGTCGAATGTCACGCTGGTGTTGGCGCCGCCATTGGTGCGGTGCGCCGCCAGCACACGGTCCGGTTCGCCGAGCAGTCCGCGCATCGCCGAAATATGGTGCGAGCTCAGCGCCGTCAGGCCGCGATAGGCGCGTACGAGGTCAGCGGGCGCATCGCTGCCCACCACTTCGCGGATCAGCGCTTCGCGTTCCTTGGCGCCGCGTGCCAAAAGGGCCGGATCGATGTCGGTGGGATAGAGGATGTTCTGGCTCTTTTTCAGGAAATGCCGGCCCTCGGAGATCAGGTCGAAGATGCGGACATGGGTAATGTCGGCGAAGTCAGGCAGTTCCTCTATCGCTGCCAGATAGGCCGGAGCGTAGCGGCGCATGTAGCCGACGAAGATCGTTTTGGCGGAGTTTGGCGTCAGCGCCAGAAGCTCGTCGATCTCGCGCACCGTCAGGCTGGCGGGCTTTTCCAAGAGGACATACTTGTTCGCCTGGACGGCGGCACGGACGAAACGGCTGTGGGTCTCGTCTGACGAGAGGATGAAAACCGCGTCGATATCCGGCGAATCGATCAGCGCCTCTGCCGTTTCGAAGGCTTTGGCGGTCGGGTATTGGGATGTGCACAGCGCCATCAGGCTCGGCGAAACATCATAGATGCCTGATATCAGCCAGCGGTCGCGCTGGTCGCTCAGCACCGGCAGGTGGATCGACTGCGCGACCTCTCCAAGACCCACTAGCCCGACACGGATCACCGCCACGGCACACTCCCTTTGCAAACCAATTGTTTCAGCCAAAAGCCTGTTTGGGCGACAGGGGCGGCTCGTCCTTCATGCCGCACCGGTGACGAGCGCGACGAGTTCGTTGCCGGTTGTCTCGGATGAACGGACGGTCGCCACCATCCGTCCCGCTCGCATCACCCAGATCTGGTCGGACAGGCGCCGCACCTGATCGAAATTATGACTGACCAGGATGACGCTGACGGCTTGTTCGCGCAGCCGCCGGATCAGGGCTTCGACATTGGCCGTCTCCTGCACGCCGAGCGCTGCGGTTGGTTCGTCCATCACCACCAGCTTGGCCCCGGAACCCGCGGCGCGGCAGATCGAGATCGCCTGTCGCTGTCCGCCCGACAGGCGCCGCACGCGCTGACTGACCGAAGGCATGTTGATCGACAGGCGCGACAGCATGGCGCGCGCCTGCTGTTTCATGGCCTTGCGGTCGAGCAAGGCGAAGGGACCGATCTGGCGCACGATCTCGCGGTTGAGGAACAGGTTCTGGGCGACGGTCAGTTCGTCGATCAGCGCCAGGTTCTGGTGCACCGTCTCGATGCCGGCCTTGCGCGCCTCGTCGGGGTTGGCGAAGGGACGCGGCCGGCCGTCGAAGAAGATCTCGCCGCCATCCGGCACATGGACGCCGACCAGGCAGCGTATCAGCGTCGACTTGCCGGCGCCATTGTCGCCGATCACCGCTGTGACCTCGCCACGGCGGGCCTGGAAGGCGACATCGGTGAAGGCGCGGATGCCGCCGAAATGCTTGCTCAGTCCTTCGCAGGCGAGGATCGCGTCGACCGAGGGGGAGTGATTGACGGCGCTCATTTCTGATACCGCATGATCAGTGCCGCCAGCACCACGATGGCGCCAACGGCCAGGGGCTGGTAGAAGGCCGAAACGCTGAGCAGCGTCAGCCCGTTGACGAGAGCGGTGAGCATCAGCGCTCCGATCGCCGGGCCGAGAATGCTGGCGCGTCCACCAAACAGGCTGACGCCTCCCAAGACGACTGCCGCCACCGAATTGAGCAGAAGGCTGGTATTGATCTGCGGTTCGGCCGAGCCGATGCGCGCCACGAGGAGCAGTGCGGCGATGCCGGCGCAGAAGCCTGAAATCGTATAGGCGGCGATCTTGACCCGGTTGGTGCGGATGCCGAGCGCGCTGGCGCTTTCGACCTGGCCGCCGGTCGCCAACAGATGCACGCCAAAGCGGGTGTGGTAGAGCGCGATATGCGCCACCAGAACGGCTGATATCGCCACCCAGACGGGATAGCCGAACGGTCCAAAGGAGCCTGAGGCCAGCCGCAGCAGGAAAGTCGAGCCGACCATTATCGGCTCGCCGCCCGACAAGATCAGGCCGAGCCCGGTGACGCCCGAAAGCGTGCCGAGCGTTACCACGAAGTCGGGTATTCGCCCGGCTGTGATGAGCAAGCCGTTAAAGAAACCGACCGCGCTGGTGGCGGCTACGGCGAGCACGCAGGCGAGGAAGATGCCATAGCCCGCGGCATCGACGAGGCCGAGGATGATGGCGCCCAGCATGACGGCTGCCGCCAAGGAGAGATCGATGCCGGCCGTCGCCACGACGAAGGTCTGGCCGATCGACAGCACGACCAGGATCGCCGCTGCCAGCAGCAGGGCCTGCAAATTGGCGACGCTGAGAAAGACCGGCTGGGCGATGCCGAACACAATGACGAGGCCGACGAGGCCGACGACCGATGCCCAGTCGGCCCAGAAGGAAGGATCCAGGAGGAGAGCCGCCAGGGAGGGACGGCTCTCCTCCGCCGCGCCCGCTTCCCGCGAGGACGCGTTCTCGGCGGGAGCGCTCACTGCTGCAACATCTCGCGGAATGGGTCCGGATAGTCGCCGCCGGGGCGCGGGAAATTCTTCAACGAGGCTTCCGCATTGTCCTTGTTGATCAGCAGAACCGGCGCCGGCACGTTGGCGGGAAGCGCCTTGCCCTTGGCCGCCGCGGCGCAAGCTTCCACGCCCATGGCACCGACAACGTAGGGATACTGGGCGACGGTCGCGGCGAGCTCGCCGGCGGCAACGGATTTCAAGGCGTCGACGATGCCGTCGAGGCCGATCACCTTGACGTCCTTGCCCGAGGTCTGGACGGCGCGCTGGACGCCGAGCGCCATGATGTCGTTGGCGGCGAAGAAGCCGGCGAGATCTGGGTGTGCGGCCAGGATGTCGGTAGCCGCGGTCAGCGCCTTCTCACGGTCCCAGTCGGCGCTCACCATCACCACGACGTCGAGCTTGCCTTCGACAGCCTGCTTGAAACCCTTGATGCGGGCATTGCTGCCGACATCGCCGACGATGCCGGCCACCAGCGCGACCTTGGAGCCTGCAGGAACCAGCTTCAGCATCTCCTCGCCTGCCAGCACGCCGGCGGCGACGTTGTCGGTGCCGATATAGGTGCTGATGGTGAAGCCGGCGGCCTTGGCCTGCTCGGCGTCGATGGTGCTGTCGATGTTGACGATCGGCTTGTTCTTCTGGGCGACAGGCACCAGTGCCTGGACGAGGTTGCTGACGCTGATCGGATTGACCAGATAGCAATCGAAATCCTGCATGGCCATGGCGGTCAACCGATCGGCCTGCCCGGTCGCATCGCCCATATTGGCTGCTGCCTGGACGGTGACGGCCACGCCGTCGGACTTGGCCTGCTCTTCGATGCCCTGGTGCATGTACTGGAAGAAGGGATTGTCGAGGCCCTTGACGATGGCCGCGACGCGGGCCGCGTCCTGGGCATGGGCCGGCATGGAAATAATGGCTGCAAACAGGCCTGCGCCAAACGTCAGGCAATTGAACATACGCATGCTTCCTCCTCCTAATTGTTGTTGTGTCGCAATCGACCTGCTGTTCGGCGAACGGAATTGTGCCGACGAAGGCCAACCCGGCGCTTGCGATGACAGGCTGCTGACCGTTCCGCGATTGCCACACGGCTTGCAGGTTCCGACCCGGTTAGGGCCATTTTTCGTGTCAGGCATTTCTCCTCCCAGAGCGCTGACCGATGCCTGTCAGCATTTCCGCATGTTTTAGAAAAATTTGACACGCGTCAAGATTTAAAATGGTGTGCAGCGGTTTTTGATGTGCTGCAATGCAGCAGAAATTGGCAGGGACGAGGAAGAATGCAGCGATGAAGACGAGCGCTGGCGTTCCTTCGCGCCCCTCTGTCCTGCCGGACTCGGCCGTCATCCCCGCTTTCGCCAATCTCCAGCGTTGAAAGACAGGCTGGACGGCGAAGCTGCCGATCTCCCCCCAAGTGAGGGAGATGTCCGGCAGGACAGAGGGGGGCGCTGTCCCGCCCAACGTCTCGCGAATGTCGGGGAATTCAGCTCAAGCCAGAGCCGCCAGCGCCGGCCCATCGGTGCGAAACAGGTGGCAAACCGATGGTGAGATGTCGAGCGCGATCGGGCTGTGCAACGGCGTCCTGTCGCCGCCTTCGGCCTGGACGACCAGCGTGATGTCAGGCGCGATCTCGACATGCAGGATGGTCAGGCTGCCAAGCCGCTCCGCCAGCACGGCTTGCCCCTTGAATTGTCCGTTGGCCGCGATGCGGAGATGTTCCGGCCGCATGCCGAGCAGCAGCTCGTCGCCAGATTTGCTTGCGCCGGCGGCGACCGGCACGGTCAGCGCCTCGCCGTCCGGCAAGGTTACGGTGACGCCTTCGGAGCCAGTCGAGGCCACCTTCAGCTTCAGCAGGTTCATCTTCGGCGAGCCGATGAAGCCGGCGACGAAAATGTTCGCCGGCCTGACATAGAGGTCGAGCGGCGAGCCGACCTGCTCGATCGAGCCGCCGTTCAGCACCACGATTTTGTCGGCCATGGTCATGGCCTCGGTCTGGTCGTGGGTGACATAGATCATGGTCGCGGCCAGATGTTCATGCAGGCGCATCAGCTCGAGCCGCATGCTGACCCGCAAGGCGGCGTCGAGATTGGACAGCGGCTCGTCGAACAAAAACACTTTGGGATTGCGCACGATGGCGCGGCCGATGGCGACACGCTGGCGCTGGCCGCCCGAAAGCGCCTTCGGCCGCCGGTCGAGTAGATGCGAAAGCTGCAGCACCTCGGCGGCCTCTCGCACTTTGCGTTCCTTTTCGGCGGCGGAAACGCCGGCGATCTTCAGCGCAAAGCCCATATTCTCGGCCACCGTCATGTGCGGATAGAGCGCGTAGGACTGGAACACCATGGCGAGCCCGCGCTCGGACGGATCGATGTCGTTGGCGCGTACGCCATCGATCAGCAAGTCGCCGGCGGTGATCTTTTCCAGGCCGGCGATCATGCGCAGCAGTGTGGACTTGCCACAGCCGGACGGGCCAACGAAGACGACGAATTCGCGGTCCTCGACATCCAGGTCAAGGCCTTTGATGATCTCGACGGATCCGTAGGATTTGCGCGCACCGCGCAGCTTGAGCTCAGCCATGGCTTGCCTCCCTGGCGCCGGCACGCTCGGTCGCGCCGTCTTTGCTGTCCTCGTCCTGCGCCATCGCCAACGGCGCGCCCGGTTCGCCTTCCCACAGGATCAGGCTGGCCGCGCCGATCAGTCCTGCGCGGGCGCCAAGCTGCGCTGGCACGATCGGCACATCCCGGTAGGCCAGCATGGCCCGCTGCTCGACGGTTGCCCTGATGGTTGGAGCCAACAGGTCGAAACCGTTGGCAAGGCCGCCGCCCATGACGATCAGGTCCGGCGAATAGAGGTGAAGCAGGTTGGTGAAGCCGATGCCGAGCCACCTGGCTTCCGCCTCGATCAACTCGAGCGCACTGATATCGCCGGCACGTGCGGCCTCGACGACGTGCCTGGCCGAAACGTCGCCGTCGGCCGAAAGGCGCCTGAGCAGGGAGCCGTCGCCCGGCGCTGTCAGCGCTGTGGCACGCCGCCCGAGCGCGGTTCCGGAGGCAACCGCCTCGAAACAGCCGACAGCGCCGCAGAAGCAGCGGTCGCCCTCGCCGGTGATGGTCATGTGACCGATCTCGGCGGCAAGCCCGCGCCGGCCGTGATAGATGTGGCCGTCGGCAACGACCCCGCCGCCGATGCCGGTCGATACGGTGACGAACACCAGGGATCCGGTGCCCTGGCCGGCGCCGAAGCGCCATTCGCCAAGGGCCGCCGCATTGGCGTCGTTTTCCAGCCGCACCGGCAGGCCGAAATGCTTGCCGAGAATGTCGATCAACGGCACATCGTGCCAGCCGGCCAGCGTCGGCGGTGCGATCACGATCCCGGCTTTGGGATCGAGCGGACCCGGTGCGCCGATGCCGATGCCGACGACATCCGCCTGTGGGCGCTGTGTCAGAAGAGCCCCGGCCAGTGCGATGATCTGGCCGATCACCGCATCCGATCCCGCGATCGCCATCGTCGGCGCCGAAACCTGCGCGACAACCCGGCCGCCGCTCTCGACCAGCGCGCCGCGCAGCTCCGTTCCGCCGAGATCGAAGGCGAGGGCCAGTCTTGTCATCAGGCGGCGACCTTCAGCCCATGCAGCCAGGCCATGCGCTGCGCGAGGTCGGGGTCGCCGAATGCCAGCGATCCGAGCACCACCGTCTCGGCCCCGGCGGCGCGCAGGCGCGGCACGGTCTCGTGGCGGATGCCCCCGTCGGCAGCCAGGATGATATCGGCCTCCCGGCCGGCTTGCCGCATCAATGTACGCGCCTCTATCAGGCGTGGGCAGGCCTGTTCGGAAAGGCTCTGGCCCTTGACGCCGATAGATGTGCCAAGAAGCGTCACAAACGCGACTTCGGGCAGGAACGGGGTGACCGCAGCGACCGGCGTTTCCAGCCTGAGCACCACGCCGGCTTCGGCGCCGAGCTCACGCGCCAGTTGCACGGCGCGCAGGCCGGCTTCGCCGTTTTCGGCATGGACGCTGACCAGGTCGGCGCCGGCCTCGATGAACTGACGCGTCTGCTCCTCGACGATCTCGGCTTCGACCATCAGGTGCACATGGATCGGCTTTGCCGTCAGCCCGGCGATCCGCGCCACCAGGTCAGGGAAGAACAGGAAGCCGGGGGTGAAGCGGGCGTCTGCGACGTCGATGTGGTGGAGGTCGACATGAGGTTCTATGCGCTTCAGGTCGCGCTCCATATTGGCAAGATCGGCCGACCACAAGGAAAATTCGCCGAGCAGCCGGCTGCGCGGCAGGGCGGCGATGGCGTCGGGACCGGACAAGAATTTGGTCGTCATGACGGAATGAGGCTCCGGAAATTCCAGTAGGTGTGAAGGAAGGTCGTGATCTCAGCCTGCAGCTCGGCGAAATGCCTGACGCTGTCGAGTGCCTTTGGAGAGGTTTCGGCAAAGGTTGCGCCGGGGATCGCCGCCGCGAGCGTACGGGCCGCCATCAGCGGATGCACCGCATCCATGGCATTGCCGATGACGAGCGTGGGGATGCCAAGGGCAGCGGCGTCACTCGCAGAAACACCTGGGCCGTCGGCGGCAATGTCGGCGAGGACCTGCGCGAATGGCGCGGCGTCCGGCCGGTCGAAATAGCCGAACAGCGAGGCAAGGTTGTCGGGCGCGTCGCGCTGCAGGCGCGCGGCGGTTTCCGATTGCGCGAAGATCGTCCTGGCATCGTCGGGGCCGTGGTCCAGGATAAGCTTGGCAACCTCGGCGATCGGCCGCAGGTTCACCGGCGCGCTGTCGAAAATCCAGGCCGGCCGCACCAGCAGCAGGCCGGCGACGCGACCCGGGTGACGGCAGGCCAGGCGCAAGGCGATCGCCGCGCCCATGGAAATGCCGCCGGCGACGAAACGGTCGAGGCCGACCTGATCGGTGGCGGCAACAACATCGTCCGCGAACATGCTCAGGCAAAACGGACGGCGGCTGCCCAGTCCGGAGGCACCGTGTCCGCGGCATTCCAGCGTGATGCGCCGCAACCCCGTCCCGGAAGGGAAAGCCTGGGCGACCTGCGCCTCGCCGCCGCCCAGCCCATGCTGAAAGACGACCGCAAGCCCGTCGCCGTGGTCGCAGACTTGCAGCGCGGCGTCATCGCGAAGCAGCGTGGCAGGGCGCGCCATCAGATCAGCCCCTTCAGGAAGCGGGCAACCGCAGGCGCTTCGTCGGCCGAAAGGCCGTGCGTGACCAGCGCCTCGTCAAAGCCAGATACTTTCAGGCGGGCGACGAAATCCCCAAAGTCGACGACACCTTGCCCGGCGGTGGCGAAGCGGCCGTCGGCAAAGCGGTCCTTGGCGTGCGCCATGGCGACATGGCCTGCCGTGGTTTCGACCGCAGCGGCCACGATGGCGCGTGCTTCCTCGGGGCTCGCCTGTTCGAACAGGTTGGCCGGATCGAGCACGACGCGCAGCCGTTTCGAGCCCATCTCGGCGATGAGGCGCATCGCGTCCGACGCCGAGGTGACGATGTTGGCCTGTTCGGGCTCGATGCCGAGATCGACGCCGTGGCGCTCGGCGAGTTGCAGCGCCTTTTCCATCTCGCTCGCCATGTCGTCCCATGCCTCAGGGGCGGCATTGTCAGGGTGATACGCCCACTGATCGTCCGCGTTGCGCGTTCCCGTGCACAAGGTGACCAAGGGAACGGACAGGGATGCCGCGGCCTTGATGACCACGCCAAGCCGGCGCAGGCCGTCGTCGCGCATAGCCCTGTCGGGATGGGCCATGTTGTAGGTGCCGGAGAGCGCCACCAGCGCGACACCGCAAGCATTTGACGCGGCCGCGATGGCATGAATGGCGTCTTCCGGTACCGCATCCGGCATCGACGGCAGGCCGGCGCAGGCCAGGTTGAACTGGGCGACGGCAAATCCCGCGTCGCGGACCGCCGCCAGCACGACGGCCGGTTCGCTGCCCGGGAAGGTCTTGGCGAACACCCCGATCTGCATCAGACCGCTCCCGTGACGCTGGCGATCTCGACGCGCTCACCGCTTTCGACCGAGCGGGCGATCGCCACCATGGCGCGGATCGAGGCGAGGCCGTCCTCGACATTGGCGCCGCGCAGCGGCGCGCCGTCGAGCACCGTGTCGGCGAGGCCCTCGAGCTGCCGTCTGAAGAAATGACCGTCGGCGCCGAGCGGCCTTCGCGACGTCGCATCCTTCTCGTGAAAGATATCGACCTCGCTCGCCCGGAAATACCAGGGGTTGAAGGTCTTGGCGATCACCGAGCCGTTTTCGCCATAGAGCTGGAAGCCCTCGTGCCAGTCCATGCGGACAGCGACGGTGAGGTCGAGATGGCCAAGCGCGCCGTTGGCGAATTCGGTTTCGACGAACCAGCAATAGGCGCCGAAACGCTCGTTGAGCCGGGCGCGCACGGCGACGATCTCGCCGCACAGGAAGCGCGCGGTGTCGACAAGGTGCGAGCCGTGCGCCAGCATAAAATACTGCCTGAGATCGGCCTTCGGATTGCCGCCCGGCCTGCGCGCCAGCTTGCTGGTGACGGGCAGCGGCTGGACCGCGTCGGTGTTGGTGTAGCGGTGGGTGGAATCGCAATACCAGGCTTTTAGCGCCAGGATCTCGCCGATCTCGTCGCGGACGAAATCGCGCGCCGCTTCCAGCGCCGGGTCGAAGCGCTTCATGTGCCCGACCTGCAGTACCTTGCCGGAGCGCCTGACCGCATCGGCGAGCATCTCGCCTTCCTCGATCGAGACGCCGATCGGCTTTTCGCACAGCACGTGCTTGCCGGCCTCGAGCGCCTTGATCGACATCGGAACGTGGTAGGCGTCGGAGGTCGCGACGATCACCGCCTCCAGTTGCGGGTCGGCGAGCATCTCATCGTAATCGCCATACATTTTTTCGGGTTCATAGGTCGCGCCCATGCGCGCCAGAAGATCGGGGGCGGCATCGCAGATCGCATAGAGATCGGCGTTCCTGGCCTTCACGCAGGATTCGAGATGGGCGAATTGGGCGATCGGCCCGCAGCCGAGCACGCCGACACGAAGGCGACGGTCTTGCTTTCGGATCATGGTCTCTTCCTCACGCGCCGTAGCCGCGCATGGTCTGGCGGTTGGTCTTGACCGCGGCGGCCGGATCGGCGGCGGCAGTCTCGGATTCCTCTTCCAGCACCAGCCAGCCGTTGAAATGTGGCGCCGCACTGGCGATCTCGATCACAGCTTGGGTGTCGCAGACGCCCTTGCCGAGCATGGCCCAGGTGCCGCTGGCGTCGACATCCTTCAGATGCACGTAGCGGATGCGGCCGCGGTAGGTGGTGAGCGTATCTGCCATGTCTTCATGGCCGCGCAATATGTGGCCGGTGTCGGGCACCCAGCCGACGAGCGACGGATCGATCAGTGCGAAAATCCGGTCGTAGTCGGCACGGTCGAACAGCAGCGTGTTGTGGTGGGAACTGGGATGGACAGCGATGTCGACGCCGGCCTTGCGTCCGAATTCGCCGGCCTTGTTGTAGAACTCGGCAGCGATGGCAAACTTGTCGTCACGCGGGCCGTCGGACACGACGGTGGCCGAACCCATGGAGACGAGGGCGCCGGGAAATGCGGCGGCGAATTCGATCCAGCGCTGTGCGGTTTCCAGGTCGGCGCCGATCCTGTCCTGCAGCGTGAAGCCGCTCTTCGAGCCGAATGCGAAAGAGACGAGAGTCAGCCCGGCCGACTTCAATGCCGTCGCGAATTCCGCCGGCCTGTCGGCATAGCGGCCGATCATCGTGTCGGTGATCTCGATGCCGGCATAGCCGCCATCGGCGATCGCCTTCAAGAGATCGTCGGGACCACCGGCAAACCGGTCTCCGAGCATTTCCCAGGTAAAGGTCTGGCAACCGACTTTCAGGTCTTTCACGATCGTCCTTTCATTCCTTGATGCCGCCCTGCGTCAGCCCTTCGATGATGTGCCGCTGGAAGAACAGCACCAGTATGATCAAAGGGACGGTGACGACGGCCGAAGCTGCGGCGATGTCGCCCCAGGGCACGTAATAGAGATTGGTGAAGTTGGCGATGCCGACGGGGATTGTCTGGCGATCGATGTTGGAGGTGAAGGCGAGCGCGAACAGGAACTCGTTCCAAGCGGTGATGAAGGCAAGCAGGCCTGTTGTCACCAGGCTCGGCAGCGACATCGGCAGGATGATATGCCAGAGCAGGCCGGGAACGCTGACGCCGTCCATGCGCGCCGCCTCGTCGATCTCGCGCGGCAGCGTTTCGAAATAGCCGAACAGCACCCAGGTGACGAGCGGCAGCCCGAGCGCCAGATAGGTGATGATCAGCGCCGTGTAGGTGTCGAGCAGGCCGAGATTGGTCGCCACCAGATAGAGCGGCCCGACCAGTGCGATCTGCGGAAACATCGACACCGAAAGGATGATCATCAGGATGCCGAAGCGGCCCTTGACGTTGAGCCGCGACAGCGCGAAGGCGGCCAGCGATCCGACGAAGAGGCACAGGAATGTAGTGGCCAGCGAGACCACCAGCGAATTCCAGACATAGCGGTGCAGCTGCTTCTCGATGAAGGCGTTGTAGTAGTGCTCGAGCGTAAAAGGCGCGGGGATCAGCGATGGCGAGCCTGACGTCAGCGCCTTGTCGAGCTGGAACGATGTCGAGAACTGCCAGATGAACGGGCCGCCGGACCAGATGAGGATTAGCAGGGCGCCAAGATAGATGGCGATCGTCTGCAGCGGCGAACGCGTATCGTTCATTGCGCCCTCCTGATCTGCCTGATGAGATAGAGGCAGAACGCCAGTGCGATGATGCCTTCGGTGACGAACATTGCCGTGGAAACGGCCGAGCCATAGCCGAATTGCAGCGTCGAGAAGAGCACCTTGTAGGACAGTGTCGACAACGTTTCGGTCGAATCGGCCGGACCGCCGCCGGTCAGCACGTAGACGAGGTCGAAGACGCGAAACGCGTCGAGCGCGCGGAACAGGCCGGCGATCAGCAAGGTCGGCATCAGCAGCGGCAGGCGGATATACCAGAAGGTGGTCCAGCCTTTCGCGCCGTCCATGCGCGCCGCTTCGATCAGCGAATTGGGCACAGTCTGCAGCCCGGTCAAAAGCAACAGCGCCATGAACGGTGTGGTCTTCCAGACGTCGGCGATGATGATGGTCGTCATTGCCGTGTCGGGCGAGCCGTACCAGTTGACGTTCTGATCGATCAGCCCGGCATGCAACAGGATATAGTTGATGATGCCGTTTTGGCCGTCGAACAGCCAGCCGAACATCTTGGAGGTGACGACGGTTGGCATCGCCCAGGGAACCAGCATGGCGGCGCGAACCAGGCCGCGTCCTTTGAAGGCCTCGCACAGGATGAGCGCCATGCCGAGCCCGATCACCGTCTCCAGTATCGTGGACGCCGTGGTGAACCACATCGTGTGCCACCAGGCATTCCAGAATTGGGCGTCGCCCCATAGCTGCACATAGTTGGAGAAACCCGAGAACTCGTTCTCCTGAGTGATCAGCGAGGTGTTGGTGAACGAGAGATAAAGCCCGTTGATGATCGGGTAGAAGGAAACCGACGCCAGCGAAACGAAGGCCGGCGTCAGCAGGAGCAAGGCCCACAGTGAAACTGGAAGCGCCTTGCCAAACCGCCGCGGCCGGCCAATGCCAGAAACAGTGGCCGCCGCGGTCATGGGTTCAGCCGACGATCTGGTTGATTTGCGCAGCCAGCGCGTCCATCTCGGCCTGGACGTTGCCCGACACCAGCGCCTTGGAGATGCCCGACTGCAAGGCCAGCGTCACCTTCGCATATTCGGGCGTGATCGGCCGGGCGGTGGCGCCGGTGAACACGTTCTCGAGGGTGGCCATGAACGGCTGTTCGGTCTTGATCTTCTCGTCCTGGAACAGCGCCGGGCGCGTCGGCGCAAGGCCGAAGTTCAAGGCGATGCGATGCTGGGTCTCGGTCGACGACAGCCAGGTAAGCAACTCGATCGCGGCTTCGCGCTGCTTGGAGTTGGCGTTGACGCCAAGCTGGTAGCCGCCGAGACAGGCCGAGCTCTTGCCGCCGGGGAAGGACGGCAGCGGCGCGACACCGATCTTGTCCACCACTTGGGAAGCCTTGGCGTCCTGGGCAATCGGATAGACATAGGACCAGTTGCGCATGAACATCGCCTTGCCCGAGGTGAACGGCTGGCGCGACGGCTCCTCGTCCCAGGACAGGACGTCCTGCGGGCTGATCTTGGTCCCGTTGATGGTGTCGTGCAGGAACTGGATCGCGTCCACCGCCGGCTTCTGGTTGATCAGCGACGACTTGCCGTCGGTGGCAAGGATCGCGCCGTTGTTGGAGGTGATGATCTCGACCGCGTCGCAGACCAGAACCTCGGCCTGCTTGCCCTGCCAAAGATAGCCGAAATCGACATCGCCGGCCTTCTGCGCGGCGGCGGCGATGGTCGCCATGTCGGCCCAGTTTTCCGGCACCTTGCCGCCATGCTTTTCCAGCACGTCCTTGCGGTAATAGAACATGCCCGAATCCATGAACCAGGGCAGGGCAGTCAGCTTGCCGTCATAGGTACAGGCGTTGAGGGTTCCGGAGAAGTAGGCGCTGCGCTTGTCCGCCGGAAAGTATTCGTCGAGCGGCAGCGCCCAGCCGGCGGCGGCAAAGCCGGCGATCCAGATCACGTCCTGGCTGAAGACATCAGGCGTGCCGGTGCGCCGGGCGAGCTGCTGGACGAGGCCCTGATAGACTTCCGTCGATGAGCTCGGCGGCGGCAGCTCGATGTTCTTGACCAGAACGCGGTCCTGCGATTCGTTGAAGGCCTTGATCAGATCGCCGAAAGTCTCCTTGCCGAAGAAGGCGGCGCTGGCAAAGCTGATTTCGGCGCGTGACTGTGCGCGCGCCCGGCGAACGCCCAGCCCGGTGCCAAGGCCAAGTGCCGCCGCACCCAGCAGGCCGGCGCTGCCGATGAGAAACTGCCGGCGGTCGGCGATCGTCACATGCGCCGCAGGCTTCGAGCCGGAGACCGGCCCTTTTTTGATGTCAGTCATTTTCTCCTCCTTGCGCTGGCAGCCTCCCAACCAGCATTTCCGCATGTTCCATAAAACTTTTACGCGCGTCAAGATTTAAAATGCTGTAAAGCGGCCTGCGAATGTGATCCGTTGCTGGTGCAATGGGTCAACCAGAGCGTCGCGATGTCGGGAGGTGGATTAGAAAATGCCAGGAATATCAGCAGCTAAGCTCGGCATCGGTGTTGTAGGGTGCGGCAACATCTCGATGACCTATTTGCGCAATGCGGCTCTGTTCGGCGAGGTGGAGCTGCGCGCCTGCGCCGACATATCGCCTGACATGGCGGCCCTGCGTGCCGGCGAATACGGCATCCGGGCTCTCAGCGTCGACGCGCTGCTGGCCGATCCCGAGATCGACCTTGTCCTCAACCTGACCGTCCCGGCGGCGCATTTCGACATTTCGTTTTCGGCGCTTTCGGCGGGAAAGCACGTCTTCACCGAAAAGCCGCTGGCGACCTCGGCCAGCGACGGGCGGCGGCTTGTCGCCGAGGCGGCGGAGCGCGGGCTGCTGCTGGGCTCGGCCCCGGACACCTTCCTTGGCGCCGCCGGACGGCGGGCGCGCTGCCTCATGGACGAGGGCGCGATCGGCCGCGCGGTGACCGGCACCGCCTTCATGATGGGGCGCGGCATGGAGCATTGGCATCCCAATCCGCAATTCTACTATCAGCCTGGCGGCGGACCGGTCTTCGACATGGGCCCCTATTACCTGACGATGCTGGTCAATTTGCTCGGGCCGGTGGCCCGCGTGATGGCGATGGCGACGCGGGGCCAGGAGGAGCGGCTGATCACCGCCGAAGGCCCCTACCGGAACACCAGCTTCAAGGTCGGCACACCGACCAACATCCTGTCGCTGCTGGAGTTCCGCTCAGGCGCCACCGTTACCTTCGGCGCCTCGTGGGATGTCTTCAGGCATTCCAACCACCCTATCGAGCTGCATGGGACGGAAGGCTCGCTCAGGCTGCCCGATCCGGACACGTTCGGCGGCACCGTCTCGCTGTCGCAACGTGGGGCCGACTGGGCCGACTTTCCCAGTGAGAGCGAACTCTATGGCGCGCGCAATTGGCCCTTCGCCGCGCCCGACCGCGCCAACTATCGCATGCTCGGCGTCGCCGATCTTTCGCACGCGCTGACCACCGGCAGAAGGCCGCGGGCGTCCGGCGACCTGGCACTCCATGTGCTCGAGATCATGGAGGCGATCCTCGCTTCGGGAGAGAGCCGTAAGTCCGTCGCCGTCAACACAAAGGTTGATCAGCCGCTGCTTCTTCGGGAAGACGAAGCGGCCGGCCTGCTTGCCTGATATCGGAGGCGACCTAACATGACGACATCGCTTTCGCCCTTGCTCGATCCGGAGGCGCGGCATGTGCTCGACCTCGACCGGCAAGCGGCTGCCCCGCCATTCGAAGCCGGCACGCCTGAAGAGGCGCGCCGCGCCTATGAGCAGGGCCTTCCGGCATTGCAGGGCGAGCGCGAGCCGGTCAGCTCGCTGACCGAGCGCACCATCGCCGGGCCAGGCGGCCCGTTGACGCTCAGGATCTACCGCGGGCAAGGCGCGGCCGCGACGGATGCTCCTGCGCTGCTCTATCTGCATGGCGGCGGCTGGGTGATCGGCAATCTCGAGTCCCATGACGAGATCTGCCGCTGGTTGGCCAATCTGGCGGCCTGCGTCGTCGTCTGTCCCGACTATCGGCTGGCGCCGGAGCATAAGTTTCCGGCGGCCATCGAGGATTGCGTTGCTGTGCTTTCCTTCATGCAGGGCGGCGCGGGCGATCTTGGCATCGACGCAGAACGAATCGCTGTCGCCGGGGACAGTGCCGGCGGCAATCTCGCTACCGTGCTTTGCCTGCTTGCGCGCGGCGACAAGAACCCGCCGACTGCGCAACTGCTGTTCTATCCGAACACGGACGCCTCGCAGGCGGCGGACAGTTATCGCCGCTTTGCCGACGGTTATGGTCTCACCGCGGCGACCATGGCCTGGTTCCGCGACCACTACATCCGCGATGCCAGGGACATTGGCGACTGGCGCGTATCGCCGCTCAAGGCCGAGAGCCTTGCCGGCGCAGCCCCGGCCTTTGTCGCCATCGCCGGTCACGACATCCTCGCCGATGAAGGCGAGGCCTACGCGAAGCGTCTGGAAGATGACAAGGTGCCGGTCGTCCTGCGGCGCTGGCCCGGCCAGATCCACGGCTTCGTTTCGATGGGCCGCCATGGTCCGGCGGCACGGCAAGCGGTCGGCGCGGCGGTTGCCGCATGGCGCGGCTTCGATCCTGTCTTTGGAAACGCTCAGGCCGACTGACGCATGACCAGCGTCGCGTCGAGACTGACCTTGGGGGCAACTGCCGCGTCGTCCTCGTCCAGCAAGGCCAGCAGCGTCTCGACGCTGTGTCCCGCCATGGAAGCGAAGTCCTGCGCCATGGTGGTGAGGGCAGGGCAGGTGTAGCGGCTCAGCGGATGGTCGTCATGGGCTGCGACCCGCAGGTCGCAATCGCCTTTGCGGCCGATCTTGCGGCCTTGCGAGTAGGCGGCAGCCATCACGCCGAAGGCGAGACGGTCGTTGGCGCACAGAATGGTCTTGCCCGGCGGACCGCCACGGGCGAGCATCGCTTCCATCTGCTCATAGCCGATCCGTTCGAAATCCCAGGTGTAGTCATCGGTGTTGCCAATGACCACCGGCTCGTGCCCGAGCCGCTGCATGGCGCCGATATAGCTCTTCAGGCGTTCGCGCGAATTGTGGTTGACGTGTGGGATATCGAAATAGACCGGGGCATCGCCGGAACGGCAGAGATAATCGACGATCGTCGAGACGCTCTGGCTGTTGTTGTTGCCGACGAATGGCGTGTCGCCCTCCAGATAGGTGTCGAAATAGACGATCGGTATGGTCTGCGTCAGCTTCTCCAGCGTGCGGTGGTCTGAGCGCAGGCCGAGCGGCGCGATCAGCGCGCCGGAGACTTTCAGCGAAAGAATGGTTCGCGTCGCTTCCACTTCGAGATCGCGCGAGCCGTGCGAGGAGATCACGATCGGCCAGTAGCCTTCGTCGCGCAACCTGAGTTCGATGCGGCTGACCATCTCGGAATAGAAGGGATCGGCGACCGTCGGAACCACGATGCCGATGCTGCGGGTCCGCTTGCGGTTGAGGTTGCGCGCAAAGAGATTGGGCTGGTAGTCGGACGAGCGCAGCGCCACCTCGATCCGCTGACGCGTCGCCGGCTTGACGCTGGTCGGATCGTCGAAATATTTCGACAGTGTCGGCCTGGAGACGCCGCAAGAGCGAGCAAAATCCTCCATCGTCTTGTGTGTCATCGACATCAAAGCCCCCGCGCTGCTACGAGCGCTGCCCGGTCTCTACATACGGTGCACCAGCGCGCAACTGCAAGGCGAAACTTTACAGACAATTTCGATAGTTTTCATGCGTCAATTTATTAATTGACGCGAAAAAGCGCAAGCCCTATCACCTCCAGTGGGCGAATTCGAAATTCATGTCACCCGGAAAGTGCTCGCGCGGTTCATCAGAAGCGAGGCCGGGGCGAAACGCCGGGAGGGATTCCGCGAGATGAGGAAGCTGGTCAGTGCCGGCGAGATTCTGGTCGAGATCATGGCCGAGCGGATCGGCCAGAGCTTTCTCGAGCCTGGTCCGCTGCTTGGACCCTACCCGTCCGGAGCGCCTGCCATCTTCATCGGCCAGGCGGCGGCGCTCGGCCAGCCGGCCGGTCTCATCGGCGCCGTCGGCGACGACGATTTCGGCAGGCTGAATATAGAGCGGCTGCGGGCACTAGGCGCCGACGTGTCGGCGATCGCGGTACACAAGGGCCATGCAACGGGCACGGCCTTCGTCACCTACCGGGCCGACGCCAGCCGGCATTTCGTCTTCAACATCCGCAACAGCGCCTCCGGCCTGATCGAGACCGACGGGGCGGCAACAAACTTGCTCGCTAGCGCCGATCACGTCCATGTCATGGGTTCATCGCTGTTTTCCGACCGCGCCATCGCGGTGGCGCTATCGGCGATCGAGACTGTCAAGGCCAAAGGTGGAACCGTGTCATTCGACCCGAACATCCGCCGGGAGATCATGCAGGCGTCCGGCATGCGCGCGGCGCTCGATCATGTGCTGGCGCGAGCCGACATCTTCCTGCCGAGCGGCGAGGAGCTCTTCCTGTTTTCATCGGCGAAGGACGAGAAGAGCGCGGTCGACGAATTGCTGGCCCGTGG
The DNA here is from genome assembly GCF_024707545.1 of Mesorhizobium onobrychidis. Classification (NCBI taxonomy): domain Bacteria; kingdom Pseudomonadati; phylum Pseudomonadota; class Alphaproteobacteria; order Hyphomicrobiales; family Phyllobacteriaceae; genus Mesorhizobium; species Mesorhizobium onobrychidis. Next base: position 1,437,240 of record NZ_CP062229.1, read on the forward strand.
CCTGTCCTGCATCGTCCTGAAGAAAGGCGCCGCCGGCGCCGTTTATCATGATCGCAACGGTGCGGTCGCCTCGTCAGGCTTTGCCGTTGACGAGGTCGATCCGACCGGCGCGGGCGATTGTTTCGGTGCTGCCTTCGTCTCGTTCTGGCTGCGCGGGGCGGCTCCTGCCGAAGCCCTGCGGATCGCCAATGCCTGCGGTGCGCTTGCCGTCACCCGCAAGGGGCCGATGGAAGGCATTTTCCCGCTTGAAGCGGTCGAGGCATTCATCGCCACGGGCAACACGCAGTGAGTGACGCGACGCGAAGGTTTGCGAACATTGTGGCCAGGCGCGCCGCAGGCGAGAGAAGCGGCATCGCCTCGGTCTGCTCGGCGCATCCGCTGGTCATCGAGGCTGCCCTGCGCCACGGCGCCTCGCGGCACGCGGATGTGCTGATCGAGGCCACCTGCAACCAAGTCAACCACGAGGGCGGCTACACCGGGATGACGCCCGCCGACTTCCGCAGCTTCGTCGAGGCGCATGCGCTGAAAGCGGGTTTCCCAGTCGATCGCCTGATCCTTGGCGGCGATCATCTCGGACCCAATCCGTGGAAGCACATGGCTGCGGCCGCCGCGATGAAGAAGGCGGGGGCGATGATCGATGCCTATGCGAGCGCCGGCTTCACCAAGATGCATCTGGACACGAGCATGGCCTGCGCCGACGATCCCTCGGTGCTTGCAGATGAAACGATCGCCGCGCGCGCGGCCGAACTTTCGGCTATCGCCGAGGCGGCGGTCGAGCGCGCCGGCAGCGAGAAACCCGTGTACGTCATCGGCACCGAAGTGCCGGTGCCGGGCGGTGCACTGGAGGCGCTCGACCACTTGCATGTGACGGCGCCGGACGATGCCTTGCGAACGGTGGAGGTACACGCCCGAGCGTTTTCCCGCGCCGGCCTCGAGGCCGCTTTTGCCCGAGCGATAGGCGTCGTCGTCCAGCCGGGAGTCGAGTTCGGCAATACCGAAATCGTGCCCTATGCGCCGGACAAGGCGACCGAACTGGTAGCTGTGCTCGACCGCATGCCAAAAGTCGTTTTTGAGGCGCATTCGACCGACTACCAGCCGGCCGAAGCGCTTAACGCTCTCGTTCGCGACGGCTTCGCCATTCTCAAGGTCGGCCCCTGGCTGACCTTCGCGCTTCGCGAAGCGCTGTATAGGCTCAGCCACATCGCCGATGTGCTCGCGCCGGACCCTTCGCGCGAAAGCCTGCCTGCCGCGATGGAACGCATCATGCTGGCGTCGCCGGACAACTGGCAGAAATACTATCCGGGCACCCCGGAAGAGCAGCGCGTGCAGCGGCATTTCTCGTTCAGCGACCGCATCCGCTATTACTGGCCGACGCAGGCGGCGCAGCGCGCGACACAGACGCTGCTGGACGTGCTGAGCGAGAAGGACATTCCCCGGCCTCTGATAAGCCAGTATCTGGGGCAGCTCGACGCCGAGGTTGCGGCAGGCCGGGTCAAGCCCCTCGCGCACGACCTTCTGATCGGCAGCATCACCCGTGTCCTTGATATCTACGCGGACGCGACGGGACAGTAGGGATCGCGCAGCTGGAAAAACGGCAACTGCCTAAATCCGCCTCATAGAGTCCGATGTCGACGTCGTTTCGAAAAGGGCGCCGCCGCAATTTACAACTAACATGTTAGTGTGCTAGTGCTGCGTTCACATTGATCTCTGGAGAGAATAGCAGTGGCCTCGCGCTTTGGTCTTTCGGTTGCCCTCACCACGCCTTTCGAGGCTTCCGGGCAAATCGCCATCTCTCCCATGATCACGCAGGCCCGGGCTTGCCTTGGCGCCGGCTGCAGCAGCGCAACGCTCTTCGGCACCACCGGGGAAGGCGCCTCGGTGGGCACGGGAGAGCGGCGGATCGCCACCGAGGCCATGCTGGCCGCCGGCATTCCGGCACATCAGCTCGTCGCCAGCGTGCTGGTCGATGCGGCCGAAGACGCTGCCGAACAGGCGCGGCATGCCTTGCAGTGCGGCGTCCGCAACATCCTGCTGGCTCCACCGAGCTACTTCAAGAATGTCAGCGAGGACGGGTTGTTCGGATGGTTTTCCGCCGCCTTCGCCGCGCTCGGCCCACTGGCCCGCGACGTCCTCCTCTACAACATCCCTTCTGTCACCATGGTGCCGCTCCCGCTTGCCCTGATCGGTCGGCTGCGTGCGGCCTTCCCCGGCGTGGTCGCCGGCGTCAAGGATTCGGGTGGCGACTGGAGTTACAGCGAGGCGCTGCTAAGAGCTCATGGCGACCTGGTGATCCTGATCGGCGACGAGCGGCACCTGGCCAGAAGTGTGCGCCAGGGCGGGCAGGGCGCCATTTCCGGCATGGCCAATTTCGTCACCAGTGAAATCCGTGCCATGGCCGAGGATGGGCGCGACGATGCCCGTGTCGAGAGCTTCGTGCTCGAATTGCTCAAATATCCGGTCACCCCGGCGGTGAAGGTCATGGTGGCGCGCAAGACCGGCGACGAGCGCTGGCTGGCTGTCCGTCCGCCGCTGGAGCCGATCGCTTCGCAGGGGCGGCAACAGCTTGCTGCCGCCTATGACAGGCTGTTTGCGACAGAGCCGGCCTGACCGGCAAAGGGAAGCGCGCTGAAATGGACGACAGCAGCGAACCGGCAACCCTCAGGGAAAGAGCTTATGCCAGTTTCACGCGGCATTTGCTGGCCCGCGATCTGCGACCGGGACAGTTCGTGTCGCAGCGTGAACTGGTTGCCTTTACCGGGCTGCCGCTTGGCGCCATCCGCGAGATCGTGCCCCGTCTCGAGGCCGAGGGGCTTTTGACTACCATCCCGCAGCGCGGCATGCAGATCGCTCATATCGACATCAACCTGATCCGCGAAGCCTTCCAGTTTCGCCTGTTCATGGAGCGCGAAGCGGTGGCGATGTTCACCGTCAACGCCTCCGACGCCGAGCTCGCCCGCCTGCGGCACGAGCATGAGGACATGCTGGCTCAAGCGCTGTCGCAGGCGCCGACGCCGGAAATGGAAGCCAGGGCCCAGAACATCGATTGGGCCATGCATGACACCTTCATCGATGCGCTGGGCAACGAGATCATCGCCAAGGCGTATCTGGTCAATTCGGTAAAGATCAGGCTAATCCACCAGGAGCGTTTCCGTATCGACGGGCGCGTCGTGCCGGTAATGCAAGAGCACCTGACGGTGATCGAAGCGCTCGAGAGCCGCGACCCGCAAAAGGCGGTCGAGGCGATCAGCCGGCATATCGACAACGCGCGCCGGTTGGCGCTCCAGATCTGAGGACGTATGGTTCGCGGCTGCCGCGACGCTATCCACAACGACAGCAACCCAGGGAGGAAGAAATGTCGTCCAATCCGTTTAAGCCAACAAGAAGGCAAGTCCTTGCAGGAACCACGGCGCTCGCCGCCGCGGGCCTGGCGGGCCTTCGCCCGAGTTTTTCCGCCGGCGTCGACTGGAAGCGCTTTGCCGGCACGACGCTCGACGTCAATCTGGTTAAAAGCCCGCGCAGCGACACCATCCTGAAATATATCGCCGAATTCGAGGAGCTGACCGGCATCAAGGTCAATGCCGAGGCGACGCCGGAACAACAGCAGCGGCAGAAGACGGTGATCGAACTGAGCTCCGGCAAGCCGAGCTTCGATGTCGTGCATCTGAGCTACCACGTGCAGAAGCGCCAGTTCGAAAAGGGTGGCTGGCTGGCCGACATCGCCGGCTATCTGGCCGATCCGACGCTGACCGATCCCGGCCTGGTCGAAAGCGATTTCGCCGAGGCCGGCATGCTTTTCGCCAAGGACAACCAGGGCGTGCTGCGTTCGCTGCCCTTCTCGGTGGACTACTGGATCGTCTACTGGAACAAGGAGCTGTTCGAGGCCAAGGGCCTCAAATACCCTGAATCGTTCGACCAGCTGGTGGCCGCCGCCGAAGCGCTGACCGATCCATCGACCAACACTTTCGGTTTCGTCGCCCGCGGCCTCAAGAATGCCAACACGCCGGTGTGGACGTCGCTGATGCTCGGCTACGACATGACGCCGCTCGATGACAAGGGAAAGCTGCGCACCGAAACGCCCGAGGCGATCGAGGCCGCTGCCCTCTACCAGAGGCTGATGACCAAGTCCGCCCCTCCGGGCGTCACCGGCTTCAATTGGGCTGAAGCGCAGTCCGCCTTCCTGCAAGGCAAGATCGGCATGTGGTTCGATGGCGTGGGTTTTGCTCCGCCGATGGAAAATCCCGAAAAGTCGCGCGTGGTCGGCAAGGTCGGCTATGGCGTCATGCCCAAGGGGCCCAAGGCGCATGCCTCCGGGACGTTTGGCGACGGCCTCGGCGTGACCGCCTCCAGCGAAAAGAAGGAAGCTGCCTATCTCTTCTGTCAGTGGGCGGTTTCCCCGGCCATGGGCGCGCGCCTGCTCCAGGCCGGCGCCGGCGTGCCTTTCCGCAAGTCGGTGCTGGAAGACCCAAAGGTGCGCGAAGGCGTTACCATGCCGGCAAGCTGGCTCGATGCAGTGGTTCAGTCCGGCAATATCAGCAGGCTGGCGCTGCCGGTGATTATCCCGGTCACCGAGTTCCGCGACATCTACGGCGTGGCGTTGACCAACATGATTGCCGGTGCCGATCCTGCCGAAGAGCTGAAGAAGGCCACCGCGCAGTTCCAGCCGGTTCTCGACAGGAGCGAGCAGGGCTGATGTCCGCCATTGCCCCAGAACGCACCGGGGTGACGACTGAACAGGCCATCGAAGGGAGCCAGACGATTCGGCTGGCTCCCAACTACTGGCCCTTCGTCGTTCCGGCGCTCGTCGTCGTTAGCGCCGTGATCGTCTTTCCCTGGGCTTTCACGCTCTGGATGAGCGTCAACCGCTGGACGCTCGGCCAGTCGCGGAGCTTTGCCGGGATGGAAAACTATCTCCGCCTGGCCAGCGACCCGCGATTCTGGGAATCCCTTGTTCATACGCTGACCTACACCTCCCTCTCGGTGGCAGCGCCGATGTTCTTGGGCACTGTCGCCGCCCTGATCTTCGACGCCAGGTTTCCGCTGCGCGGCCTGTTGCGCGGCGTCTTCGTCATGCCGATGATGGCAACGCCGGTTGCCGTGGCGCTGGTCTGGACCATGATGTTCCATCCCCAGCTCGGCGTGCTCAATTACCTTCTATCGCTGGTCGGCATCCCGGCGCAGGAATGGATATTCAACGCCAACACGGTCATCCCTTCGCTGGTCGCGGTCGAGACCTGGCAGTGGACGCCGCTGGTGATGCTGATCGTGCTGGGCGGGCTAGCCTCGGTACCGCGCGAGCCGTTCGAGAGCGCCGAGATCGACGGTGCCAATGCCTGGCAGCAATTCCGCTACCTCACCCTGCCGATGATCGCGCCGTTCCTGATGATTGCGTTGATCATCCGCACCATCGATGCGCTGAAGAGCTTCGACATCATCTATGCGATGACCCAGGGCGGACCGGGCACGGCGTCGGAAACCATCAACATCTATCTCTACAACACCGCCTTTTCCTACTACGACATCGGCTATGGCTCGGCCATGGCCGTGGTGTTCTTCATCGTCATCGTGGCGCTGTCCTTCATCCTCCTGATGCTGCGCCAGCGCTCGCAGTGGAACGACGCGGAGGGCAAATAGATGAGCTCACGATTGCTCAACCAGATCGGCCTGTTTTTCGCGGCCCTGGTCATCGTCTCGCCGGCGATTCTTTTCTTTCTCTGGATGATCTCGCTTTCGCTGAAATTCGAGATCGACAACGGCGCCTATCCGCCGATCCTGATCCCCGAACGCTTCGCCTGGTCGAACTATGTAAAAGTGTTCGAGGAGAACAATTTCCTGCTCTATCTCTGGAACTCGGTTCTGGTGACCGGCACGGCGACACTGCTGGCGCTGCTGATCGGCGTACCGGCCGGCTATGGCATAGCGCGGCTCAAGGCCGAAAAATCGGCGGTCGTCATCATGATCGCCCGCATGACGCCGGGGCTATCGTATCTCATCCCGCTGTTTCTGCTGTTCCAATGGATCGGGATACTCGGCACGCTTTGGCCGCAGATCATCATCCACCTGGTGGTGACGGTGCCGATCGTAGTCTGGGTGATGATCGGCTATTTCGAGACCACGCCGATGGAACTGGAAGAGGCGGCCAATATCGACGGCGCCAGCTCCTGGCAGGTGTTCCGGCTGGTCGCCCTGCCCATCGCCAAGCCGGGCATCGTTGTCGCCTTCATCCTGTCGGTCATCTTTTCGTGGAACAATTTCGTCTTCGGCGTGGTGCTCGCCAGCCGTGAGACGCGCACATTGCCGGTCGCCGTCTACAACATGCTTTCCTATGAGCAGGTGAGTTGGGGGCCGCTCGCCGCCGCAGCACTGGTTGTGACGCTGCCGGTGCTGGTCCTGACCATGTTCGCGCAAAAGCAGATCGTCGCCGGGCTGACCGCCGGAGCGGTCAAGGGCGGCTGAAGCCGCATTCCAGCTCGACATCAATTTTTCTCCCGGAGAAATCCAATGGCATCGGTAACAATCAACAACGTGCAGAAGGCTTTCGGAGCCACCAAGATCATTCACGACGTCAGCGTCGATATCGCCGACGGCGAGTTCGTCATCCTGGTCGGCCCGTCCGGATGCGGAAAGTCGACGCTGCTGCGCATGATCGCCGGACTTGAAACGATCTCGGGCGGCAAGATCACAATCGGCGAGCGTATGGTCAACAATCTGCGGGCGCGGGACCGGAACATCGCCATGGTGTTCCAGAATTACGCGCTCTATCCGCATATGACGGTGGCCGACAATATGGGCTTTGCCCTCAAGATCAAGAAAGCCGATCCCGCCGATACCGCTGGCCGCGTCAGGAATGCCGCCAGCATCCTCGGCCTGGAAAAGCTGCTTGAGCGCTATCCGCGTCAGCTCTCCGGCGGCCAGCGCCAGCGCGTCGCCATGGGCCGCGCCATCGTGCGCGACCCGCAGGTCTTCCTGTTCGACGAGCCGCTCTCCAATCTCGACGCCAAGCTGCGCGTCCAGATGCGCGGCGAGATCAAGGCGCTGCACCAGCGGCTGGGCACAACAACCATCTACGTCACGCATGACCAGATCGAAGCCATGACGATGGCCGACAAGATCGTCGTGCTGCATGACGGCCTGGTCGAGCAGATCGGCGCGCCGCTCGACCTCTACGACCAGCCGGCCAATCTCTTCGTTGCCGGCTTTATCGGCTCGCCCGCCATGAATTTTATTGCCGGCCGCATCGAGGAAGGCGTGTTCCGCAGCGCCGGCGGGCTGATCCTGCCGCTGCCGGAAGGCGCCCGCCCGGCTGACGCCGCAGGACGCGAACTTGTCTGCGGCATCCGCCCCGAACATATCCGCGCAACTGCCCAGGGCATGCCGGGCACGGTCACGCTTCTGGAGGCCACGGGCTCGGAAATCTTCGCCAAGGTCGACTGCGCCGGCGAGGAAATCTCCTGCCTGTTCCGCGAGCGGCTGCCGCTCAAGCAGGGCGCGCAGGTGCGGATCGAGATCGATCGCGCCTGCGCCCACCTGTTCGACGCGAAAACCGGCCGGCGTGTGTAACTGACGCAGGCACCCATAATCAGCGTCAGCGAACCCATTCGCCAGCATTCCCGATCTGAGTTCCGGCCCAGCAAAGTCTCCCAAGGCCGCTTGAAACGGTTGCTCCTGGCGAAGGTTCGGAGCCGGATATGATCCCCGTGAAAATTACGCGAAGCGTCTTCGGCCAGGATTGACCGTTCAGTACCGCCGGAACCGGTCTAGCCGAAGACGAACGCCATCAGCAGCTCCGGCTCGATTACCGGCGCCCGCACGACGTTCAATTGACCACGGTACCGACGTTCGCCCGTGCCGAGGACAAATCCGCTGGTGACCGGCGTTTCACCGTTGATGTCGAGGCGCGCAAGAATGTCGGCGACGTTGAGGTCCAACGCCAGCTTGAGATCGTGCCGCGCATCGTCGTTTGGCCCGGAAGGCAGTTGGCGCTTCACCAGTTGCTGGAACGGAACATTGAAAGTCAGGATCTTCTTCGATGACGTCAAGGCAAATGCAGGCGAGGGGCAGGCAACCAGTATGGCGTTGATTGTCCTTATTGACGCGAGCTTACTCAACGTAACGTTTTCCTCCGCCTGACCGCGTATGCAGGCTACCCGGATTGCCGATGTCAGGTTGCCCTTCTGCGCCTGAGTTCCGGCTATCTCATCGATGAGCATGCCGATCGTGCACTTCCGGCTCTCAGCCATCTGCTTCAGCGATATCCAAAAAGCCCGCTCCAGGCGGATCCCGCGGCGCATTCCGCCACGCGCCACAACTCGAAATTCCAGTGCAAAATCCTCGTTGGCGAGCGGCAGGAGTAGCGGATCAGGATTGGTGGGGGGAGAGGTGGCGCTAGCGCTCACTCATAGCCTCCTGACGCGCCTTGTTGATCGGCTTCAAAAGGTAACTCAGGATCGTCTTGCGTCCCGTCTTGATGTCGACTGAGCAGATCATGCCCGGGATGATCGAACGAGCCTTGCCATCCCGTTCGAGCGTCGATTTGTCTGTCGGGACATGTACCTGGCAAAAGGGCACACCCGTTTTTTGATCGACCAGGCTGTCGGCGGAGACCTTGCCTTCGATGCCGCCGAAAATCGAGAAGTCGTAGGCGATGACTTTTAGCAGCGCCCCCTGCTCTGCCAGCGCCTGCGTCAGTTCATCCAATGGGTCCTGCTGCAGCCGGAGCCCAAACTCCTCGACCTGGAGTTGAGCTTCGGTGATCGTTGACCTGATCATCTTGACTGTCTCGCCGGACAAGTTCAGCTGACCATTGAGCATTTCCCCCCGTCCCGCTATATTGAACTCGTTTAATATAAACTATTTTATTCAGCGACTTTCTGCAGTGCCTGTACAACTTGTTCCTTTGGCCCGTCAGCAACTATCCTGCCTTGTCCGACGACAACAAGGCGATCTGCCAGCTCAAGCATGCTGTAGCGGTGGTTGACACGATCAGGCGACGGGCTCCCGAGGATGCCTCGAGATCGATGCTGGGAAGATAGAGCCCTTTCGCCTGGCGCAGTTCGAATTCGATTGCTTCGCGGTTTTCGACCGCTTGGCCGATCTCCGGATTGGACTCGACGGCCACGGCCATCGCTTCCTTGAGCGTGAGGGCACTAGCGCCCCCGCAAGCCAGCATCGAAAATGTGAAGAGCAGGCCAAGGCGCTTGCCAATGGCCACTTTGATTGTCGTATTCATGGTCTACCCCACCCACGCTTCTGCCCGGTACTTTTTGTATGGCCAAGCCTTCTCACCGAAGCTTTGACAAATTATCCGATAAATTCTTCGAATACGTGAGTGTTTATTGATTTAGGGCCGGCCAAGAACCGAATTCGGGCCATAAGTTTCGGGAATGTAGCAAAAATGGCACATAAAACGGGCGCTCGCCACGGTTGTGGGCTGCGCCTGCGCCTGTGATCAATGCTGTTCGCCGCTTTCCTTAAGCCTCGCGCAATCTTTGCAGTCTATCCTGCTTGTCGATTGGCGAGGGAACATGACACGCAAGCCGCTACTGCTTTTTGCCTTCCCGGCTCTCATTCTTCTCATTCTGGCAGGGGAGCGAGCAGCGACGTTCCTGCTCGGAAGCTATCCGGCCAGCCCCGCCCTGTGGCGGATCTGGCTTGAATTGCGGCCGTTGGCGACGATGTTCTGGCAGCAGGTCGACCTCTACCTGAGCGGTTCAATGGTCCTTCATGCCGCCATGCTGACCGCCGCATCGATCGTCTGCTGGATGGCTTGCCGGACGCGAAAATCGGCCGCGTTCTTCTTCCTTGCCAACCACGCCGCTCTGCTTTTCGCCGGGTTGATGATGGCTTCCAGCAGCCATTCTGAAACAGCGAGCACGATTGCGGCATTCACCGCGCCGAGCGGACATCCATTCTCGCTGATCCTCGATTTCACATGGCAGAACAGCCTGGTGCTGGGTCTGGGCACTGCAGCCTGCGCCTATTGTCATGTTGCGTTTCTCGTCGAAGCGCGACAGCGTTCCCAAGCGCTCGCCGTACGGCTTATTGCTCTGCAGCGGGATCTCTAAAGCGCGTCGCGCAAAAGTGCGCAGCGGTTTTGCGATAACGACATGCATAAGAACAAGAACTTAAAGCGCGTCGCATGAATCCATTCAAACGCGACGCGCTTTAGGACCCGGGGCACGCCGTGGTCTTCACGAAATGGGCCTTCACGTAGCCGTCCAGGCTGACTGACGGCAACGGATAGTAGGTGACCGGGCACCATTGCCGCTTTCGGTCGGCCCCCGCCGGCCGGCATGGGCCTGTGGCCACGATGATGCCGTTGTGATCGCTAGCGATTGCGCCGGCCGCGCTGGAGAGGTGGCTTGGCTGCGATCGGATATAGAGCACATCCCAAAAGTCGACATTGACAACATGGTAGCAGGTCGCAGCCGTCGCGCTCCCGATCGGCATTGCCGACAAGACGACGGCAGCTCTGCACAAAGCTGAACGCAAGAACCCGTCTCTCGATGTGTCTGTCGCTTCTAGTTGATTTTCTTGTAGTGGACCTTGCCGTCAGGCTGCACTATGCGCTGGTAGGAAGAGTTTGGGGGAGGGGGCGGCGGCGCGATCCTCTTTTTGGGCGGGCGCGGCGCTTCGACGATACTGGGTTCGGTCGCTTCTTCGAGATCGGTGGCTGCTTCCGCCATGGTGCTGGTCGTGATCACGGGAGGCTCCGCCGCGCTTGACATGTCGTCATCACTGTCCAGGGGCAGCTCCTGTTCAAGCCGGGCAATACTGCCTTTGACTTCGTTGAAGCTGCCCTGCAGTTGACTGTCCAGTTTTTCAAACCGGCTTTGAAAGCCGTTGTTGACCGTATCGAGCCGGGCTGCGATCCGTTGCTCGAACGATCCGAGCTGTTCCAGCCGCCGTTCGACAAGGCGCAGATCGTTGATGCCGCGGTAGAAATAGACCGCCGCCGTTATGTTTACCGCCGTGATCAGCAAGGCGCCGACGGCGACAACGCCGATCATCCTTGCATTGCTCGGTTTCCCCACCGCAGCTTGCTCTTCCGTGTGGGTTGCCGGCCCAATGTCGATTGCCGGCATATCCGGGTCGCTGATCATCGTCATTGGACCACCACCTTTGCGCCGACCGAGACACGCTTGAAGAGATCGATCACATCGGTGTTGGTAAGACGGAAACATCCCGATGTTCCGTCGAAGCCGATGCCCTTGGGATCGTTGGTGCCGTGGATGCGGTAGAGCGTGTCGCGCCCGTCCCGCAGCAGATAGAGTGCCCTGGCGCCGAGCGGATTGTAGGGACCGGCGGGCACCATTTCCGGCAGCTCCGGCTGGCGGGCGCGCATTTCCCTGGGCGGGCGCCATTCCGGCCATTCCGTTTTCGCTCCCACCTTGACGATGCCGGTCCAGCCAAAGCCGTCGCGCCCGACGCTGATCTGGTAGCGCAGTGCCTGGCCCTGCCTGGTCACAAGATAAAGCGCCTTCTCGTCCTTGCGGATGATGATCGTGCCGGCCCGTTCCGCGGTTTGGAGAGCAACCGCCTTGCGCAGGCTGGGCCCCATTGCCGGCAGCGGCGGCCGGTCCGACAGCGCAGATCGGGCATGGGCGAATTCCCAGGCCGGCATCCCCAAGGCAAGGCCGATGATGCAGGCGCCGGCAAGCCTCGGGACGGTACGAAATCTACCGTGCAGCGTCATCGAGCCGCTCTTTGAACATCCGCTTCAGGTCCTTGTTGAAGCGCGCCCGCCCATCCACTTCGGAGGGCAGGATGGCCCGGTTCAGCGCGTCGGTCAGCAGCGCATTGTCCAGGCCGACCGACTTGATGTGCGGCGCCTTGAAGATCTTCTCGAGTTCGCTGCGCGAAAAGTGGTTGCCGAACCATTTGCGCTTATGCTTGTTGGCGACCAGCGTGATGCTCACCGAATTGCCGCGCAGTTCGCGGATCTTCGTGTAGAGCCGCTTGCCTTGCCGCAGCGAGGCGACGTTGAGCTCGAAGACGATGAAGATCTCGTCGCTCGTCGAAAGCACGGAATTCTGCCAGGGGGTTTCGATATTCGGCAGGTCGATGACGATGTCGTCGAACCGGTAGGCGACGAGGTCCAGCAGCCGGAACACGAAATCGGCGCCCTGCGGCTCAAACGGCAGCTGCGGCCTCTCGAATGAATAGAGGGTCAGGCCGGACGGGCGAGAGAGCTTGATGACATCCATCAGTTCGACATCGAGCCTTTCAGGCTGGCCGATGATGCCGGCCAGGTCGAACTGGTTGAACAGGTTGAGATAGGCGCCGCAATTGGCGCTCTGGAAATCGAGGTCGACGAGGCAGGTCGAAGCCGCACGTTCGGTGGATTTCGACGCCAGGAACTCCGCCGCCGACAGAGCGAGCGTCGTGGCTCCGGCGCCGCCGCTGGCGCTGATGAAAGTGATGATACGGCTCTTGGTGCCCTGGTTGCCGGTGTCGTGAAATGTGACCGCGTTGAGCAGTTCCTTGGCGTCGAGCGGCTTGTGCAGCCAGTCCGAGGCGTTCATGCGAACCAGGATGCGCGTCTTTTCGGAGGTCAATTCGTCGGAAACCGCGATCAGCGGCACGGATGCCCACAAGGCGCGCGCCGCGACGATGCCGGGCTCGCCGAGCAACTCGCCATTGGCCACGTCGAGGATGACGATGCCCGGCCGCGTCTCAGGGGGCGGGCCGTTGAGGAAGTCAGCCGTCTCGGAAATCCTGACATCGTAGATGGCCAGCGCGTCGAGCCGCGTCGCCACCTCGCGTTTGAACTGCGGATCCGACGAGAACAGAGCGACCTGCTTTCTTTTGGTCGGGAGAACTTTGGTGTTGATGGCATTCATGGGTAGGTGCTTTTCATATCTTCGCCCGTAACCGTGCTGAGCATGGAGGGCATGGTGATGTCATTGAATCCAAGAAGCCCACTGAGAAAGAAGAACTGGAAGGTAAGACCCTCAAGGCTGACCGTGACCGTCGGGACCGGTCCGCCTGGGCGGCCCCAATAGCCGAGGCCGGTCGCGGAGTAGGTGATCCTGACATTCGCCGGCTGGAGCCTGGGGAAGAAAACGACCATGCGATTGTAGATCGCGTCGAAATTCGCCTGGTCGAATCCAGTACATCCGCCTGCACCGGTACAGGAATAGGTGGGGAAGCTTCCAGACGCCATAGCCGTGCCCACCAGCGGCACGTTCGTGGTGACCGCCGCGCTGGCAAGCGCGACACTGACAGGATTGGAAATAGAGGCTGCCCTCGCGCCGACTTGGACCGCCTTTGTGGCTGCGTTCCATTGGTAAAGCGCATAGCCGAAATCGATAAAGCCGAGCGTCAGCGTGAGAAGCAGGGTCATGGCAATTGTAGCCTCGACCATTGCGGCTCCGCATTCCTCTTGTCTGAAATCACGTCGTGGTCGCATGTCAATAGCCAACAAATCGCTCCTCATGCGAGGCCGCGATGGTGATTGGGCCGACCCCGATGTAGAACAACAGCGAGCCGGCCCCATAGTTGTAGGTAGTGGTCACGCGGATTGTGCGAACGGTCGTGCCGGTCCCTCTGTAGTCCTGCAAGCCCGTGTCTGGATCGACCGGGTTTGCAGTGTCGTAGGTCGCGATTGCGACGGGCTCGTCGGCAGCCCAGTCAGCTACCCTGAACGTCCCGGCCACCGGTGTCCCGTATTTAGCGATGTTTTGTGCAGTAGAGACGCAATAATTTGTGCCTGGGTCAGGGTTTACAAAGTCCTCTGTGCAGCGCGCCATGAAGCGTGCGGCATCACGCAGACCCGCCTCGATCAGCAGCTTGCGATGGATAATGGTGCCAAACTCAAATACGCCGGCCGTCAGGGCAATCATCAGCGGCGTGATCAACGTCATCTCGACCAAAATTGCACCGCGCTCCTCGCGCCGGAATTGCCGGGCGAGGCGCTGGACGGAGTCGACGCACCTAGCGATAAAGCTGCACATTGTCCTTCGCGAAGCCCATCATGGTGCCTCGACCCTTATTGCCATCGATGTCAACGATTTCGGCCAGCACGTCGTCACCGGTAACCGGCTCGGTGAGGAAGAAACTCGCGAAGCCCATCGCGGTCATGCTGCCACTCTGTCCGTTCAGTTCATCCTCGTATTGAGCGCAATCGACAATTGCTGCGTAGATCAAACGCCGATCAGGATCGGTCGATGGCGATGCATGGCAAAGTGCTTCGCCGGTTTCACCGCCGACTGATAGGGTGTCGACCAGACCGTTGGCGGGGTCCGTCTCGTATTTGTAAAGGTCATACCGGGACGGCGGGTTGGCGTTCGTATAGGCGCTCCCGTCTTCGTGTTGGAAGTCATCCAGCTCACCATTGGGGTAGTTGGCTGCCACGTAGCCCTCGTAATCCCACAGGCCATTACCGATGCGCCCGTCGAATAGCGGGTAGGCGGTGTCCTGCGTCAGGCCATGGAACTTTGTGAGGTCGGTCCCGGGTATCTTGTCGCACGGGTCGGTGCCGGGATTGTTGCCCTTTGGCGCGAAGTCGAACCCTTTTCGAATGTTGGGTGCCGGTGGCACCGACGCGTCGGTCTTTGCGAAGTGCGATCCGTACATGTCGAACCGGGTATTGAACGCCGCCTTCGCTTTTTCAGTCAGATTGCCGGTCTGTGTGTAAATTCCTCTGCTGTTCACGCATTCCGGAAAATCGACGTGCGCGATGTCATCGGCAAGATCTGGCTCACCGTAACCATGGGCAGACAGCGGGCGCAGGAAGCCCATGTTGCCCGGCCCCCACGACGTTGAGCCCATCACAAGTTTAATGCCCTTTCGGTAGAAATTCTGATTGTTCGCCACATCCTGCAGGTTCTGACCCGGGAACGGGTTGCAGATGAAGAGCGGGGTCATGTCGCAGACGACGACGCCCGCGAATCCCGCAACGGCGGTCGCGCCGACATCGAAGAAGTTGTTCGCCCCGGCGCCGACGAAGGACGCTGGGAAGATCGCGTCGAAACGGCTTGCCTGGACTGAAACCATAGCAAACTGCGCATCCGCGCTGGTCGCCGCCTTCCGATCGACTCCATTGGCGTCGACCCCCGTCAGCGGATTTATGGCCGTCGAATCGCTTGGCGGTATGCTCGCGAGAAAGCACCAAGCGATGTCGCCTCCGTTCCGGCAGGCCGTCGTGCCGTTCACGGCGCCGCCATTATCAAGGTCGGCGCGAGCAGTCACACTGGAGAAGCGGCTGTCGTTCTCGACAAGGTTGGCGAGTGCTCGTTCCGCCCGGGTCCACGCATCCGGCTTGCCGTCCAGTTCCGCTGCCGCCGCGAGCGCGAACGCGTCAGCGCCCTTCTGAAGATCGTTGTGGAGGTTGTTGACCCGGCTCATATCGATCGCCAGCAGGGAAAAGCCGATGATCGCCGGCAGCATGACGCTGACCAGAATCAGCGCTATTCCCCTCTGATCGTGCCAGAACGCGCGAACAATCCGCAGCATGGCCCTTGCTCCCCTGACGCCAGTCGCTTTGCCTGACGCTGAACCCGCACCCTTCTATTCAACGCCGGTGTTGCCGACATTGACCGTTATGGCTGGCGGTGGCGGTGGTGGTGGTGGAAATTTGTAACTCTGGGCAACAGCGGCAGCGCGCGCGCCATCGCCTTCAATCGCCGTGTTCCTCGACGCCGGGTTGAGCGGGTCGACCGTCTGCAGCAGCGAATTGTATTTCTGCGTGTCGCCGGCAGCCAGTGTCACCGTTTCGTAATTGTTCAGGTAGTCGGCGGCGCAGCCCGTCAGCAAGCCGGCGCACAAGAGGATGAGCAAGATCCTATTTCTTGGCATAGATCATCTTGTCCTTGGATTTGAGGTCGAGCATGTGGCCGTAGGGACCGACCACGCCTTGGCCGAGTTCATATTTGCGAACCATGTCCTTGGTCACTTCCAGTTGACCGAGCACGAAAAACTCTGGGTCGTTGGCCGACCGCGTCTTGTCGAACGGCGTCGCCAGTTGCTCGCCAGGCTTTACCGGCCGCACGATACGCGGCGTCACGATCACGACCAGTTCGGTTTCTTCCTTCTGGTTGCTCGAATTCCTGAACAGCGTCCCGACGATCGGCACCTGGCCGAGCCACGGCACCTGCCTCTGGATCTTGGTGTTCTTGCTGGACAAAAGCCCGCCGACCGCGAAGCTCTGGCCGTCGCGCAATTCGACGACGGTCGACAGCTTGCGGTTGGTGAAGATCGGGTCGCCGGCGACGGTGAAGCCGGTCAGGTCGCTGACTTCCGGCGCCAGCCTGATGTTGATCTTGTCGTTGGCGAGCACGACCGGCGTGAACAGCAGATTGACGCCGAACTGCTTGTACTCGACCGAGATCTCGCCATCACCTTCGTCGGTGCGGATAGGCACTTCGCCGCCGGCGTTGAAGCTGGCCAGCTCACCGGAAAGCGTGGTGAGGTTGGGTTCGGCAAGGGTGCGCACCACGCCCTTGGCCTCGAGCGCCTCAATGATCAGGTCGACCTTGATGTTGCTGTCGATGACGCGGGTGATCAGCGCCGCGAACGGGTTGGTGTTCGAAAGAAGGCCGGTAAGCAGATCGCCCGGCCCGAGCACCACACCGTCCTCATCGACGGCGGCTATGCCCGTTGCGGTGCGGGTCGTGCCGCTGCCATTGGTGCTCCTGATTGAGACGCCAAGATCGCGGCCGGCATTGCGCTTGGCCTCCAGCACCCGCACTTCAAGGTTAACCTGCTGGCTGTCGTCGACGGTCACCGCGTTTATGATCGCGTCGGGGCCATATTGCTGAGCGACCTCCATGATCGCCGCCAGCGTGGCGCCGTCCTTGACATGGCCGCCAAGCCTGACCTTGCCGTTGATCGAGCCGATATCGATGCGCGAATTGGGCGCGACCTGCCGGATCGCCTGCGCCATGTCGCTCACGTCGACGCCGACCTCGATCTGGATCACGCCAAGCGAGCGCTTGTCCTCGGAAAAGAGGTTGACGGTGGTGGTGCCGGCGCTCTTGCCGATGACATAGAGCGTGCGGTCGGTCATTGGCTGGGCGTCGGCGATCTTCTCGTCGCCGACGACGATATCGCCGAGAGTGGCGTTCACCTGGATTGTCACCGACTGTGACATGGGCAGGAAAATGCGGTGGACGCTGGGGTTCGATACATCGATCCTGCGGTCGGCTGCATGAGCAGCGGGGCTTAAAGGCAATAGCGCCGCAGAACAGGCTAGTGTGGCCGCCGCAAGTGGTCCCCAGAACATACGCATCTACGCTACCCCCCTTTGCCGGCTGATTCGGACGCCCCTTATCCTAACAGCCGGGTGTCACTTTTGTCGCGGCACGTCGTAAGATTCAAGCTTCACACCCCTGAAGACGCCGATTGTCGCACGCGCCGGCGGCTCCGGCTGCACATATTTGATCACTTCCTTAACCACTTCTTGCACCTGGGGTGCTGAGACCACTGCCGGAACAGGTTTTGCCTTGCTCAACAGGTCGAGCCTGCTTCCCACCCGTTCCACGGCCTGGGTGAGCCCATTGATCTTGTCGTCGGCGCGCTTGCGCTCGGCTGCGGCCTCAGCCTCGGCTATTGCCTGCTTGGCGAGTTCGGCCTGCCTGGCGGCAACATCGGCCGGCGTGTCACCGGTCAGGTCTGAAAGCGTAATGCGTTCGGTCGTCTCGCCCTTGCTGGCGGCAGCCTGGCGAAGCGCCAGTGACAGTTGGCCAGCGTCGGCGGCCAAGGTAAGCTTCTGGGCGTCTTTGGTGCTGACCTCGAGCGTGACCGCTTTGACGACCGTCGGGTTCTCGGTGCTTTCATCGGCGACCTGGTCGACGGCGAGCACCTTCATGCTCTGCAAAAGCACGTCGACAAAACTCTGGTCCGCCCCTTGGCCGGTGCGCACCTTGCGCGTCAGCAGCACATCGACCCGGTCGCCGGGGAAAACGAACCCGGCGACGCCGAGCACGTCGTTGACCCTGATAGAAACGGCCTTCATGCCTTCGCCGAGCACCGCCGAAAGCGTGGCGCGCTGGCCGGGACCGGTGATCTTGGTTGCGAGAACGGGCTCGTTAGTGCCGATCGCTTGCAGCGCCTGCTTCGTGCCATCGCCGGCCAGCAGATCTTTTGTTGTCTTGAAAGCTCCGGTCGGGACCGCGCCTGAGGGCCAGGCGACTTCGCGCACCTTGTCCGCCGACAGCGTGTCGCCGAACTTCAACGGCATCGCGGCCACCACAACCGTGTCGTGCTGAACATCATCGGGCCGCGCCATTGCACTGCGCTGGCTAGCCAGCCAAATATTGGCGAGCACGACCGCCACCACGCCGAACACGCCGGCGAGAACGATCATGATGACAGTGTTTGCGCGCATTTCTTGCCCCACCCGACTGCGTTTGCACAGCTTGCTGTATTATTCTTGATCATCGACGCCACGGATATCCGCGGCGTCGATGACAGCGACCCGTATCACGGGTTGGCAGTCAACGTCGTCGATAGCGATGTCCACCGGGCACCGACCCAAGTGCCGACGACAACAATCGACGCAATCACTGCGATAGTGATGATGCCGAGCAAGATGGTATATTCGACCATAGCAGCGCCGTTTTCGTCGTCGCGGAACTGCCGGGTCATCGTCATGAGCTTCTTCATGCCAATTTCTCCATTGGAGGTTTGAACCCGACGAGACGAGCCAAGGATGAAATCCATACCCAAGCATCCCCCGTCATCTCGATCTAAGTCCCGACGAAAATCAGAGTCAAACGGGATTAAGGGTTTCTTAACTTTCCTATACATTGCCGGGCAAGAATATTTGCGACCTGAAGCGGACCAAAACATTGATTCGGCTCGTTTTTCAACCATCTTAACCATTCGTTCATAATTTGGCCGTGGGTATGGCAGAAGTGGGGCAGCATTAGCGGTAGTGCATATTCCTTTATATCTTAAGGGTTTGCGTGGGTTCCATGGCGCCTTTGTGACAAAAAAAGCATCTGGCATTGAAAGGCGAGTGCTCGTGTTCCATCAGGACAGCGCTACTGACCAAATAAGCGTCGCGTTTTCTGATGCTTGATCTTAACTATGTCTGAAGTATTAAATTGCATGGTGCGCGGCTGGCGCTTGTGCCCTGCGTGGTTAACGTTTAGTTTCCATGGCGACGGATTCTACGGGGGAGTATAACGCGATATGCTGGGGCGGTTCACCAAAGGGCCAAGCGAGTTGCGAGTCGAGCCAAAGCTCGAGCCGATGGCGGTTTTGCCCGCCACCCCGACGCTTTCACCTGTTGTCGACTTTGAACCGCATGGTAACGATTTCCTGACGCTCAAGGTCGAGCTCCACCGCCACCTCATTGATCGCTTCAACCTGACCGCCCTTGAAAACGCGTCCAAGGATGAAATCTTGAATGAGATCCGGCCGATCGTGCGGGAATTTGTCCGCGCTCGCAACGTGCCGCTGAATGCTCGCGAGCTCGATCAATTGACCAGCGACACCGCCGACGAGATGCTCGGCCTGGGGCCGATCGAGCCGCTGCTGAAAGACGATTCAATTTCCGACATACTGATCAACACGCACAATCGCGTTTTCATCGAGCGGCGCGGCGTGATCGAGGAAACCTCGATCCGTTTCCGCGACGAGGCACATCTGCTGCGTGTCATCAACAAGATCGTCTCGGCGATCGGCCGACGCGTCGACGAATCGGCGCCGATGGTGGATGCGCGGCTGGAAGATGGTTCGCGCGTCAACATCGCAGTGCGGCCGATCTCGGTGGATGGCCCGCTGGTGTCTATCCGCAAATTTTCCAAAAACCCCTATTCGCTCGAACGCCTGATGGCGTTCAATTCGATCCGCCAGCCGATGATCGACCTTCTGCGGATCGCGGTGCAGGCACGCAAGTCGATCCTGGTTTCAGGCGGCACCGGCAGTGGCAAGACGACCTTGCTCAACGCCCTGTCGAGCTACATCCCGTCCCGGGAGCGCCTGATCACCATCGAAGACGCCGCGGAACTGCAATTGCAGCAGCCGCATGTCGGCCGGCTGGAGACGCGTCCGCCCAATGTCGAGGGCAAGGGCGAGGTCCGCCAGCGCGAACTGCTCAAGAATGCGTTGCGCATGCGGCCGGACCGCATCATCGTCGGCGAGGTCCGCGGCGAGGAAGCCTTCGACATGCTGCAGGCGATGAACACCGGCCATGAAGGTTCGATGACCACCATTCATGCCAACACACCGCGCGATGCAATATCGCGGCTGGAGCAGATGGTCGGCATGGCCGGCATGCCGATGACCCACGAGTCCATCCGAGCGCAGATTGCGTCGGCCATCGACATCATCGTGCAGACGCAGCGTCTTGCGGACGGCGGCAGGCGGGTCGTCTCCATATCGGAGCTGACCGGGATGGAAGGCAATGTCGTCCAGCTTCAGGAACTTTACCATTTCGTTCGCCGCGATGTGAATGCGGAGGGTCAGATCGTCGGTGAATTTCGCGCCACCGGCGTCCGGCCGCGCTTTGCCCAGGAAGCGGCGACGCTCGGCCACCACTTCGCCAAAGACGCGTTCAATCCGCAGGTTCCGCTTTGATGCCGTCTGGCCAGACATTACTTTACCTCATCTATGTGATGGCGGCGGCGTCGGTTATTCTCGCGGCCGAAGCTCTGTACATGACGTACTCCAAGCGCCGCTCAACGGTCAGCACGATCAATCGTCGGCTGAAGCGGCTCGCTGATGAGGTTCCGGCCGAACAGACCTTGCAGGGATTGCTGCGAGAACGTGGGCTTACCGGCTCGGGCGATTTTCTTTTCAATGCGGTCGGGCTGAACAGGCTATACACCCAATCCGGCATTACCGGGAATCCGCTGTCGTTTGTCGCGATATTTATTCTCGCTGGGCTAGTACTGGCACTGGTATTTTCGTTCCTGCTACACTTCTCCGCCGTGGTTTCGTGCATCGTCTTTCTTCTCATCGGATTCGCCCTGCCGTTTCTGGTTCTCCGCCGCGCCCGTGCCAAGCGAATCCAGAAATTCGCGAAGCAATTGCCGGATGCACTCGACATGATCGTGCGTTCGCTGCGCGCCGGTCATCCAACTTCCGTGGCGATAGGTCTTGTCGCCCGTGAAATGCCTGATCCACTCGGCACCGAATTCGGCATCGTTTCCGACGAAATCACCTTTGGCCTTAGTCTTGAAAACGCGGTGCGGAAACTCTCGCAACGCGTTGGCTTCGAGGGCCTTCAACTGCTGTCTGTGTCGCTGTCGATTCAGGCCAAGACCGGCGGCAATTTGACCGAGATACTGTCGAACCTCGCATCGGTGCTGCGCGAACGGCAGAAACTCAGATTGAAGATCAAGGCGCTCTCGGCCGAGGGGCGAATGTCGGGGTGGATCATTTCATTGTTTCCGCTCTTCATGTTCGGCATCCTCATGGGCATCGCTCCGAGCTACTATGGCGATGTATGGGGCAATCCGCTGATCATGCCTGTGTTTTTGATTTTCGGACTATGGGCTCTGCTGGGCGACTTCATCATGTATCGCATGGTCAATTTCGATTTTTGACGGGAGCCAGCCATAAACCTGTTTTCGAATACCCAGGATCTGAGCCTTTTGGTCTCAATCGCCGTTTTCCTGGCGGCGGTGGCGCTATTCCTGTTGGGAGCGTTTGTCTTCACGCCGGCGCTGCAGACGAGGAAGCGGGTTGCGCAAAGCCTGTTGGCAGACGGTATTCCCAACCGACGTTCGCTCGTCGGACAGGAAGAATTGGCCAGGATCTCGGCGCAGCGGCCGGTCGAGGCGTATTTTCGATCGCTCAAAAAGGAACGGGACGAGCCCAGCGCGCTGGACGCGAAGCTCTTTCGCGCCGGCTTCTACCAGCCAAGCGCGCCGCTCATTTATACTCTGTCTCGGCTCGGCGCAGTCTGCGTCGGTTTTGTTGCGACCTATGCACTCCTATCCCAGATCTTACCACCCCAATTGCCCAGTCTTGTCGCTTTTGGAGGTTCAGCCTTGCTTGGGCTTGCATGCATTGTCATACCCAGCATCGCGCTCGACCGGTTCGAGAATGGGCAAAAGCAGATCTATCGTCGCGGCTTTCCGGATTTCATGGATATGATGATTACCTGCGCCGACGCGGGCATGAGCCTGGAGGCGGCCGTCGAGCGCGTCAGCAACGAACTGGCCGGCACCCATAAATGGCTCGGTATCCAGCTTTCGATCATGACTCTGCAGTTGCGCGCCGGCAAGCCGCTGCGCGAGGCGCTGCGCGAACTCGCTGACCGAATCGGCCTTGACGAGGCGCGGGCGCTGGCTGTGCTGTTTCGTCAGTCGGAAGAACTCGGTACAAGTTTGACAGAAGCCCTGCGCGTCTACAGCGACGAAATGCGTGGACAGAGAATCCTTCGCGCCGAGGAACGCGCCAACTCTTTGCCGGTCAAGATGATGATTCCATTGGGGCTGTGCATCTTTCCGGTGGTGATGATGGTCGTCATGCTGCCTGTTATCATCCGAATGAAAGGCATTTTCTTCTAGGCAGGTATATGCTTTGGTCGAAATACAGAGTCGGGGGAACTCTTTTGAGGGACAAAATGACAGGGCCAATGCGCCGCGCAGCCGTCGCCAGCCTGCTGCTTATCGTGCTTTCCGGCTGTCAGACGGCTGATACCAGCGGCGTCGTCCGTACCAATGAGCCCTCAAAAGGTGACGTGACAGCCTTTGGCGATACCTTCGACGGGCTGAAGACGGTCAGCGACGTCGAATACTATGCCTCGGACCAGGCCGTCGCCGAAGCCAAGAACCAGTTCCGTGCGGAAAACTACGGCAATGCCGGCGCCCTGTTCTACAAGGCGACGCAACTGGCGCCCAATGATGGTGGTGCCTGGATGGGCCTGGCCGCCTGCAGCGATCGCATCCGCCGCTTCGACCTCTCCGACCTGGCCTACGCCCGAGCCTTCCGGCTGGTCGGCGGGACGCCCGAATATTACAACAATGTCGGCTATTCCTATCTGCTGCGCGGCAAGCTGCAGGACGCGCGCAGCAATTTCCTCAAGGCTTATGAGCTGGCGCCCAACGATCCGACCGTGGCCAACAATCTGCAGCTCCTGTCGTCCAGCGTGAAGAATCTCGAGCGGTAGGCGATAGCATGCTGCTCGCCGCATCGCTGCTGCTGAAGGGACTAGCCATTCCTTTGCTGGCAAGGATCGCCTGGCGCGACTTCACCACCCAGAAGATATCCAACCAGAATGTGCTGCTGCTGCTTTGCCTGGGTTTGGGCTCGCTGCAGCTCCTGTCGGTTCAATCCGGGTCGTGGTGGGACATGGGCCTGAGCGCGCTTGCCGGTCTTTTGCTGTTTGTTGCGCTGTTTCCGTTCTGGGCCATGCGCAAGATCGGCGCCGGCGACGTCAAGCTGATGGCGGTGGTGCCGTTGCTGATCGGCGGCAGCGGCCTCCTGGTGTTCTCCGTGCTCCTGCTGGTTTTCGCCCTCGCCACGGCGTTGATCGTGAAAAATCCGTTCATGCTGCCCGCGGGAGTCTTCCGCCTCTACGTTCAGCACCTGGACCGCAAAGGCGTCGTGCCGTTTGGCGTGCCGATCTCGCTCGCAGCGATCTGCACGATAGCGTTTCAGGTCTATAGCAACTTGACGGCTCTAGGCGGCTTCTCGATCTGACACTGGTGGCGCGCAAATCACCTTCCCAATTAACCTTCTGGAAACCATTAACTTGCGCTCAAATCGGCGAAGTGCTTGGATTGGGTCTTGCCGGCGGGGCGCGGTATGGACATTCTCAATCTCAAAGCGCTTTTGATTGCGGTTCTGATCTTCGTTCCGATCAAGCGCCTGTTTGCTCTAAGGCCAGGTCAAACGATCCTCAGGAAAGCCGACGCGCCCTTTGGAACGATGTACCTGCTGGCAAAGCGGTGCCGGAGCGTTATAGCGATCGATGATCCCATTCCACCAACTTACGTCGAGCAACTCGCCTATCCATTTATTCCAAAGGGTAAATTCCATGAAGCTCCCACCAGCGGCGACGCGTGATTTCATCGGGCGCGCAATAATGGTACTCTACTTCACGGTCTGCGCGACTTTGAAGGCTGGAGCATTGGTTACAGCTCTTCGCGGCGCAGAATGGCCAACAGCGCGAATTATCGGGGTCGTGGCAGACGTTGCCGCTCTCGGCTTCCTCGTTCTCGTTGTTGCAACGACAGTGGCGCGTCTTCCGCCGCTGAAGACAGCGCAGGGGCTTGAACCCCGAATCTCGGCGCTGATCGGATGCTTTGCCACCGTAACTTTGATTGCTGTCCCTCGAGTCGAGATACTTCCGCAGATTGAGCTCACTGCCAACCTGATTACCATCGTCGGCTTCGCGCTTTGCGTTTGGTGCCTATGGTGGCTCGGCAGATCGTTCAGCATCGCTGCTCAGGCCAGACGGCTCGTCACCGCAGGCCCCTATCAAATCGTGCGGCACCCGCTCTACGCCTGCGAAGCGATCGTCCTGCTCGGCATTCTTTTCGGTAATCCGACGTGGGCGACGGTCGCAATCTGCGCGATCGCCCTCGCTTTTCAATATCGGCGGATAATCAACGAGGAGAGGGTCTTGCGAGCGACGTTTCCCGAATATCATGAATACGCTCAGCGCGTTCCGATGCTCTTGCCTCGTTTCGCTGGCGCATCTTTGCCGGCGCCTGACCCGCGATAGCTTATGTCGCATCTCAAAACACGGTGGGTAAATTCATCCAATACTACGGCGAGGATTATGGGCGCGGGCGCAAGGAACTACCTTTACGCGACGTTGATCACTTCAGGCCTGCTTGGGGCTGTTGACCTGCTGTGGCTGCCCTATTCGACTGTCAGCTTTTCGCCACTTAACTGGCATGACATTAGAGCAGTGGCACTATGTATCTGCTTGGCTGGTTTGGTTTCGTGGCTTGTAACGCGGCGCCTACGGGACGATCGCTCGCGGGCAGGCCAATTTGTTCGCCGGGCATCCGATTTTCTTGGAAGCTTGGTGCTTGTCGCGGCAGCCTTTGTCCCACTGCTGATCTGCACGACTATTCTAATGCATGTGGCCAGCGCGACTGGGCGCCCGCTTGCCGACCCGGTGCTCGCCGCTATCGATGCCCGAATGGGCTTCGATTGGCTTTGGTTCCTCTCCGTCACAAATAACAAGCTGGTAGCTCCTGTGCTGATCGTTGCCTACCATGCGCTCGGACCACAGGTGCCGTTTGTCCTATTGTTGAACATAGCCACAAACAGAAATGACAGGAGCTTGCAGTTCATCGCGATGCTAGCCGTCTCATCAGTGCTCGCTGGAGCAATAATGGCGCTCGTACCGGCTGAAGGGGCCTATGCGTACTTCAAGCCAACTGCAGAACAGTTCAACCATTTCACCGCCCAGGCAGGCATGTGGCATCACGAGACTTTGATGGCGCTGCGATCCGGCGAACCGTTCGATCTGATCATGACCAGAAGCAACGGACTGGTTACCTTCCCGTCCTACCATACAGCTCTCGGTATAATAGTCGTCTATGCGCTTCGCGACTATCGCTGGCTGATGTGGCCAATAGCTGTTTTGAATGCTCTGATGATCATCGCCACCCTTCCCGAGGGTGGGCATCACCTGATTGATGTGCTTGCTGGCGCAATGGTTGGCGTGGCTTCGATTTTTGCCGTGAGAATGATTGGCGCTTATGAGCGCGGAAAGGCCGACAGCGTCGCGAGATCAGCGGTGGGATCGGAAGCGGGCCGCTGAGTCGGAAAGTTCGCCGTACTTAAATCACAGAAAGAGTACGGCGGGGCTCCTCTAAGTGCCTGAAAATAAGGCGATCCCGACAGGGCGGGACGAAGACGCTACCGGGTGGGGGATTTGTGTGACGTGCCCGATCGTGATGGCGGCGTCGACAGGGCACGTCCGCTCATGTTTTGGCGCTATTTATTGAAAAGCATGGTGATCCCCGACAGAACCTGTGACCTACAGATTAGGAAACTTCCTACAGTCCCTGCAGCGCAAGGCTTTGTCTGGCCGATGTCGCAGTCACTGCAGCAGAGCCGCCTCGGCGTTGGCCAATTCTGCGGCGTCATCGGACCGGGGAAACAGATGGCCGCAGTTGTCCATCGTCAGCCGGGGACATGATAGATGCGCTCGCCGGTTGATTGAAATATTGCCCTTGATGTCACAGCCAGCAGACGAGACGAATGCACTTACCGCATTCGCCAGATTGGATGAGTTCGACCACAAGTAATTGCCTGCTGCAGCGCCGCCCGTGGCAGCGACAAGTATCCAGCCATATGGAATGCTGTTGCGGGGCTTTGCTTTGCCCCATGGAAGATCGGCCATTGCCATCTCTCCCCAAGGGAGAATGCGTCGGGGCCGGCGGCTTCGTCAAGCGGTTGCTAATGCAAGGCTTGACCTTGGATCGAGGTCGTGGTCCCTTTACCAAAAAAGGAGGGAACCAACCCCCATGAAGAAGAAGCTGAAATTCAATTCAGCCAAAGTCCGAAGCGAACTGGTCGAGATCCAACGCGGGAAATGCTACTACTGCAAGGAACCGTTCACCGAGACCGGACCGAAGCAAGCCACCCTAGAGCACAAGAAGCCCAAAATGGATGGCGGCACGAACGAGCGGTCCAATCTGGCCGCCGCTTGCCTTGAGTGCAATCAGCGTCTCGGCCGGCAAATGAACGCTGCCAAGCAACGAAAAGCTATGGGAGCCGAGCGCTCGAAGCGCCCGGAGTCTGAATGCGCGACAGCGTACTGACAGATCGTCCAGGCCGCGGCTGGACGCCCTGGGCGGAAGGCACCGGCGAGAGCGCCATCGATGGTATCGAGTACTGGGGATGTCGCCAGCCTCAATGGTGTATGCGGAAGAAGCCGGCCGACTGGCAGCCTTTGCCCGATGTCTACCGATTGCGCACGAGGAGGAAAAGCTGGCGGCGATAGAGCGATTCCCCGCCGGAGCTCAGGCCAGGGCTTTGCAGCGCCTCATTCAGGCCAGCGAGAAGCGCCGGCGTGCGCGAGGCGCTTCGGCGGCGTAGGAGAGCGCCCAGCCGGAACGCGCGCTGGTGGGCTCCTAAGGGCTAATCCAAGGGGCACTGGCACGCGAGCTTCCATTCTTCAGCCTGTATGATTCAGTAGTCTGGTGGAGGTGTCACGACGATGTTCGGTATTGGCGCGATCGATGCCTTCTACGGTAATCGCGAACATCCCGTTTTCGACCCTTCCTATCCAGCCTTTTGCTTTTAGATACCAGAGATGAAACTCCAGATGTTCACGCGGACAGCCCGACATGCGTTCGAGTTCTTCATCGCCAATGCCAGGATTGTTGACGTCTTGTCGACGTTTGACATAAAGCAGCGAGAGCAGTTTGGCCTGAATGACGCCGTCCCGTTCGATTCCTTTAGTGTTGCTGACTTCCTCAATCAACTCGCGGCGAAGTTTCAAATGGTCTTTATACTGAATGTCGTACTGCACGCGTTTGACCGGATCTTTGAGAGTATTATGGGCCTCCGCGATTTCACTGAAGCGTGATGCATCGCCGGTATCCTGATTGTCGGGATGGTAGCGCATAGCAAAATAACGAAATACCCGTTCTATCGTTTCCGAGTTGGCGTTCGGGCTGATTTCCAGGAGTTCGTAGTAGTCAATGAACAAAGTGGTGCTCCCACAACGGCATTGCGCACACAGTCGAGGGAACGTCGCCGGAGTGTCTTGCGGTCATAGCTAGAAATCCGCGCTTGCTGGTTTCTACTCGCTCAATTCGTGGCATTCGTCCCCTCCCGTTTTGCAGATACTAGCGCGCAAGCTTCGCCCCTGCAAAGGGCTGCCCTCATTCCGGTCATCCGCCGATATACGTCGGCGATCATGCTGCTGAAGTGATAGCGGCCGGGATCAGCCCGCCAATGCCAGCCCAACGGCTATTCCCTATTAACTGTCGACCCGCGGGTCTTTGATCGGCGTGAACTTTTCAACTCCTGGCGTCCAGATCATCGGCAGTCGCCAGCGGTCGCCTTTGCCAGAGGTCGAGATGCGTTCCTTCGTTGTGATCCACCATCGAATAACCAATGCGGCTTGGCCGAACCGTTTGAGGTCCGGCCACCCAGCTGTCGCAAGTGAAGGGGGTCTTCGAGAAACTCGATGGCTGGCTGCGGCGCAGACTACGCTGCATCCTGTGGCGCCAGTGGAAACGGCCTTGATTTTATTGGTGATCCCGACAGGAATCGAACCTGTGACCTACAGATTAGGAATCTGCCGCTCTATCCTACTGAGCTACGGGACCACGCGGCCCGACACATAACCGCTTCGGATCGTTTCGCCAAGAGGCAGGCTTGACGCAATCGGTCGGTTGCGGTGGATCGCAAAGATGAGCTGGGATAGCGGAACTTCGGACCACCGCCGCGCTTTAGTGTGCCGAAGGAGATGCCGCATGAGTGCTACGAAAGAGTTCTTTGAAACCTGGCTCCAGGAGAACGTCGGCGACCTGCCCGCTGAAAGCGAGGTGAGCGTGGCGGTCCTGGCTCAGCAATTCGAACAGGATGCCGACGCGGCCGGCTATGGGCACGAGGTGCGCGAAGACGAGATCGGCGACATTGAAGAGGCTATTGCGGAAGCCCTGAGCAAGGCCAGGGCAGGCGCAGAGCCGCAGGCTGCGGCCGAAGGGAGTGATCCGGCGCCCGTCATGGAGGCGCTGGAGGTCGACGACCCGAAGAGCGGACCATAGCGGTCCAGGCACCATCGATTGATTTTCGCATAGGTTCTTCGCACCGGTTGCGGCCGCCTCTGCCCTACATGACCGCCCATGATAGATGCGTGGGCGTCGCGTCGGCTGCCTACCCTCGGGGGCAAGCCCGAGCGTCGGCTTTGTGGGGGCATGCATTAAAGCGCGTCGCATTTGAACGGATCATGCGGCGCGCTTTAAGTTCTTGTTTTATGCATGTCGTTATCGCAAAACCGCTGCGCACCCTCGGGTCAGGCCCGAGGGCATGCTTTTGGGCGACATGCATCAGGCGGCCAGCGCCGTCTCCGCGAGCTTCACCCAATAGCTCATGCCGTGCGGGATGACCTCGTCGTTGAAGTCGTAGGCCGGATTGTGCAGACCGGCGGTGTCGCCATTGCCGATGAAGATGAAGGCGCCGGGCCGCGCCTCCAGCATATAGGAGAAATCCTCGCCGCCCATCACCGGCTGGATGGCGCGGTGCACATGGGCCTCGCCGGCGACATCAGCGGCGACGTCGCTGGCAAAGACCGTCTCTTCCGGATGGTTGAAGGTGACGGGATAATTGGCATTGTAATCGACCTCGATCGTTGCGCCGAAGGCCGCACCCACGCCCTCGCAGATGGCGCGCACGCGCTGCTCAGCCTTCCTGGCGACCTCCCCCTTCAGCGTGCGCACGGTGCCGGCGATCTCGGCGCTCTCGGGAATGACATTGTAGGCATCGCCGGCGTGGAATTTCGTCACCGACACCACGACAGCCTCGACCGGATCGGTGCTGCGCGAGGCGATCGTCTGCAGCGCGCCGACGAGCTGGCTGGTGATGACGATCGGGTCGATCGTGCCGTGCGGCATCGCCGCATGCCCGCCCCGGCCCTTGACGGTGATGGTGAATTCGGCGGTCGCCGCCATGATCGGGCCCGCCTTGATGGCGAATTGCCCGACCGGCAGGCCCGGCATGTTGTGCATGCCGAATACCTTGGAGATGCCGAAGCGCTCCATCATGCCGTCCTTGACCATCTCGTTGCCGCCACCGCCGCCTTCTTCGGCCGGCTGGAAGATCACTGCGACGGAGCCGGCGAAATTGCGCGTCTCTGCAAGATATTTGGCAGCACCGAGCAGCATCGCGGTGTGGCCGTCATGGCCGCAGGCGTGCATCTTGCCTGGAATGGTCGAGGCGTAGGGTTTTCCGGTGATCTCGTTGAGCGGCAGCGCGTCCATGTCGGCGCGCAGGCCGATGCTCGTGCCTTCGCCCAGGCGGCCGCGGATGATGCCGACGACGCCGGTCTTGCCGAGCCCGGTCACCACGTCGTCGCAACCGAAGGCCTTCAGCTTGTCGGTGACGAAGGCGGCGGTCTTGAAGACGTCGAAATTCAGCTCCGGCGTCTGGTGCAGATGGCGGCGCCAGCCGGCGACCTCGTCTTGCATTTCGGCGGCGCGGTTCAGGATCGGCATGATGGTTCCATCTCGCTGTTGGAGCAGACGGGCCTCTGCCTGCTGCTTTGCAAATTGTGCCTGCTGTTTTACAATTGTCATTCAGGCACTTTGCCATCTTGACGTCACATAGGCTAAATAGCACCGCAAGATTGCGATCCGGATAGGGGCCGGATCACCATGCTGGCGATCGCGTAACAAATCTTACGGAGCCAGAGGCGACTGCGGCAAGAGGCGATTTCGGATTCCACCATGCGGTACAGGCATTTCCTCAAACTATTGCTGGCGGGCGCCGTGGCGCTTCCGGTGCTGGCCGGACCGGCTCTTGCCAATCCGACGATCGTGTTCGAACTGGGGAACGGCAAGATCCTCCAGCATCAGGAGGCTTTCAAGCGCTGGTATCCTGCCTCGCTGACCAAGCTGATGACCGCCTATGTGGCATTTCGCGCGATTGCCGCGGGCGAGGTCCAGCTCGATTCGCCGATCAAGGTCACGAAGCGTTCCGCCGGCGAGCCGCCGAGCAAGATGGGCTTCAAGCCGGGTTCGGTCATGCGGCTCGACAACGCGCTGAAGATAATGTTGGTCAAGTCGGCCAACGATGTCGCCATGGCCGTCGGCGAGAACATCGGCGGTTCGCAGGTCGCTTTCGCCGAACGCATGAACACCGAGGCGCGCCGGCTCGGCATGACCGGAACGCATTTCGTCAACCCGAACGGGCTGTTTTCGCCGGACCAGTATACGACGGCGCGCGACCTCGGCTTGCTGGTGATGGCGATCCGCACTGAATTTCCGCAATATGCCCCATGGTTCTCGATCGAGGGCCTGGCCGTCGGCAAGAAGCAGATCCCGAACTACAATCTCCTGATCGGCCGCTATCCCGGCGCCGACGGCATGAAGACCGGTTTCGTCTGTCCCTCGGGCTTCAACATGATCGGCTCGGCAACACGCGACGGGCGCACGCTGGTGGCGGTGGTGCTTGGCGAGAAGTCGGCCGTCACCCGCGCCGAGACCGTCGCCAGGCTGCTCGACCACGGCTTTGCCACGCCGACACCGGGCTGGTTGACGGTGGCAGCGCTGCCTTCCTATGGCGACACCACATCGGTCAACAACTTGAATGACGAGATTTGCAAGAAGAAGCCGGCTAAGGAGCAGTCGGAATCTGTCACTGTCGGCGATAAGAATGCGCCAAAATCTCCCTATCGGAAAAAGCTCGACCATGTGCCGACATTGGTCGCCGTCGGCCTTGGCGGCGCCACCGGGCCGAAGCCGAAGGCGATGCTCGATGCATCGGGCCTGGAATATGCAGACGTGCCGCTGCCGAACTGGCGGCCTGACCTGCCGCCGCCGCCCGGCGCCGAGCCGGCAGTGATCGGTTCCGCCACTGCGGCCCAGGAGCCCGCCAAGGCCGTGAACTAGCCTGATGAGCAGCGGCTTTCCCATCGCCGTCTCGGTGCTGACCGGTTTTCTCGGCGCCGGCAAGACGACGCTGCTCAACCGGCTGCTCAGGGATCCCGCGCTTGCCGATACCGCGGTCATCATCAACGAGTTCGGCGAGGTGGCGATCGACCATCTCCTGGTCGAACAGGCCTCTGACGGCATAATCCAGCTTTCCGACGGCTGTCTCTGCTGCACGGTGCGCGGCGAACTGGTCGACACGCTGGCCGATCTCGTCGACCGGCTGCAGACCGGCCGCATCGCCCGGCTTGCCCGTGTCGTCATCGAAACCACCGGCCTCGCCGATCCGGCGCCGGTGCTGCAGTCGATCATGGCGCATCCGGCGCTGGTCCATGCCTTCCGGCTCGACGGCGTCATCACGCTGGTCGACGTCGTCAACGGCAATGCGACGCTGGACGCCCATGTCGAGGCGGTGAAGCAGGTGGCCGTCGCCGACCGCATCGTGCTGACGAAAGCCGATCTGGCCACCGATCCGCGCGACGTCGAGGCCTTGCGGGCCCGGCTGCGGCAGATCAATCCGGGTGCCGAGCTGCTCGATGCCGGTGACAGAAGAACCGATGTAGCGGCGCTGTTCGATTGCGGCCTCTACAACCCGGCCACCAAGTCCGCCGACGTGCGGCGCTGGCTGGGCGAGGAAGCCGCCCATGATCACCATGGCGATCATGACCACGGCGACCATGAGCACAATCATCGGCACGATTCCCGCGTGCGCGCCTACTCGTTGGTTCATGACGGGCCGGTGCCGTTTTCGGCGATCGAGATGTTCCTCGACCTGTTGCGATCGGCGCATGGCGAGCGCCTGTTGCGCATGAAGGGCATCATCGAATTGTTGGAAGACCCGTCGCGGCCGCTGGTCGTCCACGGCGTGCAGAAGATCCTGCATCCGCCGGCGCGGCTGCCGTCCTGGCCGGACGGTCAACGCGGCACAAGGCTGGTGCTGATCACGCTCGACATGCCGGAAGATTACGTCCGCCGGCTGTTTGCCGCCTTCACCAACCGGCCGTCGATCGATACACCGGACCGCGCAGCGCTGGAAAACAACCCGCTGGCCATCGCCGGGCGGTAGTTTCAATTTCCGAACGCCGCACTGCCCCTCATCTGCCTGCCGGCATCTTCTCCCCGTATAGTGACGGGGAGAAGGGCGCCCTCACCGACGCTTTCGGCAATCAGCAACGTTGCAGAAAGAGCGCCAAGGTTGCGGCCAGTTCCCTTCTCCCCGTTCAACGGGGAGAAGATGCCGGCAGGCAGATGAGGGGCGGCGCACAGCTGGCAGAACGAGCTAAGTCGAGACTCAGCCGCCGCCGCGCTGGACGAGGAAGCGATGGCCGCCTGACATCGCTGCCGTTTCGATCAGATGATGGCCGCTCTCGGCGCAGAAGGCGGGAATGTCGATGACGGCGAGGGGGTCAGTGGTTTCGAGCCACAGGCGGCTGCCCGGCTGCATTGTGGCCAACCGCTTTTTTGCCTTGAGCACGGGCAACGGGCAGTTCAGGCCTTTGAGGTCGTAGATGGCGGCGGGGCTGGATGAGGGCCTGTCTTCCTGGCCCCCATCTTCTTGTTCAAGCATGAACCTCAGCCGCCGAACATGCCGAACAGCTTCTTCTTCAACCTTGTCGCCGTGCTTTCGGCGTCCGCAGCCTGCGTTTCGACTGCCGGGGCGGCCTCCGATGGCGCTACGGTGGCGGTGACGACAGGCGCTTCTGCGGCGGCCTTGGCAGCTTCCTTCTCGGCCAGAGCCTGAGCCTTGGCCGCCTCTTTCTCGGCCTTGGCTGCTTCTATCGCGGCAAGCCTTTGCTCCTCGGCCTTCTGCTTGGCGGCTTTCTCGGCGTCGAGCGCGGCCATTTTGCGGCCCGCCGGCGAATCGATGCGGCCCATGCGCGCCGTCTCGGTCACCGAGCCGTCGGCGTTGAATGAAGGCGGATCGATCGGCACACGTTCGCCACGGGCGCGCTTCTTCGACCACTCGGAGACGATGCTGGCTTCCTTGATGCCGGCGATGGTCGGCTTGGGCGCCGGCACGCTGGCCTTGACCGCGCCGTTGAAAGCCGCTTCGTAGGTGCTCTGATAGGCATTGAAGGCGCTCTTCAGCGAATCCGGCTGCGTCGTCGCGGGGCAGGCGCCGGCCGGATCGAAGGTCGCGCCGTCAGCCGCGACCTGGTTGAAGACATAGCGCTTCTGGCAGACGTCGACCTTCGGCGGCACTTTGGTGATCTCGAAATTATCGTAGCCGACCTTCAGCATCTTCCAGAATTCGTAGTTCGGGTCTTTGCGATAACGCGCCATGTTGGCGGCGGTCATGTGGAACGGAAAGGCCTGGATCTGGAACTCGGTCTGCCCGCCCTGGAAGGCATCGCGGCCGAAGGCGTAGATCTGCTCGATCTGTGCGTCGGTCATCGAATAGCAGCCCGACGACGAGCAGGCGCCATGGACCATCAGATGGGAACCGGTGCGGCCATTGGCTCGGTCGTAGGCGTTGGGATAGCCGATGTTGAAGGCAAGGTGGTAGCTCGACCGCGGATTCATCTGCGCCGGACGGACCGTATAGAAGCCCTCCGGCGCCTGGCGGTCGCCTTCGGTGTATTTGGGACCCAGCTTGCCCGACCATTTGCAGATGTCGTAGCTGGCGACCAAGTCATAGCGGCCGTTGGTCTTGGCCTTCCAGATTTCGAGCTTGCCCTCTTCCTTGAAGATGCGGGCCATCACCGGCGAGGTGCGGGTCATGCCCTTGGCCTTCATGCTGGCCAGGATCTTGTCGGGCAGCGGCTTGTTGGCCTGGGGGGCAAAATCCTTCATCGAAGAATCATTGCAGCCGGCGACGCCTAACGCGGCAATCACAAGTGCGGTGCGGGCAAGCTTGGCAAACATGGCTATGTCTTTTCTTTCGGGCCGCAGGCATCAGCGCCGTCAGGCCCAACCCTAATCCCGTTAACCTTGAAAATTCCTTACCGCAAGCGCCGGGCCTTACGGCAATCTGATTGAAACGAGTGCAGCGGCATTTTTGTGGCGAAGGTGCTCAATCTCGCCACATTGCGGCGCCGAAACCGTCTGGCGGTCCGTCCGATTGAAGTCGGACGGCCTGAAGCTTCTTGTTTGACCATGATCTTTTCCGAAAACCGGTACCCACTTTTTGGGATCATGGTCTAGAGGTTTCGCCCCATAGCCAGGTATTTCTCGCGGCGCTGCTCACGAAAATCGGTGTTGGCGCCGGAGAATTCCTTCATCGTTTTGGCGATGAGATCGCCGGTGGCGGCAATCACCGTCTCCGGGCCACGATGGGCGCCGCCGAGCGGTTCGGGAATGATGGCGTCGATAATCTTCAGCTCCAGCAGGTCCTGGGCGGTGATCTTCATATTGGTCGCCGCATCCTTCGAGCGGGTGGTGTCGCGCCACAGGATCGAGGCGGCGCCCTCCGGCGAGATCACCGAATAGATGGCGTGTTCGAGCATATAGACGCGGTTGGCGGTGGCGATCGCGATGGCGCCGCCCGAGCCGCCTTCGCCGATGACCACCGAGATCGACGGCACCTTCAGGCCGAGACAGGCCGAGGTCGAGCGGGCGATGGCTTCCGCCTGGCCGCGCTCCTCGGCATTGACGCCGGGGTAGGCGCCAGCCGTGTCGACCAGCGTCAGCAACGGGATATTGAAGCGGTCTGCGAGTTCCATCAGCCGCACCGCCTTGCGATAGCCCTCCGGTCGCACCGAGCCGAAATTATGCTTCAGCCGGCTGGCCGTGTCCGAACCCTTTTCCTGGCCGATGATCGCTACCGGCTCGCCGCGGAAGCGGGCGAAGCCGCCGACGATCGCCTGGTCCTCGCCGAAATTGCGGTCGCCGGCAAGCGGGGTGAAATCGTTGAACAGGCCCTTGATGAAGTCGACGCAATGCGGCCTGTCCGGATGGCGCGCCACCTGCACCTTCTGCCACGGGGTCAGCGCCCTATAAGTGTCGCGCAATGCGTCGCGCACGCGTTTCTCGAGACGGCTGATCTCATCGCCGACATCGACCGCCTCGCCATTCTCGGCGAGCTTCTTCAGCTCGACAATCTTGCCTTCGAGATCGGCAACCGGCTTTTCGAAATCGAGGTAATTGTACATTCTTGAGCGGACCGATAAGCCGGGAGGCAAAGACTGACGGAACCTAGGAAATACAGGCTCCGGGCGGTGGAACGTCGTCCTCACATAGCGATATGACGCCTAGTCGGCAAGCGGATGATGATCGTTGACCAGCCGCACCAGCCGCTCCTCCAGCACGTGCGTGTAAATCTGCGTCGTTGAAATATCGGCATGGCCAAGCAACTGCTGCACGGCCCTGAGATCGGCGCCGTTCTGCAGGAGATGGCTGGCGAAAGCATGGCGCAGCACATGCGGCGATATTTTCGCCGAGGCGATGCCGGCCCGCGCGGCAAGGCCCTTCAGGTCGCGCGCGAAGACCTGCCTGGAGAGATAGCCGCTATCGCTTGCTGCCGGAAACAGGAACGGGCTATCTGCGAAGGCCGGCACCGTTGCCCGGGCAGTGAGCCAGGCCCGCATCGCCGTGCGCGCCTTTGCCGACAGCGGCACCATACGTTCCTTGTCACCCTTGCCGCGCACCATGAAGAAACGATCGTCGCGCAGCGCCACCGTCACCGGCAGGCCGACCAGTTCGGAAACACGCAGGCCGGTGGCGTAGAGTACCTCGACCAGCGCATGCAGGCGCAACGCCGCCAGGCTGTCGCTATCGTTCAGCGAGACGTCAGCTGCCTCCTGCGCCGCACGGTCGATCAGCCGGCCGGTGTCGGCCTCGCTCATCGTCTTCGGCAGCGGCCGGCCTTTCTTCGGACTGTCCAGGGTTCCGGTCGGGTCGTCGCCGCGCAGGCCTTCAGCATAGAGGAACTTGAAGAACTGGCGGATCGCCGACAGTTTGCGCGCCTGCGAGGTGGCGGCAAAGCCGCGTGCGGCGATCTCGTCGAGATAGTTGCGGATATCGGCGGCGGCGGCACCCGCGAGCCCGCCGTCGATCCCGGCCGAAGCGTCTTCGAGGTCGCGGCGATAGCTGGAAAGCGTGTTTTCGGCAGCGCCGCGCTCGGCACTCATCATTTCCAGAAAGGCTTCGATGCGAGCCGCGCTGTTCATTTCTCGGGTCAGTTTTTCTTGATTCAGTCTTTATGGGGATTCAGCTTTTCGGGAGGAATGCGTACGCTCATTTCGGCCTTTCTTGGCTCGACGAACATCGCCAGAGCGAACATCGCGCCATAGACAATGCCGGCCAGAATCGTGAGCGTCACGACAAAGCGGAACAGTGTCGGCATCAATTTTCGCCCGTCTGCTTGTTCTGCGTTTCCAAACCCTGTGCCCTTATGAGACGCCAATCCGGCCAATTCAAGGGCGAAGCTCGGACGACGCGCGGCCGCGCCACGCTTGACGCAATCAGGCTTTTGATGTCGATACGCCGGCAAAGAGGGCCTAAGCAGGCATTCGTGGGCTGGCCCACGAATGCCTGCTTAGATTCTTTGGCTTGTCGCAGGTTCTTGTCGCAAAACCGTGGGACACTTTTGCGGAACCTGCTTAGAAACATCATGGTGTCATGAACGCGCTACCAGCAAATCCTCCTGATGAGAGCCATGCCGCGCTGCTCGGCCGGCTGGGCAATCGTTCCATCGTCTTTGTCGGCCTTATGGGCGCCGGCAAAACGGCGATCGGCCGCAAGGTGGCGGCGATCCTGGGACTGCCTTTCATCGACAGCGATCAGGAGATTGAAAGCGTGTCGCGCATGAGCGTCCCCGAATTGTTCGAACGCTATGGCGAGACCGAGTTCCGGGCGCTGGAGCAGCGCGTCATCCTGCGCGTGCTGGAACACGGGCCGCAGGTGCTGTCGACGGGCGGCGGCGCCTTCATGAGCGCGAAGACGCGGGAGGCCATTGCCGGCCATGGCGTGTCGGTATGGCTGAAGGCCGAGATCGACCTCTTGATGGACCGCGTTTCCAAGAAGCAGAACCGGCCGCTCCTGAAAAGCGCCGATCCGCGCGCCGTGATCGAGCGGTTGATGGCCGAGCGCTATCCGGTCTACGCAGCCGCAGATGTCACCGTGCCGACCCGCGACGATCGCAAGGAGGTCATTGCGGCCGAGGTGGTGAACGCGCTTTGCGGGTATTTCGGCGTTGCAGCCGCGACAGGCGAGGTGCGCTCGTGAGCAGCAATGCGACCGTCACCGTCGAAG
This sequence comes from Mesorhizobium onobrychidis, assembly GCF_024707545.1. Lineage (NCBI taxonomy): Bacteria > Pseudomonadati > Pseudomonadota > Alphaproteobacteria > Hyphomicrobiales > Phyllobacteriaceae > Mesorhizobium > Mesorhizobium onobrychidis. Next base: position 1,474,955 of record NZ_CP062229.1, read on the forward strand.
TCGGGCTCGGCGATCGTGCCTATGACATAATGATCGGCTCCGGCCTGCTTTTGCGCGCCGGCAGCGAGATTTCGCGCCGCCTGCCCGGCACGCGCGCCGCCGTGGTCACCGACGTCAACGTCGCCGCAGCCCACCTCGATACGTTAAAGGCCGGCCTCGAAAAGGGCGGCATTCAGCCTGCCGTCATCACGCTGCCGGCTGGGGAAAAAACCAAGAGTTTTGCGCATCTAGAGGAGGTGGTGGACGGCGTGCTGGCAGCCAGGCTTGAGCGCGGCGATGTCGTCATCGCGCTCGGCGGCGGTGTCATCGGCGACCTGGCCGGCTTTGCCGCCGGCATCGTGCGCCGCGGCATGAATTTCGTGCAGATCCCGACTTCGCTGCTGGCGCAGGTCGACTCTTCCGTTGGCGGCAAGACCGGCATCAATAGTGCGCGCGGCAAGAACCTCGTCGGCGTCTTTCACCAGCCGAAACTGGTGCTGGCCGATACCGAAGTGCTCGACACGCTGCCGATCCGGGAATTCAGGGCGGGTTACGCCGAACTCGCCAAATACGGGCTCATCGACCGCCCCGAGTTCTTCGCCTGGCTGGAGCAAAACTGGGGCAAAGTGTTTGCCGGCGGCCCGGAGCGAGCCGAGGCCATCGCCGAAGCCTGCCGCGCCAAGGCCGATGTCGTCGCCCGCGACGAGTTCGAGACCGGCGACCGCGCGCTGCTCAATCTCGGCCACACGTTCGGCCATGCGCTCGAGGCCGCCACCCACTATGACAGCGCCCGTCTCGTGCACGGCGAGGGGGTCGCCATCGGTATGGCGCTGGCTTATCGTTTTTCGTCACGCCTCAATCTGGCAAGTCCCGACGATGCGGCGCGCGTCGAGACGCATCTTCGCGCGGTTGGCCTGCCCTGGCGCATGGCCGACATCCCGGGCGAATTGCCTGATGCCGAGGCGCTGCTTGCCTTCATCACGCAGGACAAGAAGGTGTCGCGCGGCGCGCTGACCTTCATCCTGACCCGCGGCATCGGCCAGGCGTTCATCGCCAAGGATGTGCCGGCGTCGGAAGTGCTGTCGTTTCTGAGGGAGAACCATCCGGGTCAGCAGGAAAGCCGCCCGGGTCAGCCGAAACGCAGCCCGAGTCAGCAGAAGAGCCGCCCGGGTCAGCAAAGCCGCCCGGGATGAACGAGGCCGGCTGGGTTGTCGCTGCTGTCCTGGCCGGGCTCGGCCTGCTCGCCTTCGCCTTTCGCGCGCGCCTGCTCGCCGCCTTCGGCTATGAACTGCAGCGCATCGAGCCGCAGCATTCGAACCATGATGAAGCGCGCGGCGCCGTCGACGATTCACGGCGCGACGGCCAGGTGGTGCGCGAGGATCGCGCCCGCATCGGCCGCCTGTCCGATCTCGACGAGCTCGAAGTGTCCGATGTCATGGTCCACCGCACCAACATGCGGTCGGTCAATGCCGACAATCCGCCGGAAGCCGTGGTGCGCGAGATCCTGCAGAGCCCGCATACCCGCATGCCCTTGTGGAAGGGCTCGCTCGACAACATCGTCGGCGTGCTGCACGCCAAGGACCTGCTGCGCGCGCTGAACGATGTCGGCAACGACTTTTCCAAGATCGACGTGATGAAGATCGCTTCAAAACCGTGGTTCGTGCCCGATACCACGACACTGCAGGAACAGCTCAATGCCTTCCTGCGTCGCAAGGCGCATTTCGCCGTCGTCGTCGACGAGTATGGCGAGGTCGAGGGGCTGGTGACGCTGGAGGACATCATCGAGGAGATCGTCGGCGAGATCGCCGACGAGCACGATATCGACATGCAGGGCGTCAAGCAGGAAGCCGACGGCTCCGTTGTCGTCGACGGCACTGTCTCGATCCGCGACCTGAACCGGGCGCTCGACTGGGACCTGCCGGACGAAGAAGCCACCACCATTGCCGGTCTCGTCATCCACGAGACGAAACTGATTCCGGACGAGAAGCAGGCTTTCACCTTTCACGGCAAGCGCTTCGTCGTCATGAAGCGCGACAAGAACCGGATCGCAAGGCTGAGGATCAGGCCGGCCGGCGACATTTAGTTCTGGTAGGTTCTGTCCCGGCTAACCAATCCTTGACTGGACGCTCGCCGCGCTGGCGTGCACTTTCGACTGGGCTGTCTGGAGATGACGGTGATCGATCGGCGAACCCTGCTTTTGATGTCGATGGCTTTGTTGCCGGCCAGCGCTGCGGCGGCATCGCGCCGGCGCTCGCCGTCTCCGCAAACCTTCGACTACGGACCGGCCCTGCTCGACGTCTACACGCGCGATGGCGCAAGCTCCCTGCCTGTGGTCCTTTTCATCCATGGCGGTGCCTGGCGGGCCGGCAACCGCACCAACGTCAACGTCAAGCCGGCCTTCCTGCTCGACAATGGCTTCTGCTTCGTCTCGATCGACTACCGGATGCTGCCCAAGGCCGATGTCGCCACCCAGGCGGACGATGTCGAGCAGGCATATCGCTACGTGCGCGCCAACATGGCCAGATACGGCGGCGATCCGAACCGGATAGCGGTCATGGGGCATTCGGCCGGCTGCCATCTCGCCGCATTGACCGGGCTGCGCGGCGGTCTGCCCGGTGTCGCGGCGCTGGTTCTGAACGACACCAGGGCCTATGACCTGGAAGCGCTTGCGAGGAGCGGCGGCATGACACCGGCCTATGCCCGGGCGTTTCCCGACCCGGCGCAGTGGCGCGCACTGTCGCCTGCGACCCATGTCGGGAGCCGCAAACATCCGCCGACCTTTGTCGCCTATTCGCGCGCACAGGGGAGGGAACAGGATTCCAGGGCCTTCGCCGAGCGTTTGCGCGCCACCGGGACCGAGGTCACGCTGTTCGACGGCAGCGCCTATTCGCACATGTCGATCAATCGCGATTTCGGCGAGGAGGGCGATGCCCTGACCGCAGCGGTGATGATTTTCCTGAAGGCGACGATCGTCTGATTTCGCTGGCGATCGCTTCGCCTGGCTTTTCGATGTCCACCGCGATCGCGGCCGCCCTTCAAGCTGGATCATGTCAAAGTCGGCGGCGGGATATTGCTCTCGGGGCGTATGCCAGCTCAATTGCCGTTCGGTCGACATGCGAGGGAGAAGTTCATGAATGGGGCCGACGTCCTGTGCGACGTGCTTTTGGCGAACGGCGTGAACGTCTGCTTCGCTAACCCCGGCACCTCTGAAATGCATTTCGTCGCGGCGCTCGACCGCAAGCCCGAAATGCGCTGTGTGCTCGGCCTGTTCGAGGGCGTGGTGACGGGAGCTGCCGACGGTTACGCCCGGATGACCGACCGGCCGGCCGCGACGCTGCTCCACACCGGCCCTGGACTGGCCAATGGATTGGCCAATATCCACAATGCCCGGCGCGCCCGCATTCCGATGATCAACATTGTCGGCGATCATGCTTCTTATCATCTTGAACTTGACGCGCCGCTTACCAGCGACATCGAAAGCCTCGCGGCGCCGATGTCGAACTGGGTCCGTCGCATCGCGGGTCCGGCCGACATCGCGCCCGCCGCGCAAGCGGCTTTTCGCGCCTCGCTGATGCCTCCGGGCATCGCGACCTTGATCCTGCCGGCGGACGCGGCTTGGGGCGATGCCAGCCCGGTCTCGTTGGCCACGGTGGAGCTTCCCCTGTCGCCTTCGGTCGACATGAGTGTTGTCCGCAAGATTGCCGAAGCGATACGTGCCGCTCCAGGGCGCGCGGGCATCGTCGTGCGTGGGCTCGCGGCGCGCGCCGATGCGCTCGAGATCGCCGGCCAGATCTCGGCGGCGATGGATGTTCGCGTGTTTGGCGAGGTTCTGATCGCGCGCATGGAGCGCGGCCGTGGCCGTGTCGCGCCCGTGCGCATCCCCTATCCGATCGACGCCGCCCGGGCCTTGCTCGACGACATCGATGTCCTGATCCTTGTCGGCGCCAAGGAACCGGTGGCCTTCTTTGCATATCCGGGAAAGCCGGGACGGCTCGTCCGTGAGGGTTGTGATGTATTGACGCTGGCCGCGCACGGCGAGGATTTGAAGGCGGCGCTGGCGGCGCTTCGCGAGGAACTTGGCGTCAGGCCATCGCGGCAGCTTCCCATCGCCACGGCCTTTCCCGACGAGTCAACCCCGCGCGGTAAGCTGACCGACGATGCAATGGCGCTTTTGGTGGCGAGAAGACTTCCCGCCAATGCCATCGTCTGCGACGAGGCCGTCACTTCGGCGCGACGCTACTTCGCCCTATCGGCCTTCGCAGCGCCGCACGACTACATGATGACCACCGGTGGATCGATAGGTGGAGGCATCCCGCTGGCAACCGGGGCGGCGATTGCCTGTCCCGGCCGCAAGGTCGTCAACCTGGAGGCGGATGGCAGCGGGATGTATACCGTGCAGGGGTTGTGGACGCAGGCAAGGGAAAAGCTCGACGTGGTCACGATCGTTTTCTCGAACCGAACCTACGCGATCCTGCATGGCGAAATGCGCAATGTCGGCGTGAATGCTGTTGGCGAGAATGCCAGACGCATGCTTGATCTCGACCAACCGGCGCTGGACTGGGTTTCGCTGGCAAATGGCATGGGTGTAGAAGCCGCCCGCGCCGAGACTTGCGAGCGGTTCGACGCGCTGCTGGACAGCGCCATGTCCCGCCCCGGGCCGTTTCTCATCGAAGCATTGATCTGACCGGGATTCGCGACCCGCCTTGGAAACTTACCAGCGCGTCTTTTCGTCCGGCGCGGCCGGCTCGATCGCCAGCGCGTGGACACCAGCCTTCAGCTCCTCGGCCAGCAATGCGTTGACCGCGCGGTGGCGCTCGATGCGGCTCATGCCGGCAAAGGCCGAGGAGACGATGCGGACGCGGAAATGCGTCTCGCCGGTGCCGTCATAGGTGCCGTGATGATCGGAGTCCTGATGGTGATGGCCGGCATGCAGATGGCTTTCGTTGATGATGACCAGTCGCTCCGGCGAGAACGCCTTCTTCAACTTGCCTTCCATCGTTGACTGTATGGACATTCGTACTTCCCTTCACCACATATGGCCCGCGCATGACCCCCGAAAATCGGTGCCCTTTGCGCGTCCAGAAGGACGCGCGGTGCCGCCGCCGCGACAAAATTCGCCGATCGCCCGCTTTATGCCGCGATTCAGCGGTTAGGGCGATCATCGCGAAAATGTCAATTCTTGTTTCGCACCGGCGAACAGCCCATAAATGGGTGAGATGAAACCGTACCCCAAATATTTCGAGAAAATCCGCATCCGCCCGGAGAAGGATGCGGAGCTGAAGTCGCGCTCGCCGATCTGCCAGTGGGACGGTTGCAAGGAGGCCGGCACCCATCGCGCGCCGGTCGGACGCATGAAGGAGGGCGAGTATTTTCAGTTCTGCTTCGATCATGTGCGCGAGTACAACAAGGGCTTCAATTATTTCTCCGGTGTCCCCGATACCGAGATCGCCCGCTTTCAGAAGGAAGCGATGACCGGCCACCGGCCGACATGGAAGATGGGCGTCAACGGCGCCTCGACGCGCTCCTCGCCCGATTTCGCCCAGCAGCGTTCCGGCCGCGCCGGCTATTACAACCGCATGCGCGATCCGTTCGACCTGTTCAAAGGTCCGAAGGATCCGCGCGAAGCCCGCGAGCGCAAAGCCAAGCCGCTTGAGGCCAAGGCGCTGGAAACGCTTGGCCTTGATACAAAGGCGACTGGCAAGGACATCAAGGCGCGTTATAAGGAACTGGTGAAACGCCACCATCCCGATGCGAATGGCGGCGACAGAGGTTCGGAAGACCGGTTCCGCGATGTGCTCCAGGCCTATCGCGTGCTCAAGCAGGCAGGATTGTGCTGAGCGACCTTACGGTCCGTGTCGTTTTCCAACTTTCATAAGGTTGGAAAAGGCTTTAAGACCGCCCCCGAACAAAATCGATTGCCGGCGAAACGCGGCGTTTCGCCCGTGGAGACGTTGATAAAGATGAACAAGGTCGATCGCGACATCGCCAACCTGCCCGACACCACCGTGCCGGTGAAGGAGAAATTTGGCTTCGAGTCCAAGATGGTGGTGCCGGCCTATTCGGTGACGAGCGAGCATGTGCCCGACATCGATCCCGACTACCTGTTCGACAAGAACACGACGATGGCGATCCTCGCCGGCTTTGCCTACAACCGCCGCGTCATGGTGTCGGGCTATCACGGCACCGGCAAGTCGACGCATATCGAGCAGGTCGCCGCCCGCCTCAACTGGCCTATGGTGCGCGTCAATCTCGACAGTCATGTCAGCCGCATCGACCTCGTCGGCAAAGACGCCATCGTCGTCAAGGAAGGGCTGCAGATCACCGAATTCCGCGACGGCATCCTGCCCTGGGCCTACCAGCACAATGTCGCGCTGTGCTTCGACGAGTACGATGCCGGCCGTCCGGACGTGATGTTCGTCATCCAGCGTGTGCTGGAATCGTCCGGCCGGCTGACGCTGCTCGACCAGAGCCGGGTCATCCGCCCGCATCCGGCATTCCGGCTGTTTTCGACCGCCAACACGGTCGGTCTCGGCGACACCACCGGCCTCTATCACGGCACGCAGCAGATCAACCAGGCGCAGATGGACCGCTGGTCGATCGTCACCACGCTGAACTATCTGCCGCACGACAATGAGGTGAATATCGTGCTGGCCAAGGCCAAGCACTATCGCGACGGCAAGGGCAAGGAGATCGTCAACAAGATGGTGCGTGTCGCCGACATGACGCGTTCCGCCTTCATCAATGGCGACCTGTCGACTGTCATGAGCCCGCGCACGGTCATCACCTGGGCCGAGAATGCCGAGATCTTCGGCGATATCGGCATGGCGTTCCGGCTGACCTTCCTCAACAAATGCGACGAACTGGAACGCTCGCTGGTCGCCGAGTTCTACCAGCGCGCCTTCGGCCAAGACCTGCCGGAATCCGCGGCGAACGTGGTGCTGGGGTAAGCATGGCTCGATTCCGATTTTCGGGGTCATGCTCCAAGGAATGATCGATGGCGGGTCCGGGCGACAACACGCGCAACAAGTCGAAGACGGGTTCTGAAGCCGACAGCTTCAAGCGCGCCGTCACCGTCTGCATGCGCGCGATTGCCGGCGACAAAGACCTCGAAGTCGGTTTCGCCAAGGATCGGCCGGCGCTCGCCGGCAGCCGCGCCCGGCTCCCTGAACTGCCGAAAAAAGCCTCGAAGGCCGACATCGCTATCACCCGCGGGCTCGGCGATTCCATGGCGTTGAAGCGCGCCTGCCACGACACGCGCATCCACACCAGGCTGGCGCCGGAGGGCAAACAGGCCCGCGCCATCTACGATGCGGTCGAGCAGGCCCGCGTCGAGGCGATCGGCTCCCGGGCCATGCAAGGTGTGGCCGACAATATCGGCTCGATGCTCGAGGACAAATACGCCAGGGCCAACCTCATCGACGTCAAGGACAAGGCGGATGCGCCGATCGAGGAAGCGCTGGCCCTGATGGTCCGCGAAAAGCTGACCGGCCGCGCCGTCCCGAAGAGCGGCGAGCGGCTTGTCGACCTCTGGCGCCCTTGGGTCGAGGAGAAGGCAAGCGCCGATCTCGACGGGCTGTCGGCAAAGCTCGACGACCAGCAGGCCTTCGCCCGCGTCGTGCGCGAGATGCTGGCTTCCATGGAAATGGCCGAGGAACTCGGTGACGACCAGGAGACCGAAGACTCCGAAGACAATGATGAAAACCAGCCGCAAGGCGAGGACCAGAGCGAGGAGGGCGGCGAGGACGATTCCGGCTCCGAGCAGTCGCAGTCGGACGATACCGAGGCGTCGTCCGACGACGAGCAATCGGCCGAGACGGAGGCATCCGATGCCACCGCCGACGACCTGTCCGACGATGACGACGCCGATGCCGAGACACCCGGCGAGGCGCGCCGCAACGACAATCCCTTCACCAATCTGTCGAAGGAGATCGACTACAAGGTCTTCACCACCGCCTTCGACGAGACGGTGGGTGCGGAGGACCTGTGCGAAGAGGAAGAACTGGATCGGCTGCGCGCCTTCCTCGACAAGCAGCTTGCCAACCTGTCCGGCGTTGTCGGCCGGCTGGCCAACCGGCTGCAGCGCCGCCTGATGGCGCAGCAGAACCGCTCCTGGGATTTCGATCTCGAAGAGGGTTATCTCGATCCGGCACGGCTGGTGCGCGTCGTCATCGACCCGATGCAGCCGCTGTCCTTCAAGCAGGAACGTGACACCAAATTCCGCGACACGGTGGTGACGCTGGTGCTCGACAATTCGGGCTCGATGCGCGGCCGGCCGATCACGGTCGCCGCCACCTGCGCCGACATTCTGGCGCGCACGCTGGAACGCTGCGGCGTTTCGGTCGAGATCCTCGGCTTCACCACCCGCGCCTGGAAGGGCGGGCAGGCACGCGAGAAATGGCTGAAGGAAGGCAAGCCGCCGAATCCGGGCCGGCTCAACGATCTGCGCCACATCATCTACAAATCCGCCGACCATCCGTGGCGGCGGGCGCGCCGCAATCTCGGCCTGATGATGCGCGAGGGCCTGCTCAAGGAAAACATTGATGGCGAGGCGCTGCTGTGGGCGCACAACCGCCTGATCGCCCGGCCGGAGCAGCGCAAGATCCTGATGATGATCTCAGACGGCGCACCGGTCGACGATTCGACGCTGTCGGTCAATCCGGGCAACTATCTCGAACGGCATCTGCGCGCGGTGATCGAACTGATCGAGACGCGCTCGCCGGTCGAGCTTTTGGCCATCGGCATCGGCCACGACGTTACCCGCTACTATCGCCGCGCCGTCACCATCGTCGATGCCGAGGAACTGGCCGGCGCCATGACCGAGCAACTGGCCTCGCTGTTTGGCGAGGAAAGTGCGCGGGACGCGCGAAGCGGCGGCGGCATACGGCGCGCCGGATGATTTTTTCGCGGGGCGGCTTTCGGCAGACGCTTTTCGCCGCCACAGCGCTTTTCGTTGCCGGCATCGCCTTGTCGCCTTGCATCGCGGCCGGCCCGGTTTCGGTCGACCCGATCGAAATCTCGGCACGGACCATAACTCGGTTTCACATCGGTCGTGACGACAAGCAGTTTGGCCCGCTCGAATTCGTCGGTGGGCTGGAAATGACCTCACCGTCACGCGATTTCGGCGCGCTGTCGGCGTTTCGCTTTCTCAAGCCCGGCAGTGATTTCATCGGCGTCGCCGATACCGGTTTCTGGTTCTTCGGCACCGTTACCCACGATGCCGAAAAGCGCCCGTCGGGCATCCAGAATTTCCGTATGCAGGAAATGGCCGACGAGGCGGGCCATCTGATCGACGAGAAATGGGATGTCGACGCCGAAGGGCTTGCGGTCAAGGACGGCATTGCCACGGTCGGCTTCGAGCGCAACCCCCGTGTCGCCCAGTTCAGCATTGCCCCGGAAGAGATGAAGCCGCCGTTCAGGCAACTTGACTTCCTGGTTCCTGCCTGGGAGCTCCGACGGAATCGCGGCTTTGAGACCGTCACTCATGCCAGTCCAAACGGCCAGCACGAAGGCGGGCTAGTCGTGGTGTCGGAGAAGAGCCTCGACAAGGCCGGCAACATCTATGCGGCTGCTATCGAAGGGCCGCATAAGGGCGTCTTCACCGTCAAGCGCAACGGTGATTTTGACATCACCGACGGCGCCTTCCTACCGGACGGCGACCTTCTGCTGTTGGAGCGCAGTTTTTCGATGGCCCGCGGTGTCAAGATGCGGCTGCGGCGCATCTATGGCGAAAGCGTCGAGAAGGGCGCCGTTGCCGACGGGCCGGTGCTGTTGGAAGCCGACATGGGCTACCAGATCGACAGTATGGAAGGGCTCGACGTCTGGACCCGCGACGACGGCGCTGTGATGGTATCGCTGGTCTCTGACGACAACCACTCGATGCTACAGCGCAATCTCTATCTGGAATTTGTGCTGCACGAGGATTGAGAGGCGGGCGGCAAAGGACGGCCGATAACAAGTCTACAGCTTCGCGCCGGTTGCCGCAGGCCGGGGTCCGCTGGTCGCGATCCAGATGACGTGGCGCGCGCCGCGCTTGCCATTGGCGCGGACCTTGACTTCCTCGACCGCGAAGCCTGCCTGCCTGAGCCTGCGGGTAAAACCGCTGTCGGGTCCCTGTGACCAGACCGCCAGCACGCCGCCGGGCTTGAGCGCTGCTCTCGCGCTGATCAGCCCGGCTATACTGTAGAGAGCCTCGTTGGCCTTGTGGACGATCCCTTCCGGACCGTTGTCGACGTCGAGCAGGATGGCATCCCAGGCCGAGGCTTCCGATCGTATGAGCTGCCCGACGTCCATTTCGCGAACAGTCAGGCGCGGATCGTCGAGACAGCCGCCGAACACCGCCGCCATCGGGCCGCGCGCCCACGCCACGACGGCGGGCACCAACTCGGCGACAACGACACCGGCATCGGCGCCAAGCTCGGCGAGAGCGGCGCGCAGCGTGAAACCCATGCCCAACCCGCCAATCAGGATTTTCGGCTGGCTACGGCCGGCAATCCTTTGGCAGGACAGCCTGGCCAGCGCTTCCTCGGAGCCGCTGAGGCGGCTGTTCATCAGCTCGTTCGAGCCGAGCATGATCGAGAATTCGGTGCCGCGTTGTTTCAGGCGAAGCTCGTGGTCGCCGTCAGGCGTTTTCGCGGTATCGAGCTGGACCCATGGGATCATGCTTGAGAACCTGTGAGCATGATCTTTTCCGAAAACCGGTTCCCACTTTCAGGGATCATGCTCTATGCCGCCAGTGCCGGCTGGCTCCAGCGGGCGGCAAGCAGCCGGTAGGGGATCAGCGCCACCACGGCGATGATCAGCTTCACGCCGAGGTCGCCGAGTGCCCATGACACCCAGCGCATGGTCTCGAGCGACAGCACGCCCATCAGCGGCGCGGTTTCGAGCGCGAAGCCATCGTTCGGGCCAGCGAAGGCGAAGGCCGCCGAAAAAGCGACGGTGAAGAACACGGCGGTGTCGAACACCGAGCCGACCAGCGTGCCGACGATCGGCGCCCGCCACCAGCTCTGCCGGCGCAGCCGGTTGAACACGGTCACGTCGAGCAGTTGCGCGATCAGGAACGCGGTGCCGGAAGCCGCCGCAATGCGCACCAGCCGGTCGGCGGCCGTTTCGAATTCGATCAGGCCGTAGCGGAACAGCAAGGGCGGGATGACGACCGAGCAGATCACCGCCGCCGTGAAGCCGACAAACACGATCCGGCGCGCCACGGCCGGGCCGTAGCGGCGGTTGGCAAGGTCGGTGACCAGGAAGGAGAACGGATAGGTGAAGGCGCCCCAGGTCAGAATGTCGGCCAGCGACAAGCCGCCGATCGCACCTTGCAGCGGGAACTGCACGAGGATGTTCGACGCCACCACGACAAGCGCCATGGCCGCAACAAAGGGCAGATATCGGGAGAAAAAACTCATTTTTTTATCCTGGGTAATGGAACCAGCGGGGTGTCATGCCGAGTTCGGACGACACTCCTTGGAAGGCGGTTGCCTGAGAAATTAAGCGGCCGGCTGTTCGACAAGCTTCTTGGCGATCTGCTTCTTCAGCAGGCGCGCGCGCTGCGACAGCTCCTTGGCGTCGGCCTTGGCCAGGAACGCATCAAGGCCGCCGCGGTGCTCGACCGAACGCAGCGCGTTGGCCGAAATGCGCAGGCGCACGTTCTGGTTCAGCGCTTCCGAGATCAGCGTCACATTGACGAGATTCGGCAGGAAGCGACGCTTGGTCTTGTTGTTGGCGTGGCTCACATTGTTGCCGGACATGACTGCCTTGGCAGTGAGTTCGCAGGTGCGGGACATGGTTCTAAACCTTCAGTTCTCGGTCTGGCCAAACATTCGACCCGCGCCGGGTGGCGCGCGGTTTCGGTCAGGCGGCCTTATGGAAAAAGTTGGCGTTCCATAGTTGCATTTCGCCGATGCGTCAAGCTCCGGCTTGCGCGCGGGTGTGACGACGCCTTTCACATAAAGGCCGGAATTCAGCCTATAAGCGGTCGCACAAGGAGATACCAGGCCGGAGTTGTCCGCTTCCGCTGAAAATCGAGGATCAATCCCCGCCATGCTTCGTTCGTCTCATGCTCTCCTTGCCTCGCTTGCCGTCGCGCTGCCGACGGCAACGTCTGCCGCCACGCAACAATCCTTCAAGGGCGAGTATACGGTGTCGATCCTCGGCCTCTCGGTGGCAAAGGCAACCTTTTCCAGCAGTTACGAAGGCGATACCTATTCGATCGACGGCAGCGTCTCCAGCGCCGGCCTCGCCACAATCTTCGACGACACACGTGGCACGATCTCGTCAAAAGGCAAGATTTCGGGCAAGCAATTGCAGCCGCAAGCGTTCCGCGCCGACTACAAGTCGGGCGAGAAGGCGTCGATGATCGATATCCAGTTCGCCAATGGCACTGTTACCGCGACGAAAGTCGTGCCTGCGCCGAAGAAGCGCAATCCCAAGAATTGGATACCGCTGGGCGCCAGCCATCTCGCGTCGGTGCTCGATCCGATGGCCGCCACCGTCATCCATGCCGATAGTCTCGACAAGGTCTGCGGGCGCACGGTGAAACTCTATGATGGCGAGATGCGCGCCAATCTGACGCTGACCTACGATTCGAAAGGCTCGACCTCGGTGCGCGGCTACAAGGGCGATACCGTCACCTGCAGGCTGGGCTTTGAGCCGGTGGCGGGTTACCGCAAGAACCGCAAAGCTTTGACGTACCTGAAGGATCGCAGCCGCATCATGGTGACGTTTGCACCGGTTGGCCAAACCGGCGTATATGCGCCGATCCACGCCACGGTCGGTACGAAAATCGGCACCCTCACCGTCAGCGCGGAGCGGTTCGAAGCGACAGAATAGGCGCGATCGCGCGCCGCCGGAGACGGACATGGGGCGCGCTACACTGATCGGCTTCTCGGCGGTCGCCATGTGGGCGCTGCTGGCGCTGCTTACGGACGCTTCCGGCGAGGTGCCGCCGTTCCTGCTTTCAGCGATCACCTTCACGATCGGCACCGGCGTCGGGCTCGTCGCGCGGCTGTTCATGCCGGCCGCCGCCACCCGGCAGAAGATACCGCCGCAAGTGTGGGTGATCGGCATTGCCGGCCTGTTCGGCTATCACTTCTTCTACTTCACTGCGCTGCGCAACGCGCCGGCGGTGGAGGCAAGCCTCATCGCCTATCTTTGGCCGCTGCTGATCGTGCTCGGATCCGCGCTGATGCCGGGCGAGCGGCTGGCCTGGAACCATGTCGTCGGCGCGCTGCTCGGCCTTGCCGGCACTTTCCTGATCGTCACCAAGGGCGGCGGGCTTGCCTTCGACGCACGCTATGCCTTCGGCTATGCGATGGCCGGCGTCTGCGCCGTGCTGTGGTCGTCCTATTCGCTGTTGTCGCGGCGCTTCCCGTCGGTGCCGACCAGCATCGTCACATGGTTCTGTGCGGCTACGGCAGCGCTTTCCCTTGTCTGCCATCTCATGCTGGAACAGACGGTGCTGCCTGTCGGTGCCGGCCAGTGGCTGGCCGTGCTCGGCCTCGGCCTGATGCCGGTGGGTGCGGCCTTCTACGCCTGGGATGTCGGCGTCAAGCGCGGCAACATCCAGGTGCTGGGCGCGGCGAGCTATGCCGCCCCGCTGCTGTCGACGCTGGTGCTGATATCGGCCGGTTTCGCCGAGCCGTCCCTGCGCATCCTCGCCGCCTGCGTGCTGATCACCGGCGGGGCAGCGCTTGCGGCGAAATCGCTGTTCTTGCGCAAGCAGGCAACGAGCGAGGCCGAGGCATGATGCCGTTTCCCGGCGGCATCGACGCCAACGCCAATGCGACGCTGCTGTTTTCGCTGGCGGCGGCGGTGATCTACGCCTTCACCATCGACATGCCGCCGAAGCTTGCGCGTTCTGCGGTCAAGACACTGGCCGTGGCAATGCTTGGCGTGCTGGCATCGCTGCAGGGCGGTCCGTGGCTGCTCGTCGCGGCGCTGACGCTCAGCGCCATCGGCGACGCGTTGCTGTCACGCGAGGGTGAAAAGGCTTTTCTCGGCGGGCTGGCCAGTTTTCTCGTTGCGCATGGGCTTTACATCGCGCTGTTCCTGCGCTTCGGCGACGGGATCGGGCTGCTGTCGGCCGAGCCGTGGCGCGCGGCGATTGCCATGGCAATGGCCGTGTTCGCGCTCGCCATGCTTTTTGCGCTCTGGCGCCGTGTCGGCCCCGCCTTGCGCCTTCCGGTCAGCGTCTATATCGCGGCAATCCTCGCCATGGCGATTTCAGCCCTCACCCTGAGCAATTTCTGGATCATCGGCGGCGCCGCGCTGTTCATGGCGTCCGACGGGCTGCTCGCCTCGGAAAAGTTCCTGCTAAGCGCCATCTCGCCGCACCGCGTCTGGACGCGCTATGCGGTCTGGATGCTGTATTACGCCGCCCAGCTGGCGATCACGATGGGTTTCCTGCTGGGTTAGGCCTCCAACCCGGTGCTGCCAACTCGAAGGCGGCGAAATCGAAGCCTGGCGCCACGGTGCAGCCGACCAGCGTCCACTCGCCCAGGCTGCGTGCCGATTGCCACCAGCCTGCCGGCACGACGATCTGCGGCCGCTCGCCCGCCGCCAATGCCGTGCCGAGCACCTGCTCGATCACCGGCCCGTTTTCCCGATGCATCGACAGTGCCAACGGGGCGCCGGCATAGAAATGCCAGACCTCGGCCGCGTCCTTGACGCGGTGCCAGGCCGACACTTGCTCCTGCTCCAAAAGGAAATAGATCGCGGTCGAATGGCCGCGCGCGCCCTCCGCGCCATCGCGGAAGGTCTCGGCATACCAGCCGCCTTCCGGATGCGGTTTCAGGCCGAGCGTTGCGATGATTTCGGCGGAACTGGTCATGATTTCCAGCACATCATGGTGCTCAGAAATTGTCCTTGCGTTTGCGAATTTCGGCGAACACTTCGGCGTCGGAGGCCTTCTCCATGCCGAGATGCTTGCGGATTGCCGGATCGTGCCAGCGCAGGAACGGATTGGTCGACAGTTCCTCGCCGATCGTGGTCGGCAGCGTCGGCTTGTCATCGGCGCGCAGCGTCTCGATTTTCGCAGCGCGCTCCTTCAACGCCGAATTGGTGGGGTCGACGGTCAGCGCGAAGCGGGCGTTGGAAAGCGTGTATTCATGGCCGCAATAAACGACCGTCTCGGCCGGAAGTGCCGCGAGCTTTTTCAACGAATCGTACATCACCGGCGGCTTGCATTCGAACAGCCGGCCGCAGCCGAGCGCGAACAGCGTGTCGGCGGTGAACGCCACTTTCGATCCCGGCAGATGATAGGAGACATGGCCCGCCGTGTGGCCGGGCGTGGCGATCACGTCGATCCTCTCGTCGCCGAGGTGGATGACCGAACCTTGCTCGACGGTTTCGTCGATGCCGGGGATTTTTGCCTTTTCCGCTTCCGGTCCGACAATGCGCAGCTTGAAGCGCTCCTTCAGCGCCAGATTGGCCTCGACATGGTCGACATGGTGATGGGTGGTCAGGATCATCGTCGGCGTCCAGCCGGTACGCTCGATCGCGGCCAGGATCGGCGCCTCCTCGGGCGCGTCGATGATCGCGGTCTGGCCGCTTTTCGGGTCATGCACCAGCACGCCGAAATTGTCGCTGCGGCACATGAACTGTTCGATTTCAACCGGCATGGCGTCTCTCCACTAGTGCGCCGTGCGTCCAGTTGGACGGCACAAAGGACGCTCTAACATTTTTTTTCCGCTGCATCGCGCTTTCCGAAATCGAAACCGATTTCGGCCGATGCAGTAGTCGCCGCAGACATAGGGCGCTTGCCCGCGGATGTCATCCGCCTTTGTTGAACTTGGACAGCATCGAAGATACCGTCCCGCGCATGCATTCCGATATCATCGACCTTCGCTCGTTTTATTCGACCACGCTCGGGCGATTGGCCGAACGCTCGATCACCATGGCGTTGTCCTCGATATGGGCTGTTGTGCCCAATGAGCGGCTGGTCGGCCTCGGTTACACCTTGCCGTGGCTGGAGCGGTTCGGCACCGACGCCGAGCGTGTCTTTGCCTTCATGCCGGCAACGCAAGGCGCGGTGGTCTGGCCGGCTACGGGGCCGACCGCGACCGCACTGGTCTTCGATGAGGAATTGCCGCTGGTCGATGCCTCCATCGACCGCATGCTGCTCGTCCATTCACTCGAACATGCCGAGAACCCGCGCGAGACGCTGAACGAAATCTGGCGGGTGCTGTCGCCCGCCGGCCGCGTCGTCATCGTCGTGCCCAACCGGCGCGGTGTCTGGGCCCGTTTCGAGCATACGCCGTTCGGCAGCGGCCGGCCCTTTTCGCGCGGCCAGCTCACCGAATTGCTGCGCGAAGCAAACTTCACGCCCGCGGCCTGGTCCGACGCCCTGTTCTTCCCGCCATCGCGGAGACGCTTCATGATGCAGTTCCACAATGTGCTGGAGCGCGCCGGCCGCAGGTTCTGGCCGATCTTTTCCGGCGTCATCGTGGTCGAGGCGCAGAAGCGGCTCTACCAGGGCGTGCCGGTCGTCCAGCGTGCCTCTCGCCGCGTCTTCGTGCCGGTTTTCTCGCCGCATGGCGCCACAGGGCTCGGCCGGATATCGCCGACCGGGAATGCAACATTGCCGGGCCGTCGATGACATGTTCGTGATCGGAATCGCGCTTTTTCTCACCTATCTGTCGAGGGCGGGTTTGGTACCCGATTGAGTCGACTTGTTCATCGGTTTCAGCACCGCTTGCGAATTCAAGGACTTCACCAATGGCTGATTATCCGGATGTCGAAGGCAGCGCCAAGCCGGTTGCCGCGTCGATCGAAGCCAGCAGCCTGCGTGACCAATTGGCGACCATCAAGCTGGCGCTGGGGACCTCGCCGATCCGCAAACACCTGCTCTGGGCCTGCGTCGGCATAGTCGCCGTCATTGTGGCAACCTCGATTGGGCAGGTTCTGCTCAATCGCTGGAACGAGCCCTTCTACGATGCGCTGGCTCGGCGCGACATGCAGGGCTTCCTGCACCAGCTTCTGGTCTTTGCCGCCATCGCCGGCGGGCTTGTGGTGCTCAATGTCGGCCAGACCTGGCTCGACCAGATGATCCGGCTGAAGCTGCGCGAGGCGTTGACCCTCGATCTGATCGGTGAATGGATGCGGCCGGCGCGTGCCTTCCGGCTCGCCAACGCCGGCGCCATCGGCGTCAACCCTGACCAGCGGCTGCAGCAGGATGCCGGGCATCTCTCTGATCTCTCTACCGGTCTCGGCATAGGGCTGTTGCAGTCATTCATTCTGCTTGTTTCGTTCGTCGGCGTCTTATGGTCGCTGTCCTCGGGCTTCGTCTTCCATATCGGCGGCTATTCGCTCGCCATTCCGGGCTACATGGTGTGGGCCGCGATCCTCTATGCCGGCACGGCCTCCTGGCTGAGCTGGCTGGTCGGACGGCCGCTCATCCGCTTCAACAGCGACCGCTATACGCGTGAAGCGGAGCTGCGCTCCTCGGTGGTCCGCGTCAACGAGAATGTCGATGCCATCGCGCTTGCGCATGGCGAGGCCGACGCGAGACGACGGCTCGAGCTCGACCTCGGCACGGTGCTGGGCGCGATGCGGCGCATCTACAGCGCCCAGATCAATCTTTCCTGGGTGACCGATACCTATGGCTGGATCACTGTCGTCGCGCCGATCCTCGTCGCCTCGCCGGTCTATTTTGCCGGCGATATCAGCTTCGGCGGGCTGATGATGGCAGTCGGCGCCTTCAACCAGGTGCATGCCTCGTTACGCTGGTTCATCAACAATATCGGCGGTATCGCCGATTGGCGCGCCACGCTGATGCGCGTCGCCGATTTCCGCATCGCGCTCGTTGAAACGGATGTGCTGCACGACAGCGAAGAACGCATCACGATCGGCGAAAACCCGAATGGCGGGCTGACATTCGAGAACCTCGAGGTCGCGTCGCGGGATGGATGTACGAAGCTCGCCGAGCCCCATGTCGAAATCCGCGCCGGCGAGCGCGTCATGATCACCGGAGATCCGCGCGCCGGCAAGACGCTGTTCTTTCGCGCCATTGCCGGTCTGTGGCCGTGGGGAAGCGGGCGGATCGGCATGCCGGCCGGAGAGGTGCCCGCCTTCGTTCCCCGCAAGCCCTATTTCCCGCTCGGCACGCTGCGCGAGGTGCTCAACCACGCCGATGCCGCGCTCAGCGACGCCGACATCTCGGCGGTGCTTGCCGAGGTCGGTCTCGGGCGTCTGTCGTCCTCGCTCGACCGCTCGGCGCGCTGGGAGCGCGAATTGAGCGATGACGAGCAGCGCCTGCTTGCCTTTGCCCGGCTGGTCTTGCGGCAGCCGAAATGGGTGATCATCGACGAGGCCTTGGACACGTTCGACGGCGCGACGCTGAGGCGGGTGCTGTCGATGCTGGAGGCGCGTCTGGCCGACGCCGCAATCCTCAATATCGGCCGAGGCCAGCAGAACATTGAATTCTTTCCACGCTCATTGGCGATCGTGAAAGACATCGAGCGACCGGCTCTCAAGCCAGTCCGTGTCAGGGCCGGCGCGATCGAACCACCCCCGGCCGTCGCCGCAGCCTACCAAGAGACGTAGCCGGCGATACGCAGCCAAGCTTTATTTCGCCGTGATCGCAGCGAAAGATCGCCGGTATCGTTCGGAAGCCTGCGGCATTGGACCATGCTCGACGCGCTTAGCCTGTTTGCCTGCCTCGCCTGCGCTCAGGCAGCACCACTGGCTACGCCCGCCGATGCCATTGCGGTGGACGTCGAACTGGTGCTGGCGGTCGACATTTCGCACTCGATGGACGAAAAGGAATTCGCGCTGCAGCGCGCCGGCTATGTCGAGGCGCTGCGCCACCCCGACTTCATCAATGCGGTGCGTTCGGGTGTGACCGGCCGCATCGCGCTGGCCTATTTCGAATGGGCAGGCACCGTCCGCGACGATGCTGTCATTGCCTGGCAGGTCATCGACAATGCTGAGAGCGCCAACGTTTTCGCCGACAAGATCGAGGCGCGCCCGTTCAGGAGCTTTCGCGGCACCTCGATTTCCGGTGCGCTCGCCTTCGGCGCGGAGCTTTTGGATGGAGCCGCTTTCGACGCGACGCGCAGCGTCATCGACATTTCAGGCGATGGCCCCAACAATACCGGGATGCCCGTCACCACGACACGCGACGCCGTGGTGGCAAAGGACATCGTTGTCAACGGCCTGCCAATCCTGATCAGCCCGTCGCCCAGCTTCAGCCATCTCGACCAATACTATGCCGAGTGCGTTACCGGCGGGCCAGGCTCCTTCGTGCTGCCGGTCTATGCCGCTTCCGAATTCGTGACCGCCATACGGCGCAAGCTGGTCCTGGAGGTCAGCGGTGTTTCCGGTCCCGGGGCCGATCCGGGACCGATCCGGGTCGATGCGGCAGCACCGGTCGACTGTTTGCAAGGCGAGCGCGACCGGCGGTTTTTCTCCGATCCGTATTTTCCGGAACTTAATCGCTAGCTAGACTTGGTCTATGAATGGCGAACAGTCCCAGATGGTCTCCGGACTCTTGCCGGCCGCGCGCCATATGCGACGGCCGTTATCGCTTCAGCAGGAACACCGCTTGCTGGCCAAAGAAATTCCAGAACCACCATGGCATCGACAGGCCGATTTTCTGGCCATTGGCGTCGAGCGCGGTTGCCTTTTCCACCGTTGCGCCGAGCTCTTCGCAGAGATTGACGAAGTCGCGGATGGTGCAGAAATGGATGTTGGGCGTGTCGTACCAGGAATAGGGCAGGTCCTTGGTCACCGGCATCCGCCCTTCGACGAACAGCGAAAGGCGCACCCGCCAGTGGCCGAAATTGGGGAAGGAGACGATGGCGTGCTTGCCGATCCTGAGCAACTCGTCGAGCACCAGCTTCGGGTTGCGGGTCGCCTGCAAGGTCTGCGACAGGACGACGAAATCAAAACCCTTGTCGGGATAGAATTTGAGGTCCTTGTCGGCGTCGCCCTGGATGACGGACAGGCCGCGCGCCACGCATTCGTTGACGCCGCGCTGCGACAGTTCCATCCCGCGGCCGTCGACCTGCTTCGTCGCCTGCAGCAATTCGAGCAGCAGGCCATCACCGGAGCCGACGTCCAGCACCCGCGACTGCGGCGGGATGAGATCGGCGACGACTTCGAGGTCGACGCGCTGGGCGTGGTTGACACTCATGATCGTGCCTTTTGTCTGGCGCATGATCCCGGTCCGAAAAGTCTGCAACTTTTCGGGGTCATGCGCTGATGCCTGGCGCAAGATGCCGGTCCGGAAAGCCTGCAATCTTCAGGGATCATGCGCTGAGCCCCCTGGCGCGAGCCGCCGAGGCGATGAAGCCGTTGATGGCGGCAAACAGCTCCGGCTCGTCGAGCAGGAAGGCGTCGTGGCCGCGATCGGTCTCGATCTCGACGAAGGACACCGAGGCGCCGGCCGCGTTCAGCGCGTGAACGACCGAGCGGCTCTCCTCGGTCGGGAACAGCCAGTCACTGGTGAAGGAGACCAGGCAGAAACGGGTCCTGGTTCCGGCAAAGGCGTCGGCCAGCCGGCCGCCGTGGTCGGCGGCGAGGTCGAAATAGTCCATCGCCCGGGTCATGTAGAGATAGGAGTTGGCGTCGAAGCGGTCGACGAAGGTCATGCCCTGATGGCGCAGATAGCTCTCGATCTGGAAGTCGGCGTCGAAACCGAAGGTGAGCGCTTCACGGTCCTGCAGGTTGCGGCCGAATTTCCGGTGCAGGGCCGCTTCCGACAGATAGGTGATGTGAGCGGCCATGCGCGCCACAGCCAGCCCCTTTTCCGGGCGCTTGCCATGCTCGAAATATTTGCCGCCATGCCAGTCCGGATCGGCCATGACCGCTTGCCGGCCGACCTCATGGAAGGCGATGTTCTGCGAGGAATGGCGCGCGCCGGTGGCGATCGGCAGCGCCGAGAAAACGCGCTCCGGATAGCTCGACGCCCATTGCAGCACCTGCATGCCGCCCATCGAGCCGCCGAGCACCGAGAACAGTTTTTCGATGCCGAAATGGTCGATCAGCATCAACTGCGCCCGCACCATGTCGCGGATGGTGATGATCGGCAGGTCGAGCCCGTGGGGCTTGCCGGTAGCGGGATTGGTCGAGGCGGGGCCGGTGGAGCCGAGGCAGCCGCCGATGACGTTTGAGCAGATGACGAAGAAGCGGCTGGTGTCGATGATCTTGCCGGGGCCGATCAGCACTTCCCACCAGCCCGGCTTGCCGGTCACCGGATTGGTGCTGGCGACATGCTGGTCGCCGGTCAGCGCATGGCAGACGAGGATGGCGTTGGAGCGGGCGTCGTTGAGCGTGCCGTAGGTCTTGTAGGCGATCTGGAACGGTGACAGCAGCGTGCCGGCGTCGAGCTTGAGCGGCTTGTCGGCACCAAAACGCAACACCGGGCTCGACGGCTCGACGGCCTCGTTGTTGGTTCTTTTAGTGCGCAGCGCGACCATCGCATCCTCTTACATTAACCCATCGCGCTTTCCGAAAGTCGATTCCGATTTTCGGTCGATGCGATTGTCCGGCCGGCTACGGACAACAAAAAAACCGGCATTGCCTTCGCAAAGCCGGTTACAGGATGCAAACGGCCCTTTAGCGAGTTGTTTAACGTGGCTGCAAGCCGACCGGCCAAATCACCACGGGATTTCGCCTTTCTTCTAGGACCGGCGCGCCTCGGCGTCAACGCCCAGTCGCTCACGGCCAGTCGCTCACCCATGATCGCCGCCTCTCGACATTCCAGGCCACGGCTTGTATTTCCGCTGCGGCTTCTAGTGTGGTGAATCCGAAATTCGCATCGCGTTGGAGCAGCGCAGTGGGCGAATTTCGGATTCGCCACACTGGCAAACCAATGAATTCTAGTGTGCTGGATTTGAAGTTCCTGAGCGCTGATGCCACCAAAATGGCAGGAACTTCAAATCCACCACACTAGGCGGAAGCGTTCTCGACGGATTTTTGCGATATGAACCAGGCATCGGATCAGGCACGTCCTACGCCCCGCGCGGGGATCATGGACATCGAAGCCTATGTGCCGGGCAAAAGCACGGCGCCGGCCGGCGTTGCCAAGGTCCACAAATTGTCGTCGAACGAGAACCCGCTCGGCCCCTCGCCGAAGGCGATAGAAGCCGCGCGTGACGTCGCGGCCAAACTCGACATATATCCCGACGGCACTGCCAGGCGCCTGCGGGAGGCAATCGCCGAGGTGCATGGCCTCAACCCGGCGAACATCGTCTGTTCCAATGGTTCCGACGAGATTCTGGGCCTGCTTGCGCAGACCTATCTCGCGCCCGGCGATGAAGCTGTTATCACCGAACACGGCTTCATGGTCTACAAGATCTACATCCAGTCGGCAGGTGCTGTCCCGGTGTCGGTCAAGGAAACCAATGAGCGCGCCGACGTCGATGCGATCCTCGCTGCGGTGACGCCGCGTACCAGGATCATCTTCCTCGCCAATCCCAACAACCCGACCGGCACCTATTTGCCGTTCCAGGAGGTGCGCCGCCTGCATGCCGGCCTGCCTCGAAACGTGCTTCTGGTGCTGGATGCAGCCTATGCCGAATATGTCCGCCGCAACGATTATGAAGCCGGCGTCGAACTGGTGGCTGGCGCGGAAAACGTGGTCATGACCCGCACCTTCTCCAAGCTCGGCCTTGGCGGTGCGCGGATCGGCTGGATGTACGCGCCGATGCATGTCATCGACGCGATCAACCGCGTGCGAGGTCCCTTCAACGTCAACGCGACGGCGATCGAGGCCGGCATTGCCGCGATCCGCGACCGCGCCCATGTCGAGCGCAGCGTGGCGCATAACGAGGCCTGGCTGCGATGGGTGAGCGAGGAGTTGACCAAGCTCGGACTGCGGGTGACGCCGAGCGTCGGCAATTTCGTCCTCATCCACTTCCCCGAAGACAAAAAACATTCGGCGGCGGCTGCGGACGATTACCTCTCCGCGCGCGGCTACATATTGCGGCGCGTTTCCGGCTACGGCTTCCCCAATGCACTGCGCATGAGCATCGGCACCGAAGAGGCCAATCGCGGCGTTGTCACCACCCTCGCGACATTTCTGAAAAGCTAGAATACCATGACATCACCGATGTTCGAAAAGATCGCGCTGGTCGGCATCGGCCTGATCGGCTCGTCGCTGGCCCGCGTCATCCGCCGCGAAGGCCTTGCCCGCCACATTGCCATCTCGACGCGCAGCGAAAACACGCTGGCGCGGGCAAGCGAACTCGGCCTCGGCTCTTCCTACACGATGGATGCGAAAGAGGCGGTCCGCGATGCCGACCTGGTTATCGTTTCGGTGCCGGTCGGCTCTTCGGGCGAGGTCGCCGAGGAAATCGCACCGGCGCTGAAGCAGGGCGCGATCCTAACCGATGTCGGCTCGACCAAGGCGTCGGTCATCGCGCAGATGCAGCCGCATGTGCCTGCCGGCGTGCATTTCATTCCCGGCCACCCGCTGGCCGGCACTGAAAAATCGGGTCCGGACGCCGGCTTTGCCGAACTGTTCGAAAACCGCTGGTGCATCTTCACGCCGTTGCCCGGCACCGATCCGGCCGCCTTGGAAAAGCTCTCGGAATTCTGGCGCCGCTGCGGCTCCAACATCGACACGATGGATCCCCAGCATCACGACATGACGCTGGCGATCGTCTCGCACCTGCCGCACATCATCGCCTATAACATCGTCGGCACCGCCGACGATCTGGAGTCGGTGACCAAGTCCGAGGTGATCAAATATTCGGCCTCCGGCTTTCGCGACTTCACCCGTCTGGCCGCCTCCGACCCGACCATGTGGCGCGACGTCTGCCTGCACAACAAGGACGCCATCCTCGAAATGCTGGCGCGGTTCTCGGAAGATCTGGCCTCGCTGCAGCGGGCGATCCGCTGGGGCGACGGCGAAAAGCTGTTCGACCTGTTCACCCGCACCCGCGCCGTCCGCCGCTCGATCATCGAGGCCGGCCAGGACATCGACGTACCGGACTTTGGCCGGCAGGCGGTGGAACATCCTGCCAAGGGATAGAGCATCGGGCCAAAAGGGGGCACCGGTTTTGGGAAAATCCGGTGCTCGAACAAAAAGAGCAGCGGTACGATTCGATTTGAAAGCCCGCCGCTGTCTCAGGCCGGCCAGTGAGCCGCCATCATCGCCAGTGTCTCGGCCCTGTCCGGCGCGCCCAGCCTGCCGCCGAAGCGCAAGCATTTGAGCGCGGCGGCGGCGCTGGCAAAGCGCAATGTCCGTTCGATCGGCATCGCCTCCGCCAGCCCGACGGCAAAGGCGCCGTGAAACACGTCGCCGGCGGCAAGCGTATCCACTGCCTTGATCCTTGGCGCCGTGACATGGCGCACGGACCCAGCCGAGCGGTCGAACCACCAGCTTCCCGCCGCGCCGCCGGTCACCGCGACGAACGCATCGGTGCGTCCGGCCAGCGCTTCACAGGCATCTGGCGGGCCTCGCTCCTCGCCGCAGAGGATGAACGCCGCCGGCTCCGACGCGACGATGTGCGAGGCCAGCGGAAACAGCCGTTCCAGCACGTCTCGTGGCGCGGTGTCGGCGTCCAGTATGGCCGGACGGCCGATTTCGCGCGCCGCCGCCAGGGCCAAAGCTGCTGCGCCCGGCCAGCGCACATCGGCCAGGACAGCGTCGAATGCGGTGAGATCTTGAATGGGGAGCGCCTCGGGGTCGGCCTGGGCGAGCTTGTCATAAAAAGGAACGATGATGCGCTCGCCATGCGTGTCGACCAAGATGGCCGACAGTGCCGACCGCGCGCCGGTGACGCGTCGGACAAAGCTGCAATCGACGCCCTCGGCCTCGATCCCGGCGACCAGCTGATCGCCGACGAGGTCGTCGCCCGCGCTCGCCCATAGCGATACGTCCGCGCCGAGGCGGCGTGCGGCGCAGGCCGCGCTCGAAGCCATGCCCGAGGCGATCTGGACGCCGTCGGATGCAATGAACTTGCCCGGACGTGCCGGAAGCGTGTCGACGCCAAGGATCGTATCGAGCGTCAGCGCGCCAACACTCAGGAGCTTCACCGGGCTGTTCATCTATCTTCCTGTTTCATCATGATCTTCTCCGAACTGGAGGTTCGCAATCATGGTCTAATCGACCGGCTTGATCCTGCCCAGCGGGATAAAACCCAGCGAGGCCTTGCCCTTGACGACCTTGAGGGGCATCGACGGTTCGTTGCCAAGCAGCGCCAGCCCGGCAAAGCCGGTTTTGATCTGGCTCTTCTGCTCCGGGATTGCCTCGCCAAGGATTTCCGCCACCGCCCTTGGGTCGCTGAGCTTGATCATCAAATCGGCGTCGATCAGCCCGTCGGCATCGACCGACACCGGTCCGGAAACGGTGACGCGCGCGGTCCCCGACGACAGATCGAGCTTGCCGATATCCACCGCCTGGCCACGCAGGCTCTCTGTTTGTGTCTTGATCAGCGCCACGCCGTTCTTCAGCGTCACGTCGCCACCGCCGTCGAGCGGCGGCAGCACGCGGCCATCGATCGCCCCTGGATCGATTTCGAGATTGGTGAAACTCCCGGAATAGTCGATGTCCTGGCCGTTCGGACGCAGTTGTCCGGCCGCTGTCCCGGCGCTGAACAGCTCGACCGGGTCTGTGCCATCCGCCGGATCGGTCTGGGCTGACAGGCCCTCGGCCTCCAGTGAAACGCGCCGGGGCAGGGGCCAGGACAGTTTGACGGTCGCTCGCAGATTATCCCAGTCGATCCACAGCGGCGCCATCCCCGGCGCGGAGGCCCTGAGCGGGCCCCGCAGGTCGGCGCCGGGCGACAGGATCTGGGTGATGTGCGTGACGGCGTTGAGGCTGCCGAGGGAGGCGGCGACGTTCCTGTTGTCGTCCTGATAAGCCAGGCTGTCGCAGGAGATGGCGAAGCTCGAGGGATAGCCGCTGACCGTGAGATTGGCGCAGTCCGCCTCGATGCCATTGCCGTTGAGCTCGGCCACCGCTTTGTCGGCTTCGCTCTTGACCTTGTCCGCCAGGTAGAACCAGCCGGCGCTGTAGAGGCCGAACAGCACAAGGATGAAAGCGCCAAGCCAGAAGAGGCGGCGGCGAAAATTCGGCGGACGCTCGTCACTTGACGTCATGCTGCGGCTCTCGCTAGCGCGTGTTGCAGAGGGGACTGTCGTTTCCGGCAACATCAGGTAGACGGAGACGGATTTTAAAAAACACCGATTCCAGTGCGGTGCTGCAACCAGGCTTGGCGATATGGGCGATTTTTGGGTTTTTGGCTACGGCTCGCTGATCTGGCGGCCGGGATTTGCGCATGTCGAGACGCGGCGCGCCCGCCTCCACGGCTATCGCCGGTCGCTGTGCGTCTACTCCTTCGTGCATCGCGGCACGCGCGAACGGCCCGGCCTGGTGCTCGGCCTCGACCGTGGCGGCTCCTGCATCGGATTGGCTTTCCGCGTCCCCGGCGATCTGCGCAACGAAGTCATCACTTATCTACGCGAGCGCGAGCTGGTCACCAATGTCTATCGCGAGCGCATGCTTAGCATTCGCCTCGACAATGACGCTACGAACGGCGAGACGGATGGGGGCGAGACGGTCTCGGCGGTCGCCTATGTCGTCGATCGTGCCCACGAGCAGTATGCCGGCGCGCTCGATGCCGCCGATGCGGCGACCGTCGTTCGCGGTGCCGTCGGCCAGTCGGGAAAGAACGAGGACTACGTGCTCAGCACGCTGGAGCACCTCGAAGCGCTGGGCATCCGCGACCACTGGCTGGAAGAGGTAGCGAAACGGATCGGGTCGTGATCTTCTTTCGTTGTTTGACCATGATCCCGAAAACCGGTTCCCACTTTTTGCGTCGCTGACCTTCGGT
The DNA here is from genome assembly GCF_024707545.1 of Mesorhizobium onobrychidis. NCBI lineage: Bacteria > Pseudomonadati > Pseudomonadota > Alphaproteobacteria > Hyphomicrobiales > Phyllobacteriaceae > Mesorhizobium > Mesorhizobium onobrychidis. The sequence continues at coordinate 1,501,711 of NZ_CP062229.1, forward strand.
TCGGGATCATGGTCCGGGTTACATCCTGAAAATCTGCTTTCCGAGATCGGCGCGATCCAGGCTGTTTGTCACGGCGAGCTCGAACTCCGCCAGCGGATGGATGCCGCCAACAGGGACATGGAAATCGGGTTGGCCGAAGATGTCGACAATCTCGCGCAACACTGGCCGGTCGGCTTCGACAGGCGGCGAAAAGAAGTAGCGGTAGATATTTGCCCTGATCTCGAGGCCGCTCAGCAGCACGTCGAAATTGTGCAGTTCGAAACGCTCGGTGCTCATGCCGCCATTGATAACCATCTGCCCGCCCATCGCCAGGGTGCGGATCAACTCGCCACTGACGGGTCCGCCGACATTATCGATGATCCCGTTCAGCCCGGCGCCGTCGGTCATGTCCATGACTGCTTCCCTGATGCCGACCTTCAAACCCGACAGATCGAGGATGGCGGTGGCACCAAGCCCCTTCAGGTCCAGCCTCTCGCGAGATCGTCGCACGAGCGCAATCACGTTGATGCCGCGCCGTTGGGCGAACTGCATCACCATCGTCGAAACCGATGAATAGCCGGCGGTGACGGCCAGCCACTGTCCAGGCTGCACACGGGAATCCGCCAGCAGGTCCCAGGCGGTGATGGGGTTCACCATCTGCCCGGCGCGTTCGACCGGATAGCCGGCGGGCAGCGGGATCAGCCAAGCGGCCGGAACGGCCGCATATTCAGCCCAGCTGTTGTAGTAGCTGAATGCGACAAGCGTGCCCGGTTTCAAGGCGACGTTCGCGCCCACGGCCTCGACAATGCCGGCGCCATGGTTTCCGGCGATCTGGCGGGGGAAATGCGGCTTCTTCGGTTCGGGATAGAGGTTCTGGATGAACAGAAAGTCGCCAGGGTTGATCGAGGCGGAGACCATCCTGAGCAGCACCTCACCGTCGCCGATTCGCGGCATGGGCACGTCGCCGAGATAGAGCACGTCCTGCGGCGAGCCGATTGCGTCGAATACAACTGCTTTCATGGTGGTCTCCAATAAAGGGCGATCTGGCCATGCAATTTGGACGCGGCCAGATCGCAGGCACCGGTGTTTGCATCGGCGTCGCGGAACCTAAAACCGCTGGCAAAAATCGGAATTGGCAGATTTGACAATCTATGTGCTAAACTTGCCATAGCTGTTCAAAGGAGCCATCTTGGACAATCGTCCCGTCCACGCCGTGATCTGGCTGCCGTCGACGTTCTATTCGGCTGTCGCCGCGACGCTTGTCGAAATGTTCGAGCTGGTAAACACCATTCGCGGCGCGCCGGCGATTTCCTTCGAATTCGTGGCACGGCAGGCCGACGCCACGACGACGCCTGGAATCTCCTTTCACACCAGGCGCGAACCCTCGCAGCGCATGGACCTGCTGATCTTGCTGGCCATGCCCGGCATGCAGATTCCGGAGCTTGTTGCCGCGCTCGAGGAGGAGAGCCGCCACGCCGCGCCGCTTATCGCAAGCGCGCGGCGCGACGGCGCCATCATCGCCGCGCATTGCGGGGCCGGTTACTTCCTGGCAGACGCCGGTCTTCTCGACCGAAAGCGCGCGACGATCTCCTGGTGGCTGAAGACCGATGCCCAGCGCCACTTTCCGAAGGTGCGTTGGGACGCTTCACGTGTGCTGATCCGGGACGGACGGATCTATACTTGCGGCGGCGGTTTTTCAGGCCTGGAGCTCGGCAAGGCGCTTCTGCGCGACCTTGGCTTCGCCAGGGAGGAGCGCCTGGTTCGCAAATTGCTGGTGCTGCCGCCGACGCGGCAGATTCAGACACCCTACGAGTTCCCGCTCACCGATCTGCTGCCCTCGCAAGAGCCGTTCCGCGACCGGCTCGAAACCTTGTCCAGAAAACAGCCCGGAGCGCTCGACCTTGCCTTCCTCGGCGCGCAACTCGGTCTGTCGCCGCGAACGCTTGCGCGCCGGTTTTCCGACGAATTGCACACCACTCCCGGCCGATGGATCCAGGACCGGCGCCTTGAGGCCGCAAAAACACTTCTTGAAAGCACCAAACTCGGTATTTCGGAAATATGTTACCAGGTCGGATACCGGGATACGGCCTCATTCAGCCGGCTTTTCAACCGCGTGGTTGGACTGCCGCCTGGTGAATACCGGCGCCAGAGCCAGTAAACATCGGCTGGAACATAGAGCGCGGCGGATCGCGCCCTTGTGAAGCAGTGGTCCGTCGGAAAGAACGGCCAGGCCTTTGACCTCGGCGCGGTGAGACCTAGGTAAGCGAGGGCTTTTCGCCCGCTCCTTTCCATTCCCCACGGAGATCAGTCTTGCAGAAACGTCGTCTCGGTCAAACCGACCTGTCCATCGCGCCGCTGGTTCTGGGCGGCAACGTCTTCGGCTGGACCGCCGACGAGAAAACCTCTTTCGACCTGCTCGACCGCTTCGTCGGCGCCGGCCTTAACGCCATCGACACCGCCGATTCCTATTCGCGGTGGGTTCCCGGCAACACGGGCGGCGAATCCGAAACCATCATCGGCAAATGGATGAAGAGCCGCGGCAAACGCGACAAGGTCGTGGTGATCACCAAGGTCGGGTCGGACATGGGGCAGGGCAGGAAAGACCTCTCCGCCGCCCATATCGAAAAGGCCATCGATGCGTCGCTGAAGCGGCTGCAGACCGATGTCGTCGATCTCTATCTGTCGCACTGGCCGGACCCGACCACCCCCTACGAGGAAACGCTCGGCGCCTACCAAAAACTGCTCGCCAAGGGCAAGATCCGCCATGTCGGCGCTTCCAATCTCGACGCCGGCCAGTTGCGCGCCGCGCTCGACGTGGCAAGCCTGCGGGGCCTGCCACGCTATGCGGTGCTGCAGCCGGAGTACAATCTCTATGACCGCGCCTCCTTCGATGGGCCGCTGCGCGATCTGTGCATGGCCGAGGATATCGGCGTCATCAGCTATTTCAGCCTCGCCAAAGGGTTTTTGAGCGGCAAATACCGCAGCGATGCCGATCTCGGCAAAAGCGCGCGTGGCGGCGGCGTGAAGGGCTACCTCAACGGGCGCGGCATGCGCATCCTGGCGGCACTCGACGCCGTATCGGGGCGTCACGCGACCAAGCAGGCGGAAGTGGCGCTCGCCTGGGTGATCGCGCGGCCCGGCGTCACGGCGCCGATCGCCAGCGCCACGACGCTGGACCAAGTCGACAGCCTCGTCCGCGCTGCATCATTGAAGCTCAGTCGGGACGATATCGCCGAGCTCGACAGCGCGAGTGCATAGACGCCAGCGCGAAGCGGCGGCTTGATCAAACAGCAGCCAAGAATCGTGCGCGGCCTGCGCCGGAAGGCTCCCTGCACGATCGTTCAAGACGCCCTGGTCTGCCCTGCCATACCATTGCCCGCATCGCGCCTGGATACTGGTAAACAGATGGCCGAACTGGTCTTTTCCCATCCGAAACTATGGCAGCAATTGCTCGCGCTTGTGCTGGCATCGGCGGTCGTGATGGGCAGTCCGGGGCCGGCGACGATAAGCGTCACCGCCGTTGGCGCCGCCTTCGGCCTGCGCGATTCGCTCCGCTACGCCTCGGGCATCATTCTTGGTACAGTCGCCGTGCTTTTGGTCGTGGCGACGGGCATTACGGCCATGCTCGCCTCTGTGCCGAAGCTCGCACCGCTCTTGGCGGTGGCATCCGCAGCCTACATCCTCTACCTCGCCTTCAAGATAGCAACGGCTCCGCCTCTGGCAGCGCGCACCGGCGGGGCGGCACTTCCCACGTTCCTGGGTGGGTTTCTTCTGGCTGTCGCCAACCCGAAAGCCTATGTGGCGATTGCCGCCGTGTTCGGCGGCACGTCGTCCGCCGGTGAGCTCGATGCAGGGCTCAAGCTGGCGATCCTCGCCTCGATGATCGTCGCCATCCATGTCCTTTGGCTTCTCGCCGGGGCCGCGTTTGCGCGCTTCCTGCGCAGACCGCTGGCCTCGCGGATCATCAATCTGACGTTCGCGGCGACACTGGTTTTGACTACGGCGCTGGCTGTGATTCCCTAGGGGATCTTACCGGTCAGGCGGCGGTTCAGGCTGGGGTATCGGAGCCAGTTCCCTCAGCCGCTTCTCCGCCATCGGTGGCAGGGGCGGCGGATTCGGCGCCTGGGACGCCTCGACGAGCAGCTGGTCGCAGGCGGCCTCCGTCTCACCGATCAGGCGTTCCATGAATTCCTCCTTGCCCAATCCCGCCGGGATCGGCGGCAGGAAGCGGGCCTTGATGGTGCCGGGATAGCGCAGGAATTTCCGGCGCGGCCAGTAGAGGCCGGCGACGTGAGCGACCGGCACCACCGGAATGCCAAGCTGGGTATAGAGCTCGACGATGCCGTATTTGTAGGCCGGCTCGTCGCCCGGTGCCCGCCGTGTGCCCTCGGGGTAGATGATCAGCTGGCGGGGATTGCGCGCCAGCTCCTGCCTGGTCGCGGCGACCACCGCTTTCAGCGCCTTCGAGCGGCTGCCGCGGTCGACCGGGATCATCCGCATTTTCAAGATGTACCAGCCGAAGAACGGGATCCAGGTCAGTTCCCGCTTCAGGATGTAGATCGGATCTTGCAGGAAGGGGAAGAAGGCGATCGCGTCCCAGAAGGATTGGTGCTTCGGCGCCAGGATGAATGAACCCTCGGGCAGGTTTTCCTGGCCGGTGATCTCGCTTTTGGTGCCGGCGATCTTGTCATAGAGCCACATGCTGGTGCGCGACCAGAATTTCGGCACAAACCAGGCGCGGTGGCGCGGCGACAGAAAATAGTACGGGGTCCAGAGGATCATCTGGACGATCAGATTGACGTAGAAGACGAGGTTGAACGCCAACGAGCGAATAAGGAGCATGTGGGAAGTGCCCGGTGAGGAGGTGTGCGTTGGTTACACCAAGCGCGGGCAAAAAGGAAACGGTGCGATGGCCCGTTCGTCAGGCCTGCCACGTCGCTTGCATCAGCCGCTTCTTCAGGCGTGGGGCGGCGAAATCGAGGAACGCGCGCAGTTTCACCGGCAGTAGACCCTGGCCGGCATGCACGAGACTAACCGACCATGGCTGCGGCTCGAATGCCTCCAGCACGGCGCAGAGCGTGCCCGACCGCACCGCAGCTGTGATCTGGTACGAGAGCACCCTCGTCATCCCGACGCCGGCAATCGCGGCATCGATCGCCGCTTCCGCGGTATTGACCCGAAGCCGCGAGCGGATCGGAACAGCGAGTTCGGTCTTGCCGGTGGCAAAAGTCCATGCGGCGGGAGCGGTGAGCCCCTCGAAGGTGATGCAGCTGTGTGCCGCGAGGTCTTTCGGCGTCTTTGGCATGCCGTGCTCGGCCAGATAGGCCGGGCTCGCGCAAACAACGCGCCGGATCGAGCCGACGCGGGTGGCCACCAGGCTCGAGTCGGGAAGCTCGCCGATGCGGACGGCGAGATCGATGTGCTCCTCGGTCAACTGGGTTATCCGGTCCGCGAGCATCAGGCGGATAGCCACGTCGGGGTAGGCGGCGAGGAAGCCAGTGACGACCGGCAGCACATGCAGGCGGCCAAAGACGATCGGTGCGGTGATGATCAGTTCGCCCGTCGGCGCGCTGTATTCGCCGGCGGCGGTACGCTCGGCCTCGCCGACCTCGTCGAGAATGCGATGGCAGGCAGCGAGGTAGGCGTGACCCGCGTCGGTCAGCGTCAGCTGCCGCGTCGAGCGGTTCAGGAGACGCGTCTTCAGATGCCGCTCCAGGTCGGAGACCTTGCGGCTGACCGTTGCAAGCGGGATGCCGAAATGGCGTCCGGCGGCCGAAAGGCTGCCGGCCTCCACTGCGGCGACAAAAAGCGACATGGCCTCGAGGCGATCCATGTTTCTCCCGGAAAGTGGAAGGATTGATTGCAAATATGACATCTACATCCGAAGGATGGAAGGGGCCATGTTTGGCCGCGAAGCTGATCGACGAGAAGGAATGCCGATGCCCCGTATCCCTACACCCGCGTCCATAGAGGCCGCGCCTGCTGCGTCGCAGCCGATGTTACATGCCGTCGAGAAGCAACTCGGCGTCGTGCCAAACCTCTTCAGGCTTGTTTCCAATAGCCCGGCTGCGCTTGAAGGCTATCTCAGTCTGTCCGGAGCGCTTGCCAAAGGCCGCCTGCCCGCGCCGACGCGCGAGCGCATCGCTCTGGCGATCGCCGAGATCAATGGCTGCAGCTACTGTCTTTCCGCCCACACCTATCTCGGCAAGAACCTCGCCAAGCTGGACGATGCCGAAATGGTCGCCAACCGCGCGGGCGGCTCCAACGATCCCAAGGCCGCCGCAGCCGTGCGTTTCGCCACCAAGATTGCGCGCGACCGCGGCCATATCGGTGACGAGGATCTCAGCGCCGTCAGGCTCGCAGGCTACGACGATGCGCAGGTCATCGAGATCGTCCAGCATGTCGCTCTCAATGTCTGGACCAACTATGTCAATGAGGTTGCCAGGACGGAGATCGACTTTCCGGTCGTTTCTGCCCGCAGGGCAGCCTGAATTCAGCGACCGGTGTGTCGTTAGCCCATCACAAGGAGTTCCATGTCTGAAAGCCGCCCGCCGCTCCCGCCATTCACCGCCGAAACCGCCGTAAAGAAGGCACGCATGGCGGAGGATGCCTGGAATTCCCGTGATCCGGCACGGGTCGCGCTTGCCTACACAATCGACAGCCGCTGGCGCAACCGGGCCGAGTTCCTGCAAGGGCGCGACGCCATCCAGACCTTCCTCACACGCAAATGGGGTCGCGAACGCGACTACCGGCTCATCAAGGAGGTCTGGGCCTTCCGCGACAACCGTATCGCCGTGCGTTTCGCTTATGAATGGCACGACGACAGCGGCTCGTGGTTTCGCAGCTACGGCAACGAGAACTGGGAGTTCGATGAGCATGGATTGATGCGCTTGCGCATCGCCAGCATCAACGACCTGCCGATCCTCGAGGCCGACCGCAAATATCATTGGCCGCTTGGCCGCCGGCCGGACGATCATCCCTCTCTATCGGAACTCGGCCTTTGAAAGAGGCTTTCCATGCATGCTCACGCCTTCACCAGCGATGTCGCCTTTACGCCAACCGTCAAGGCGATCCAGGCCCGCAAAGGCTCACGTGATGCCTATGCCCGCGTCGAGGAGCGCGGCAGCTGGCAAGCTGATATCACGCCCGATCTCGCCGCCTTCATCGAGGCGCAGACCAGTATCTTCCTGTCGACGGCCAATGGTGAGGGCCAGCCCTACATCCAGCATCGCGGCGGGCCGGCCGGCTTTCTCAAGGTGCTCGACGAGCGGACGATCGGCTTCGCCGATTTCTCCGGCAACAGGCAATTCATCACCCAGGGCAATCTGGACGACAACCCCCGCGCTTTCCTGTTCCTGATCGACTATGCGCACCGGCAGCGCATCAAGATCTGGGGCAGTGCGCGTGTCGTAGAAGACGACGCCGAACTGATGGCGAAGCTGATGCCGGAAGGCTATAAGGCGCGCCCAGAGCAAATCATCCTGTTCACCGTTTCGGCCTGGGATTCCAATTGCCCGCAGCATATTCCGCAGCGTTTCGAAGCGGCCGATGTGGCGGCGGCGCTGGCCGAGCGGGACAAGCGTATCGAACGTCTCGAACAGGAGATCGCGCGCCTGCGCGGAGCCTCAAGCGCTACGGTCAAGGAATGATGTCGGTTCCAGATCGGCTCAGTTCGGCGCAGCAGCCTCGGCCAGCGCGATACCGGTTGGCGTTGGCTTCACCGGCACGATGCCGCGCGCCAGCGCCAGCAGATATTTGTTGTACTCGGTGAACAGCACGCGCAGCGCCCTGGGCTTGGTCAGCCAGCCGCCATTGCCGAGATTGCTGTTGACCACCGGATAGGGCTCGAGCTTGGCCTTGTGCAGCAGCCGGCCCATTTCCAGCAGGCTGCGCGGCATGTGATAGTTGTTGGTGACGAGGATCACGGTGCCATAGGCGTGGTCTTCCACCCACTTGGCACTTTCCTCGGCATTGCCGATCGTGTCGAGCGCGGCGCGGTCGATATCGACGCAACAGGAAAACAATTTCTTGTCGCCGCGCGTCGCGACCTGAAGCTGGCGGCGGCTGGCGGAAGGATGCACGCCGCTGATCAGCAGCCGCTCGCCCTTGCCGGATGCCAGCAGACCCATAGCGGCGTCGAGACGCGAATGGCCGCCGGTCAGCACGATGATGGCATCGGCTTTTGCCGGATTGGTAGGCGTCGCGAGACGGCTGACGGTGTTGGCGAACCAGCCGAAGCCGCCGGCAAACAGCGTTGCCAGCACGAGCAGAAAGAAAGCGGAGATACGCAACGCGCCCGCCAATCGGCTGGGCTTGGCGCGCTCGCGGGAACGCGTAATCACCAAGGGCAACTGTCCAGCCATTCCGGTCGAGTCGCGCGCGTCCATCGTGTCTATCGTTAACCCCGAAATGCGGCGTTTAGTAGGTGAAAAAGCACACATTACGTTACGTTAATTCTCTATTCGTGATCACCCCGCGTCCGGTTGGCGGACATCGATGTCGCTGAGATAGGTGACGACGGTGACATGGGAGGTTGCCGCCGTCAGCGCACCGATGACCAGCACCATGAGGACGACGCCGAGATAGCCCGCCGAACCGATGGCGAAATTGCCGAACAAGGCGGTCGCCTGATCTGCCTCAGGCGTTGCCATGTTGCGCGACGACCACCATGAGAAGACGATGAAGACGAGCACCGCCGCCGCACCCCCGGCGGCTGCGCCCTTCATACCGGTGACTAGAAAATGGTGGCGGAATTCGCGCGCGATAAAGCGCGCTTCGGCGCCGACGAAATGCAGCACCTCGATGATGTGGCCGTTGCCGGCCATGGCGCCGCGCGTCGCGAACACCACGGTCAGCACGGTTGCCGACAGCATCAGCGCCAGCACGGCGATGCCGATGGTCACCGTGGTGCGGGCCATAGCCACCAGCCGGTCGACCCAGGTGCGATGGTCGTCAAGCGCTGCACTGGGCAGCTTCGGCGTAATCGCGGCGCGCATTGCGGCGAAGTCGGGCGGGTTGTTCTCGTCTATGGTGACGATGATCAGACGCGGCACCGGCAGGTCGTCGATGTTGAGACCCGAGCCGAGCCACGGCTCCAGTAGCCGCGCCGTGGCATCGCGGTCGACGATCCTGGCGCTCGTCACGCCAGGAAATTCGCCGGCGATCTGCGAGGCCTGGGCAAGTGCTGCCTCCATGTCGAGGCCGTCTACCGGCTTGATCCGGATCGTCGCCTCGCGTGAGATCTGGTTCTCCCAGACAGAGGCGGTGTCGCGCACCAGCGTCACCGCGCCGAAGGCCAGGCAGGAGAGGAACGTCATGATGGCGATGACCAGGACCAGAGCCCGGCCGGCGATGTTCTGCGCCGGCACGATCGGCGCCATCTTGCGCTGAACGCGCTGCGTCGTCGCAGCCTTCCCGGCGTGCTGGTCTTCGACATGCTGAACGGAATGGTCAGTCATAGATATCCAGCCTTCCGCCGGCCAGGATCAGGCGCCGTGCGTCGACCTGTTCCATCAGGCCGAGGTCGTGGGTTGCGATCACCACCGCGGTGCCCAGTCGGTTGAGTTCGATGAACAGCCGCAACAGGCGCCGCGCCAGCGGCGGATCGACATTGCCGGTCGGCTCGTCGGCAAGCAGGATCTCGGGCTGCTCGATTAGCGCCCTGGCAATTGCGGCACGCTGTTTCTCGCCACCCGACAGCACCGGCGGCAGCACATGCATACGCTCGCCAAGGCCGACCCATTTCAAGAGCTCGGTCACGTCGGTGCGGTAGCTCGCCTCCTCGCGACCGCGCACGCGCAGCGGTAAGGCCACGTTCTCGTAGGTCGTCATGTGGTCGAGCAGGCGAAAGTCCTGGAACACGACGCCGATGCGCCGCCGCAGATGCGGCAGCTCGGTGCGCGAGATGCGCGAGCGGTCCTTGCCGAAGATGGTGATCAGTCCGCGCGTCGGCTTGAGCGACATGAACAAAAGCCGCAGCAGCGTCGTCTTGCCGGCGCCCGAAGGGCCGCTCAGGAACTGGAAGGAGCGCTCCGGTATGTGCAAGGAAATGTCGCGGAGGATTTCCGGACCCATGCCATAGCGGAGGCCGACATTTTCGAAGCGGATCACGTTCGACGACCTGAAACTTGCGGCGGCGACGAGCCAGCCATCTCTGAGAAAAGACCATCGGCCGGCATGGTTAACCGGCGGTTAATTCTGAGGTTTTTTGGGCGCGTCACAGGGGTACCGATGGGGAAGCGTTAACCATTTCCGTTTACGCAAAAGAAACGAAGAGCGAACAAGTGCCGTAGTGCTGGAGCCATGATGGCTGAGGATCGAACCGCGCGCCCGGTTTCCGGCGAAATCATGACCGGTGCGGCCGCAAATCCTGCGCCGGAACGCATCATGCGTGATCCGGCCGACGACATCGTCGATGCCGACTACGAGGTGCTGCCGCGCCGCACCGCCAGCATGGACCCTTCACCGCCGCTTTCGCGCGCGATCGCCACGCCATCGCTCGAAGGCATGGACATGCTGCGCAAGCCCAAAGCCGCGATGGAACGGCTGCGGGCGCGCGGCGGGCCGATCTTCTGGATCGCCGGCCTCAGTGCCGTGTTTGCAGCCTTCTGGGTCTCGGGCGGGCACGCGCTGGTGCGCCAGGCGCCGCTTTTTCTTGCGGCACAGGAAACGGGCGCTGCACTCACCATTTCAGGCGTTACGTCGCGTATCGATGCGTCCGGGCCGAAACCTGTCCTGTTCGTCGGTGGCGAGGCCGCGAATGACGGCGCCAGTCCGTCGCCGTTGCCGCCGCTGGAAATCCGGGTCACCGGCAATGACAGGCGCACAACCCGCTATACGCTGGAGACATCCAACCGTTCGCTAGCGCCCGGCGAAAGATTTGGCTTTTCGAGCCGGCTCGACATGCCTAGAAACGGGGTCAGGACCGTCTCGGTCACCTTCGCCAACTAGGGCGATCATTTCTGGAAAGGCTGCCAATGCCAGTCGTGCGCGGCAAGGATATCGAGGTTCTGTTTTCGGCGTCGGCGATTGCCCGCCGCAATCTGGAGCTCGCCAAGGAGATCGCCGAGCGCGACTATCAGGACCTTCTGGTGATTTCGGTGCTGAAAGGATCGTTCATTTTCGCCGCCGATCTCATTCGCGCCATGCACGATGTCGGCCTGTCGCCCGAGGTCGAGTTCATCTTCATCTCCAGCTACGGCGCCGGCACCACCAGCGGCGAGGTGAGGGTGCTGCGCGACATCGACAATGAGGTCGCCGGCCGCGACGTGCTGTTGATCGACGACATTCTCGAATCCGGCAAGACGCTGTCCTTCACCCGCGACCTGATGCTGTCGCGCGGCGCCAAAAGCTGCGCCATCGCCGTGCTGCTTGACAAGCGCATGCGCCGCCGGACCGCGCTCAACGCCGACTATGTCGGCTTCGACTGCCCCGACTATTTCGTCGTCGGCTACGGCATGGATGTCGCCCACGCCTTTCGCGAACTGCCGTTTGTCGGCGTCGTCAAGGGCGACGCCTGAGACCTTTTGATAATTCTACTGCGACGGTCACCACGCCATCTGACTCGCCGGAGCGAATTCTGAAAAGGCCTCACTGATCTCGGCTCCTTCAGAAAACGTCAACTTTTCCCCGCCAAACATTCCGCTATGGCAAAGCTCCTGATCGTCGAGGACGATGAGTCCGTCCGCACCCTCGCCGCCCGCGCGCTCGAACGCGCCGGGCATATGATCGACATCGCCGCCGACGGCGCGCAAGGGCTTGCCCTGATCCGCGCAGCACGTGGCAGCTACGACCTTGTCGTGTCCGATATCCGCATGCCGGAAATGGACGGCATCCAGATGGCCAAGGCGGCGGCGTCGCTATTCCCGGCGATGAAGATCTTGCTGATGACCGGCTATGCCGACCAGCGCGAGCGCGCCGAGGAACTGAACAGCGTCATTGTGGACGTCGTGCAGAAGCCGTTCACGCTGGCCGAAATCCGCGCGCGTGTCGAACAGGCGCTCGCCTGTTTTGCCTAGAATCCAAGCCTAATCGCGGTCAGGCGGGATCGCAGGTCGCCGCGATTGCCGGCCCGCTGCTCCGGCGCCGGCTGGCATGGAGCGCGAACAGACCGGCGCCGATGATGAGGGCGGCGCCGACGACGGTGGTCGATCGCGGCACTTCGGCAAAGAACAGGAAACCCCACAGCGGCGACCAGATGATGCCGGTGTATTCGAAGGTGGCGACGCTGTTGGCGGGCGCCAGCCGGTAGGCCTGCGACAACAGGATCATCCCAGCCGAAGCGACCAAGCCGCAGGCGGCCATCGTCAGAAGATCGATCGGCGTCGGCCAGATCCATGGCCTGACCAGGAATTCGAGGCTCGGATGCGTGGCGTGAGCTATTCCTGCCAGCCAGAACAGCCCGGCGACCGCTGCAGCGCCCAGGAGATAGACGCCGTTTTGATAGAACGCCATGACCGTGGATGATTCGGTGTCACCGATCTTGCGGGCCATCAACTGCGAAAAGCCGTACAGAACCGCCGAGGCCAGCGACAGCAGCGCCGCCCAGTCGAACAGCCCGGCACCGGGCCGCAGCATCACCAGCACGCCCAGCATTCCGACCATGACGGTGACCAGCGTCTGCCACGCCACCCGTTCGCCGAGATAAGGGCCGGCAAGCGCCATGATGAACAGTGGTGCCATGAAATAGAGCGCCACCGCGTCGGCAAGCGGCAGGGCGGCGATCGCCAGGTAGTAGACCGTGTAGGAGGTGAACAGGATGAAGGCGCGCATCGTCAGCATGCGAAACCGCTTCGAAAAGATCGCGCTGACCCCAACATCGGCATGAACAAGCACGAGAAGAATGGGCAGGGCGACGATCGAGCGGATCGCCATCACCTCGGTCACCGGATAAGTGCTCGATACGGCCTTGATCAGCGGGTCCTGGAGCGAGAACACCAGAACGCCGAGGCAAAGGCTTGCCATGCCGAAAACGATCCGGTTCTGCATGTCGTTCAGCGGCTCCTTGCGTGTGCGGCCCGAGAGCCGGGCCTGGTAATTTTTGGTGATGCATGTCGCTGTCCCAAAACCGCTGCGCACTTTTGGGCGACATGCATCAAAAAGAACCCGCCACCGTTTCGGGCAGCGGGTACGAGTGAGGACTCTAGATTGGTCCGCGGCCGATTTCGCAGCCGCATATCCAATGGGTGAGGTGACTATTATCTGCCGTTCGACATGTTGCAAACGAATTGGAATGATGCCAGCAATCATATTTTCTTATGGCGGACAAATGAAGCCCACGCTCGACAGCGATCTGCTGCGCACCTTCGTCGCGGTTGCCGACACCGGCAATTTCACCAAGGCAGCGGAGCAGGCCGGCCGTACCCAATCGGCGGTTTCGATGCAGATGAAGAAGCTCGAAGATGTGGTCGGCGACAGCCTGTTCGAGCGTGGCTCGCGTGGTGTGGCGCTGACGCGCCGCGGCGGCGAACTCATCGTCAACGCCCGCCGGATCGTATCGCTGCTGGACGAGACGGCGGCATCGATGGTCGCGGCGCCGCTTGGCGGGCCGGTGCGCATCGGCATCCCGGAGGAATATGGCCACGCGATCCTGTCGCGCGCGCTCGGCGCCTTTGCCAAGCGCCATCCTCAGGTCGACATCACCGTCCGCTACGCGCATTCCGGTGCGCAGATCGCGGCGCTCGCCGCCGGCGAACTCGATCTGGCGGTGGTGTTCGAATGGCAGGATCTCTCCGGCGGTGAGGTGCTGATGCATGACCCGACCGTGTGGGTGACGTCGGAGCTGCATCACATGCATGAGGAGCGGCCGGTGCCGATCGCACTCTACAACCGTGCCGGCTGGTGCAAGGATTTCGCGATCAAGTCGCTGGAGCAGCGCGGCCTCGCCTATCGTGTCGCTTATACCAGCGACACCAATGGCGGCCTGCGGCTCGCCGTCACCTCCGGGCTGGCGATCGCGCCGATCTCGCGCAGCAACATCCCGGCCGGCTGCCGCGAACTTACGGCCGCCGATGGGTTCGGCGACATCGATTCCTCGAACGTGGTGCTGCGCCGCAATCCGAACGCTTCCGGCGAGGCCATCGACGGCATGGAGGAGGCGATCCGCGAGGCGTTCACCAACCGCTAGAGCATCGGACTAAAGTGGGTACCGGTTTTGGGAAAATCCGATGCTCAAACAAAAGATAGAGCGCGGCACGGTTCGACTTGATAGTCCGCCGCTCTAGGATTCAGACTCAATCGGTTGGCTGCCGCCGATGACCGAGATGGGTGGAACACTGCAGTTCGGTCCATTGGATTAGGAATTACAGTTGTTGCTGCCTCGCACTTATGAAAGCAGATCGCGGCAGCCGAGATCGTCAACCGCCAGCATGATGCGCTCGAGGTTGTTCCACCAGACCCGCGGGGGAATGTTGTTCATGGCCTGCGCCACGGGTCTTGTGATTAGCCAAAGCGCTGACAGGCGATAATCGTCGCCCAGCGCCTGGCGGTCATAGCCGCTCACGCCACGTGTCAAGAGTTCCGCATGGTAGAGGTCCAGCAGCGGTCGCTCCATCCGTCGCCGGCGATCGGGATACCAAAGCATGGCCATCATATAGGCGAGGTCCATCGTCGCTGTGCCGATGTGCCAACTTTCCCAATCAATAAACCGGACGCCCTCCCTGTTTACCGGCCGCGGCAAGAAGCAGTTCCACCAATGCGCATCGCCATGAATGACGGTAAGATTGCGACGGGTGCGTCCGAGCAGAAGGGGCGTTTGCTCGATCAATCGTTCGTAGAGATCGCGCCTCTCGCGAGGCATGAACTCGCCGAAGCGATCGGTGGAGCACTCGAACCGCTCCGCGAAACCTCCCAAGTGTCGCTCCCACGAAGTTGCGTCGCCCACTGAAACGCCTAGACGTGGATGATCCCACCAAGCAGCGTGGAAGCGCGCCCATGCCTGCACAATGCTTTCGCATTGCTCCAATGAGGGCGGCAGCGGCCAGGCAGTGGCGATGAAATGCGAATCCGTAAGGTCTTCAAGCAGAAGATGCCACGCAGTCCCGCCCGCAGCGTCGATGGCCTCAAAACAGTGTGGCACTACGCGTGCTGGGAGGGCGGGGGCGATGTCACGGTAGAACGCGATCTCGCGATCATTCGTGTTTGACGGATGACCGGCGCTGTCGAGATGTCCCATCTTTAAAATCACGGAACTCGGCGCGTCTCCGGCCGGACCCTCGTAATCCAGGTGCAGCCGTAATGTGTGGGAACGTAGCTTCTTTAGCGAGCTCATCACCACGACGTTCGAAACGCACACTGTACCCACTGCGCCGGATCGGCGAAGCGCTTTGGTGAGATGCTCGGCGTCTGCTGGTCTGGGCAGGGGATCCGTTGTCATAACCGAACCGTACCGACACGGGTTTTCGACAGTGTGTCGTAGCAGATGTGCAGCCGCCATGTTCCCTTTGAGTCAGGTTTTCCCTTCAACGTCTCCAGAAGAAGGACGTGGAAGGGTGGAATCTTGTCGTCTGAGCCGACTAACGGAATGTGTAGGTAGCGCCAGGAGCGGACGCTGGGCTCCGATGTGGCGAACGTCTTGATTGGGCCGATTCCAGACTGACTGGTTCTGGAGGCGATCATGGGATAGCTGCCGTTCGCCGGGTCCGATTCCGCTGTCTCCTGGCCGATCTGGAGCTTCAGCACGGGTCGCAAGCGTCAGGTAACGGAAGCAGGTATCTGCCCGCGCTAGAACGGGTCCGCCTCGTCCTCCCACGAACCAGCGCAAATTGCTCGATCTCATATTCGCTGCGCAGATGATCGCCCCAGGAGAACCAACGCCGTCATCACCGTTGCGGTGCTCACCAGGAAGCTCGCATTGGTGACCGAGGTATCGAGGTAGGAGACCTGCTGGACAGTGATCGAAATCGAAAACAGAACGCTGATTTTGATGAGGCTCATCCAATAGCCGGGTCCGAATTTCCTTCCCCATTCGAGCATCGTCAGCGGCGCGACCATGAGCCCTGCGATCAGGCAGCGCATGCCCACGGCGCTGAGCGGATCGAGATGATCCAGAACGGTCTTCTGCGCGACATTACCGAAACCCCAAAAGGCAGCAGCCAGCAGCAGCAGACAGTTGGCCTGCACCTTCGACATATCAATGTCTCGATAAAGCTTGCGCCGCAAAGGGCGGAACGCTGGTTGCTAGCGGGCGGCGAGCTTGTCCCACCGTTTGCAATACAGGCGGACGCCGACGGGCCCGATCTCATAGCCGGCGTCGTTCAACTGGAGCTTCATCTCCTCGAAATGCCGCTTTGAGCCGCTGACGATCGATTCAGGCGTGTAGTCCCAGCCGTTGCGGGCGGCATTGGCCAGGATGTCGGCATAGAGGCGCATGCTCGCGATTTTCACATCCGATTCCAGCGCCTGCCTGCATCCTCTTGCGAACGACGGCGACTGCGCGGCGGAAAAACTCACCATCGTGCATGCCAGCACTACGGAAACAGGACGCATGGAAACCTCCCCTGATTGCAGCTTGTTGCTGCAAGCGATCTTGCAACGCGTGCGCCTGCGGCGTGATCGGGCAGATGCAGTATTCGACCTCCTGCATTTGTAGTATTCTGTCCTGGGACGGGTTCCACCATGACGCTCAATGACGCTTCGAAAGCGCAGACGCTCGATGCCTTGTCGGGTCGCGAGCGCGCGGTCGCGGAAAAATTCGCAACCGGCATGACCTATCGCGAAATCGGCAATGCACTTTTCATTGCCCCAACCACTGTTCGCACCCACCTTGCGGCCATCTACGAAAAACTTGGCGTGCGCACCAAGATCGGGCTCGCGGCGTATTTTGCCGGCGCTTCCGGCGCTAGCAACGGCTCGGACCAGCACGTCGAGATCGGCCATCAAAGCGGAAAACCGCGGCTGGCGGTGATGCCGGTCAAGGGTCAGTTCGGCAAAACAAAGACCGACGCGGATGCATTGACGCGCGCGTTGACCGCAGAGCTCGGCCGCTTCTCCCAAATCGGAATCGTCGCAGCGGCCACAATGTTCGCGCTCGCGAAGCGGCATCTCACTGTCAAGGAAATCGGCAGGACCACGGGAGCCAACTATGTCCTGGAAGTCGCGGTCCATCGCCAGGACAAGGCCACGCACGCCTTCGCGCATCTCGTGGACGCCCAGGAGGAAGTCGAGGTCTGGAGCGCAAGATACGATCTCGCCCAGACGTCATCGCATGACGAATTGACAGGCGTGATCAGCGGAAACCTGTTCCAGGTGTTGATGAAGCATGCGGCAGGCCCGCCCGCCCTCGAGGAAGCAGTTCAGCGCCGCAAGCTCTATCTGAAGGCATTTTACCACGTCGAACGGCCGACGGCGAAAGGCATGGTCGTAGCGCGGCGTCTTTGTGAAAGGCTCCTCGCCGCCGAGCCAGACCATGCCTTGATAAGAGAGACTCTTGCCTGGGTCGACTTCCACTCCTGCTTCAACGGATGGTCCAGTGACCCCATCCAGGCCTTTCGCCGGGCTGGTGATGAGGCGCGGGCCGGACTTCGTTGCGATGACCGGGAAGCATGTCTGCTCAGTGCTCTCGGATTGGCCGAGACTTATCTCGGAAACTTGCAGACGGGCCTTGGCTGCCTGCGGCGGGCCATCGCACTCAATCCGAACGATGCAGAGTGCCGTACCTGGCTGGGAATCGGGCTGACTTACGCCGGAGATCTCGAAGGTGCACAGGCAGCTTTCGCGCGGGCCAACCTTCTCAGTCCGGATTATCATCCGATCTTTCTGTTCAGGGGCGATGCCGAATACGCCGCGGGGAACTATGACGCCGCGACTGCCTCGTTTGATCGATTTCTGATGGTCCTGCCTGAATACCACTGGGCACGGCTCCTGCGGGCAGCATCCTACGTCGGGATAGGCGATCTCAAGTCTGCGCGGAAAGACGTGTCGTTCGTCTCGCGCGAGTCGCCCACGTTGACCGGCAAGCATGTCGATCAATTGCAGCAGGCGCGCGGTCCGGAGTTCAGGAATAAACTGTTGTCACGCCTCAGCGCCGCAGGACTGCCGTGGAAGTGACTCATCGAGGATGACATCTGGCGCATAAGGTCCGGTTCCGGGTCAACTTGCGTCGTGGCGGGCTCCAACCCGAACGGCGGGAACGGGTCATGGTTTCCCCTTCAACCTCTCCGATGGAACGGCAGAAAAGGGTCGAATTCGGTCGTTCAGAGTGATTGGGGTTTGACCCTGGAGCATATCGCCCAAAAGTGTGCAGCCCGGCGATGGCGGCCACCTGGATCCGCGCACGGCGATCTTCCTGATATAGAGGACGGCTTTATTTCAGCTCCAGCAGCCGCTCCAGATAGCTGCGCTCGATGTCGGGGCTGAGCGCGTTGCCGAGCCGCTTGCGGATCGCTTCGAGGATCTGGCGGGCGCGCTGCACGTCGATTTCGTCCGGGACCTTCACCGAATCGCCGAAATCGGGACCTTCGGTAGCGCGCGGCCGGCCGAGCGGATCGCGGTCGGCGTTCTGCTGGCGGCCGCCCCGCTCGCCTTCGCCCTCGTCGCCCTGCATGGCCTGCAATTGCTTCATCATGTCCTTGGCGCCCTTGCGCAACGCTTCCAGCGCGCGGCCCTGGTGACCGACGGCCTGGTCGCCATCGCTGTCGCCAAGCGCCTGTTCGGCGTTGCCCATGGATTTGCCGGCCTCGCCAAACCCTTCGTTGGGCTCGAGACCCATGCCTTCGAGGCCTTTTCTCAACTGGTCGAGGTCGCCTTGCAGCTTGCCCTGGCCTTCCTGCAACTGCTTCAGCGCGTCGGCGAATTCCTGCGGCGTCATCGGCTTCGGCCGGCCGAGCGGATCGCGGTCTTCACCTGGGCCGGGCTGCTCGCCCTGTTCGCCCATTTGGCCCTGCTCACCGTTCTCGCCGAGCTGCTCGTCGCGATTCTGCCCGCGCTGTTGCTGGCCGCGCTGCATCTGGTCCATGCGGAAGGTCTCGTTCATCATCTCCTGCTGGCGCCGCATGATCTCGCCGAGCTTGTCCATCTGCTGGCGCATTTCGCTGTTTTGCTGACCGCCCTGCTGCTGACGTCCGGCCTGCAGGTTGTTCATCATGTCCTGCAGTTGCGAAAGCAATTGCTGCGCGCTGTCGCGGTCGCCTGATTTCGCCAGGTTTTCGATCTGGTCCATCATGCGTTCGATGTCGCTCTGGCGCAGTTCCTGGCCGTTCTGCTGCATCTGCGGCGCGTTCGGATTCTGCTGTGCACGCTGGGCGAATTCCTGCAGGAACTGGTTCATCGCCTCGCGGAGTTCCTTCATCGCCTTGTCGATTTCCTCGTCGCTGGCGCCATTCTTGATCGCGTCCTGCAGCGCCTGCTGCGCCTGGCGCAGCCGCCGCTCGGCCTCCGAAAGATTGCCTTCCTCGATGCCGAGCGCGATCTCCCACAGATAGGCGACCTCGTCGCGCAACTTGTCGTCGCTGTCGGCTATCTTCAACCGGGTGCGGGCGCTCATGATGGCGAGGTAGTGCGCCATGTTTTCGAACGTGTCTTCAGGCCTGAGCGTGATCGCATCCATCAGGTCGAGCACGCGGCTCTTGGCGTTGGCGTCGAGCGCCAGCACGCGACGCTGCTCGATCACGGCCCTCGCCAGCGGGTTGGAGAAAGGCCGCTCCGGCATCACCAGCGTCTTGGTTTCGCTGGTTGCCGCATGTCCGGCGTCGTCGGTGGCGACAAGCGTGAGCTTGATGTTGCCGCCGGCCCAGACATGCTCGGTCAAGTCCTTCGTGGTCTTGGCGGCATTCCCCTTGGCGCCGCGGCGCGGCAGCGTCAGCGGCATTTCGGGCGGGCCATAGAGCGGATGCGCATTCGGCGCCGGTGGGTCGGCCAATTCGAAATCCGCCTTGGCGGAGGCCGCACCATAGTCGTCGTCGATCTGGTAGTTGAGTTCGAAGGAGCCATTGACGGCGCGTTTCGGCTCGCCGACGAAGCGGATCTGCGGCGGCTTGTCAGGGATCACCGCGAAGGCCCAGTTGCCGAGTTCGTCATTGCCCGAGTTCAGCGTTAGCGTGCCGTTGGCCGTCAGCTTTCCGGTGAACTGGCGCACCGTGGAGGGCGTTGCGGTGGAGGGCGTTGCCGCCGCCGGCTTGGCCGCGTCGGCCTGCTGACCGGCCGGCTCGATGGTGCGGGCGTTGCCGTCGGCGTCGGCGTAGCTCAGCGTTTCCTCGCCGGAACCGCCGGTGACGCGCAGCGACACATCGCTGCCTTCCGGAACGGTGAAGGTGGACACAGCCTGATTGCCATTGTCGGCGAGGGCTGGGTTGGCGAGGGCTGGGGAAGTGAGGAAGACCGGCGGCCTGCCGGTGTAGGCCGGCGGCGTCACCCAGGCGTCGATGCGCGGCGGCACGGCGTCGCGCGCCGCGTGGGCACTGAACCCGTCTGCGATGCGGCCGCCCGACGGTCCGAAGGAGAAGGCAAAAGCGGTGACCAACAAAAGCGCCGCCACGGCGCGCAGCCCCCACGGGTCGCGCTCCGGCACCCGGGTGCGCGGCAGGTCGCCACCGAGGTCGCCGAGTTTTTCGGCCATGCGTTTCTGGTGCTCGCGCCACAGCGCTTGCGAAAAAATGCTTTCCCTGCCGCTCGGCCGGTCGGTCTGCACCAGCACCGGGCTGTGCAGCAACTGGTTGGCCGCCTCGATGCGCCGGTCGATCTCGGCGCTGGTCGGCACGCGGAAGAAACGCAGGGGATAGAGTGCTGCAACGGCGGCGATGCTGAACACTGCCACGAGGCCGACGCGTGCAGTGTCGGGCAGCAGAAGGAAGAGGCCGAGCCACGAGACGCTGAGGAACAGGCTGGCGACGATGACCAGCGGCAGCAGCAACGGCCAGCCACGCTCGACCGTCATCGAGACCCGCGTCGCCAGCCGGCTCAGGGCAAGGCGCCCGGCCAGGCTGCGATCGCTGGTGAAGGTGGGTCGTTGCGTCATCGGCCCTTCCTGTTCGGGCGGGATAACCCGAACCTCACAAATCTATCGCACCGGCCCGAAAATCGGATGCGAAGGACTCAAAGTCTTAGATGCACGTCGCTCCAAACATACCAAGAAACACGGCGAAGGCGAGGCAGTTCCCTAAAACGTGAACAGGACTACCCCTACTATCGTCAGAATTTAGCCGGATTGGCGTTTGCACCGCAGACCAGCACGGCGACACGCTCGCCCGCAGCCGGCGCGTAGCGGCCGGACAGGATCGCCGCGAAGGTGGCGGCGCCACCCGGCTCGGAGATGATTCGCACCCGATCCCAAAGCGCCGCCTGCGCGGCGATGATCTCGTCGTCGCTGACCAATATGGAACGCTCGACGAAGGCTTCGGCGATTGGAAACATCATTTCGCCGACGCGCTTCGGCGCCAGCGAGTCGGCAGCGATGCCTTCCGCCGGGGCGTCGACGGGCCGGCCGGCCTCGAAGGCGCGATGAAGCGTCGGCGCACCCTCGGGCTCGACGGCGATGATCCTGATGCGTCCGGCAAACCAGGCGGCGATACCGCCGATCAGGCCGCCGCCACCAACGGCGACCAGCAGCGTGTCGAGATCAGGCAGGTCGGCCTCGATCTCGAGGCCGAGCGTGCCTTGGCCGACCAGCGTTTCCTCCTGGTTGAATGCGTGGATCTGCAGGGCACCGGACTTTTCCGCGAAACTCTCGCTGGCGGCCAGCGCCTCGGCATAGCGCGCGCCGCCGACGACCAGCTCGGCGCCGTAGCCGCGGATGCGTTCCAGCTTGGCCGGCGGGCTCACTTCGGGAACGAAAATTGTCGCCTTGTGGCCGAGCCGCATGGCGGCATAAGCGACCGCGGCACCATGATTGCCGCCGGATGCGGCGACGACGCCAGCCTTGGGAACCGGCCGCTCGAGAAGATTGGTGAAAGCGCCGCGCGCCTTGAACGAGCCGGAATGCTGCAGGCATTCGAGCTTCAGGTCGACGCTAACAGGCGGACGGCCGAAATCGGCCATGTCGACGCGCAGCACCGGCGTGTGGCGCAGGAATGGCCGGATGCGCGGTTCCATTGCGGCGATGCGTTCGCGTGTGATCCTATTGCCGTTCAGCATGGCCTGCTCCCGAGGGTTGACATCAATTAGTAACTTAGCAAAATGGCTAAATGCAAGAGGTTGATGTCTTCAAGGCGATTGCCAACGAGCGCAGGCTGCAAATCCTCGATTGGCTGAAGGATCCGCGCGCGCATTTCCCACGCCAAGCGGATGGCGATCTGGTCGAGGACGGCGTCTGCGCGCTGCTCATCGCCGAAAAGCTTGGCATCACCCAGGCGACGCTCAGCGCGCATATGCGGGTGCTGACCCAGGCGGGCCTTCTGCGCAGCAAACGCATCAAGCAGTGGACATTCTATCGCCGCGACGAGGGCAGGATCGCCGAGACCAGAACGCTGATTCAGCACCGGCTGTAGCCGGTCGAGGTTGCGCTGACGGCGGAATGATCGCTCACCCCGCCGCCGTGCTCAGTCGAGATCGGCAGCTTTGCGCAATGCCGCATTCATGCGCGTCTGCCAGCCCGACCCGCTTTTCTTGAAGCTCTCAACGATGTCAGGGTCCAGCCTCAACAATATTGCGACCTTGGCGTGCTCTGATCGAGGCCTCCCGCGCTTTGCTACTAAGTTTGGTTGCGCGTCAGGATCAGTTCTAGCCGCGGCGGTGATTGCGGCGTCTTCTTCAGCCGTCATTTCATCAAGAGCGGCCTTAGCCCGCTTCAATAAGCTTACTTTTGACGGCTCGCTTGTACCGATCAATGTAGCCTTCCTGATGGGGGAGGGCGCCCGCTTCGCTCTGACATGGGCGCCACCACTTTTAGTAGCCGGTTTCGATGTATTCGACATAGCTCCTAATCTCCTCTTTGGTGGCGCGCCGGAGCGAAATGACCCGGATATTTCCGTTGCGCGGTGTGTAAGCGATCTGGTGTATCTTGTTGCCGATGAAGCCGATCCCCACGAACCTTTCCTCGCCATAATCTTCAGTCGCATCTTCAAAGATCATTGCGCTGTCGAAATCGAAAATCTCGGCAAACTCGAACGACACGCCGTGTTTAGCTTTGTTCTTCCTAGCCTTTTCGTCGTCCCACTCAAATCTCACCGCCGTCAGCCCCTGCTGGTATTTTTGTATATACAGAAAGCGCATCACTTGCAAGTTTTTTTGTATATACAGAAATTTTCGGTGCGAGGCGCCGCAGGACCGCTGCCGCCCCGAGTTGTGAAGGGTGCTTTCGACCTAGCCATGTCGATTTCGACGCACTTGCCATTTCCTCGCGACGCGTCGCATCCACCGCCGCAAGTCGTCGCGCCGCCAAGGAAGCCGAGGTCGCTTGATCGCGCGCGACCGCAACTAAAGGGCGATAGGGGACGACGCGTCTACCTCAGCCAATCAGGCAGCGAATCCAGTCCGATTAGCTCGTCATAAGTCTGGCGCGGGCGCACGACATGGAAACGGTCGCCGTCGACCAGCACTTCGGGCACCAGCGGCCTGGTGTTGTAAGTGCCGGCCTGCACCGCGCCATAAGCGCCGGCGGTGGCGATGGCGATCAGGTCGCCGGCCTTCGGCCGGGGCAGGTCGCGGTCGAGGCCGAGATAATCGCCGGTCTCGCAGACCGGGCCGACGACGTCGACCGTCATGCGCGGCGCCGCGGCCGGCTGCTGCACCACCGGCTTGATGTCATGGAAGGCGTCGTAAAGCGTCGGCCGGATCAGATCGTTCATCGCGGCGTCGACAACCAGGAAATTCTTGGCGTCGCCCTCCTTTACGAAGATCACTTGCGAGACAAGGATGCCGGCATTGCCGACGATCAGCCGGCCCGGCTCAAACATGACCTTCAGCCCGAGCTTGGCGACGTGCTTCGTGACGATCTGGGCATAAGCGTCCGGCAAGGGAGGCGGGCTGTTGTCGACGCGGTAGGGAATGCCGAGGCCGCCACCGAGATCGATATGCTCGATGGCGTGCCCGTCGGCACGCAGCACGCCGACCAGTTCCACCAGCAGCGCGAAGGCGTCGTCGAAGGGCTGCAATTCGGTGATCTGGCTGCCGATATGGGTGTCGATACCGGTGACCTTGATGCCAGGCAGTTCAGCCGCGCGGGCATAGACCTGGCGCGCCTTCTGCCAGGGAATGCCGAACTTGTTCTCGGCCCTGCCGGTGGAGATCTTCTTGTGGGTCTTGGCATCGACATCCGGGTTGATGCGCAGCGAGATCGACGCGACCTTGCCCAGCGCCGTGGCGCGGGCCGACAGCAATTCAAGTTCCGGTTCGGATTCGACGTTGAAGCAGAGAATGCCGGCCGAGAGCGCAAAATCCATTTCGCGCGCGGTCTTGCCGACGCCGGAAAACAGGATCTTGTTGGCCGGAATGCCGGCGGCCAGCGCGCGGCGCAATTCGCCTTCCGAGACCACGTCGGCGCCGGCGCCGAGTTTTGCCAGGATCTTCAGCACCGCCTGGTTGGAATTCGCCTTCATGGCGTAGCAGACCAGCGCGTCCAGCCCGGCAAAGGCTTGCGTAAACACGCGGAAATGCCTGGTCAGCGTCGCCGTCGAATAACAATAGAACGGCGTGCCGATGCTTGCGGCGATATCCGGGATCGCCACGTCCTCGGCATGCAGCACGCCGTCGCGGTAGTCGAAATGGTTCACGAGAGTGGTTCCGGAAGTTGGAGCACGATGAGATCGGCCGATCTCATCGGCTCTAGATCAGCGGGTCCAGAATGAACTTCTTGTCCTTGACCGGTTTTTCCGGCTCGGGCGGCACGGGCTGCTCGGCCTTTTGTGCGTCCTTGCGCGCCTGCACGGCCGCCTCATAGGGCGTCTCGAGCCCGGACTTCCTGCCGCAGGCCGTTACGGTTGCTAGCGCCGCCAGCAGCGTCAGCGTCACCAAAATCCTGCTTGCGGTCATCGATCCATCCGTCCGAAACTTTTGCCCGCCGCTTTTAGCCGAGTTTTTCTGGCATTGCACCTAGTGTGGTGGATTTGAAGTTCCTGGCATTGATGGCATTCGCGTTGAGGAACTTCAAATCCAAAACCACACTAGAATTCATTAATTAATTCGTGCGGCTTTTGAATCCGAAATTCGCTCGCCGCGCTGCTCCAACGTGATGCGAATTTCGGATTCGCCGCACGAGCATCACGCCTTGGCGATGTGCTTTTTCCAGTATCGGATCTGCTTCCTCACTTCCGACGGCGCGGTGCCGCCGAAGCTCGTGCGGCTCTTCACCGAGTTCTGCACGGCAAGCACGGAAAACACGTCCGCCGTGATCCCTGCGTGAATGGACCGCAAGTCTTCCAGCGGCAGCCTGTCGAGCCCGATCTTCCTCTCTTCCGCCAGCGCTACCGCGCGGCCGGTGACGTGATGCGCCTCGCGGAACGGCAGGCCGAGGGTGCGCACCAGCCAGTCGGCGAGATCGGTCGCGGTCGCATAGCCTGACCCGGCGGCCTTCTTCATGGCGGCGGCGTTCACCGTCATGTCGCGCACCATGCCGGTCATCGCCGCCAGCATCAGGTCAAGCGTCTCGGCGGCGTCGAACACGGATTCCTTGTCCTCCTGCATGTCCTTGCCGTAGGTCAGCGGCATGCCCTTCATGACAGTCAGCAGGCCGACCAGATGGCCAGTGACGCGGCCAGTCTTGCCGCGCACCAGTTCGGCGGCGTCGGGGTTCTTTTTCTGCGGCATGATCGAGGAGCCGGTAGAGAATGAGTCCGACAGCCTGACGAAGCCGAATTGCGGCGTCGACCAGATGATGATCTCTTCGGCCAGCCGCGACAGATGCGTCGCGCAGATTGCCGCCAGCCCCAGAAACTCGAGCGCGAAATCGCGGTCCGAAACGCTGTCCAGGGAATTGCGCATCGGCTCGCGGAAGCCGAGCGCCTTGGCCGTCTGGTGCCGGTCGATCGGAAAGCTGGTGCCGGCAAGGGCGGCCGCACCGAGCGGGCTTTCGTCCATCCGTTCGATGGCGTCGCGAACACGAGACAGATCGCGCGAAAACATCTCGACATAGGCCATGCAGTGATGGCCGAAGGTCACCGGCTGCGCCGCCTGCATATGGGTGAAGCCAGGCATCACAGTTGCCGCATGCTCCGCGGCCCGTTCCAGGAACGCCGTGATCAGGCCCTTCAGCGCCTCGGCGACGCGAAAGCACTCGTCCTTGACCCACAGTCTGAGATCGACCGCCACCTGGTCGTTGCGCGAACGGGCGGTGTGCAGGCGGCCGGCGGCTGGCCCGATCAGCTCGGCAAGGCGAGCCTCGACATTCATGTGGATGTCTTCCAGCCTGGTCGAGAACTCGAACGTGCCGGCTTCGATCTCTGCCAGGATCGTGTTCAGCCCGTGAGCGATTTTTTCTTGATCGGCCGCCGAAATAATGCCCGTTTGCGCCAGCATCTCGCTATGGGCGATCGAGCCTCTGATATCCTGCGCATAGAGCTTGCGGTCGAACGAGATCGACGCGTTGATGGCTTCCATGATCGCGGCCGGACCCGAGGCAAAACGTCCGCCCCACATCTGGTTGCTGGCCTTCTTGTCGCTCATCGCTATAACCCGTGCTCCGGAGCAGTTTTTAAAAAATGGCAGACGGCAATCGATTTTTTCCGGCCCCGCGCCTCATCCTCGCCGCTTTGGTGGCGGGCGTGCTGGCCGGCGCGGTCGCGGTATATGTCAGCGAGAGCGGTTCTGGCAACAACGCGCCCGCTCAAGTCGCCGTTGACGACAGCAAGGACGATGTCGCCTGCGCCGCCAAGGCTGACCGCGCCAAGACGGTCGCGG
Source organism: Mesorhizobium onobrychidis (assembly GCF_024707545.1). Taxonomy (NCBI): domain Bacteria; kingdom Pseudomonadati; phylum Pseudomonadota; class Alphaproteobacteria; order Hyphomicrobiales; family Phyllobacteriaceae; genus Mesorhizobium; species Mesorhizobium onobrychidis. Next base: position 1,528,453 of record NZ_CP062229.1, read on the forward strand.
CGGCTGCCACCGGCCAGGTTGCCGCACTCTTGCCGGCCGATCCGCCGCAATCGCTGAAAAGCCTTGCCTTCAACGACCCTGGCGGCAAGCCGATGACGCTCGCCGACCGTGCCGGCAAGATGCTGCTGCTCAATCTGTGGGCGACATGGTGCGCGCCGTGCCGCGCCGAAATGCCGGCGCTCGACGCGCTGCAGAAAGAAATGGGCAGCGACGCCTTCGAGGTCGTCGCGGTCAATGTCGATGCCGGCGACGACACCAAGCCGAAGAAGTTCCTCGAGGAAATCGGCGTCGAGGCGCTCGGCTATTACCGTGATTCGACGATGGCGCTGTTCAACGATCTCAAGACGCGCGGCCTGGCGCTCGGCCTGCCGGTCACCATGCTGATCGACGGTGAAGGCTGCCTGATCGCTCACATGAACGGCCCGGCCGAATGGTCCGGACCGGATGCCAAGCGGCTGGTCGAGACGGCGCTCGGCAAGTCGGACTAGGCGCCGGCAATCGCGCCGATCTCCGTCACTTGTTCGAACCGTAAGCCGGCTTGGCAAATTCCTTTCCATCGGCTCTCATCCGGAAGCGTGCACAACTTTGAGCCGAGATCGAGTTCATCGATCCGCAACAAAACCGTTGTCCAATTGTCACGAGCGGCACATATTGCCTTTGCGAGAGTGCCCTTTCGCCAATGACAAAACGGGAGATGAAACATGAAGTTCTTCGGCTTCGCGGCCGGTGTCGCCGCCACCATGACCCTGCTTTCCACCACCTCCGCTTTCGCCGTCACGCAGATCAGCTGGTGGCACGCCATGACCGGCGCCAACGCCGAGGTCGTCGACAAGATCTCCAAGGATTTCAACGCCAGTCAGAGCGACTATGAGCTGGTTCCGGTGTTCAAAGGCACCTATCCCGAGACGCTGAATGCCGGCATCGCCGCCTTCCGCGCCGGCCAGGCGCCCGATATCCTCCAGGTGTTCGATGTCGGTACCGGCGTGATGATGGCGGCCGAGGGTGCGATCAAGCCTGTGGCCGAGGTGATGACCGGCGCCGGGATGACCTTCGACAAGAGCCAGTATCTGCCCGGCATCGTCGGCTATTATTCGAAGCCGGACGGCACCATGCTGTCCTTCCCCTACAACTCCTCCTCGCCGATCCTTTACTACAACAAGGACATCTTCCAGAAGGCGGGCCTCGACGTGAACAACCCGCCCAAGACCTGGAACGAGGTGTGGGAAGCTGCCAAGAAGATCAAGGCGAGCGGCGCCGCCTCATGCGGCTACACCTCGACCTGGCTGACCTGGATCCATCTGGAGAATTTCGCGGCGTGGAATGATGTGTCCTGGGCCACCCAGCAGAACGGTCTGGCCGGCGGTGATGTCGAACTCAAGATCAACGCGCCGATCTTCGTCAACCACTTCCAGGCGCTCGCAGACCTCGCCAAGGACGGCACCTTCAAATATGGCGGGCGCACCTCCGAAGCCAAGCAGATATTCCTCGCCGGCGAATGCGGCATCTTCACCGAATCGTCGGGCGGCCTCGGCGACATCGTCAAGTCCGGCATGAATTATGGCATCGGCCAGCTTCCCTACGATAGCGACGCCAAGGGCGCGCCGCAGAACACCACGCCGGGCGGTGCAAGCCTGTGGGTGTTCGGCAACAAGTCGGACGAGCAATATAAGGGCGTCGCGGCCTTCTTTTCCTACCTGTCCAAGACCGATGTGCAGGAATATCTGCATCAGAAGTCGGGATACCTGCCGGTGACGCTCGCTGCGTACGACGCGACCAAGAAATCAGGCTTCTATGACAAGAACCCCGGCCGCGAGACACCCATCCTGCAGATGACGGGCAAGGCGCCCACCGACAACTCGAAGGGCGTGCGCCTGCCGAACCTGCCGCAGGTGCGCGATATCCAGAACGAGGAGTTCGAAAAGATGCTGGCCGGCCAGCAAACCGCTCAGCAGGCGCTCGACAATGCGGTCACGCGCGGCAACGCCGCCATCAAGGAAGCGCTAGAGAACTGACGAGACTATCTCGGTTAGTCGATGAATATCGCCCACGCGAGCTCGCGTGGGCGGCCCCTGGATAGCGAGGGAAATCAGCCTGTCTCCACGCATCGTCTTTCCCAACAAGATCCTGCCTTACCTGCTGGTGGCGCCACAACTCGCCATAACGCTGGTTTTCTTCTACTGGCCAGCCGGCCAGGCGCTTTACCAGTCGATGCTCAGGCAGGACCCGTTCGGGCTGAGGACCAAGTTCGTCTGGTTCGCCAATTTCCGCAAGGTGCTGGCCGATCCGGCCTACCTCAACTCGATCAAGGTCACGGTGGTGTTTTCGCTTGCGACCGCGATCGTTGCCATGGGTGCGGCCCTCTTGCTTGCGGTCATGGCCGAGAAGGCACTGCGCGGCAAAGGCCTCTACCGCACACTGTTGATATGGCCTTATGCCGTGGCGCCGGCGATTGCCGGGATGCTGTGGCTTTTTCTGTTCAATCCTTCGATCGGCTCGTTGGCCTATTTGCTGCGAAGCCTCGGCATCGCCTGGGATCCGCTGCTCAATGGCACCCACGCCATGATCCTGCTGGTGTCGGCGGCTGCCTGGAAGCAGATCAGCTACAATTTCCTGTTCTTCGTCGCCGGCCTGCAGGCGGTGCCGAAAACGCTGATCGAGGCGGCGGCCATGGATGGTGCCGGCGAGACCAAGCGCTTCTGGACCATCGTCTTCCCGCTGCTTGCGCCGACGACCTTTTTCCTGCTGGTCGTCAACACCGTCTATGCCCTGTTCGACACGTTCGGCATCGTCCATGCCGTCACCGGCGGCGGCCCGGGCAAGACGACCGAGACGCTGGTCTACAAGGTCTACAATGACGGCTTCGTCAATCTGATCCTGGGCGACTCGGCGGCGCAGTCGGTCATCCTGATGGCCATCGTCATTGCGCTCACCGCCATCCAGTTCCGCTACGTGGAACGCAAAGTCCATTACGGTTGAGGGCAGCGATGATCGGCCAGTCCCCGCTCCGCACCTTCATCGCCCATGCCGTGCTCATCCTTGGCATATTGATCGTGGCTTTTCCGATCTACTACACTTTCGTTGCCTCGACACACACGCTGCAAACGATCCTCAGGCCGCCGCTGCCGCTCTTGCCCGGCGGCCAGCTATGGAACAATTACAGCGAGGCGCTGTTCGGCGGCATTGGCCGCATCGGCGGTATCAGCGTCGGCCGACTGCTCCTCAACACCACGGTCATGGCGCTCGGCGTTGCGGTGGGAAAGATCTTCATCTCGATCCTGTCGGCGTATGCGATCGTGTTCTTCCGCTTTCCCCTGCGCATGACATTCTTCTGGTTGATCTTCATCACCTTGATGCTCCCCGTGGAGGTGCGCATCCTGCCGACCTATAAGGTGATGGTCGATCTCGGCATGATCGACACCTATGCCGGCCTGATCATCCCGCTGATCGCCTCGGCCACCGCGACGCTGCTGTTCCGCCAGTTCTTCATGACCATACCGGGCGAATTGGTCGAGGCGGCGCGTGTCGACGGTGCCGGGCCATGGCGCTTCTTCTTCGATATCCTCTTGCCGCTGTCGCGCACCAACATCGCGGCGCTGTTCGTGATCCTCTTCATCTATGGCTGGACGCAGTATCTTTGGCCGCTGCTCGTCACCAACAGCAACGATATGAACACCATCGTCATCGCGCTGAGAAAGATGGTTTCCTTCGCCGATGCCGACACCGAATGGCACCTGGTCATGGTCACAGCGATGCTGGCCATCGTGCCGCCGATCCTGGTTGTCGTGCTGATGCAACGCTGGTTCGTGCGCGGCCTGGTCGAATCCGAAAAGTGAGAAGCCGATGGCGACCGTCGATCTGAAGGACGTGAAGAAGGTCTATCCCAGCGGGGTCGAAGCCGTGAAAGGCGTCTCCATCGCCATTCCCGACAAGGAGCTTTGCGTGCTGGTCGGTCCATCCGGCTGCGGCAAGTCCACCCTGCTGAGGATGATCGCCGGGTTGGAGACCATTTCTGCCGGTACAGTCGCCATCGACGGCAAGGTGGTCAACGCCATTGGCCCGACCGAGCGCGACATCGCCATGGTGTTCCAGAACTACGCGCTCTACCCGCATATGAAGGTCTATGACAACATGGCCTATGGCCTGCGCAATCGCGGCACGCCGAACGACGAGATCGACAGCAGGGTGCGTTCGACCGCCAAGGTGCTGGAGCTTTCGGCGCTGCTCGACCGGCGACCGCGCGAGCTTTCCGGCGGCCAGCGCCAGCGCGTCGCCATGGGCCGCGCCATCGTGCGCAATCCAAAAGTCTTCCTGTTCGACGAGCCGCTCAGTAATCTCGATGCCAAATTGCGCGGCCAGATGCGGGTCGAGATCAAGAATTTGCAGCGCGCGCTCGGCGTCACCTCGGTCTATGTCACCCACGATCAGCTCGAGGCGATGACGCTGGCCGACATCCTTGTTGTCATGAACGCCGGACTGGTCGAGCAAACGGGCGCGCCGCTCGACGTCTACGAAAAGCCGGCCTCGATCTTCGTCGCTTCCTTCATCGGCGCGCCGCCGATGAATCTTCTGGCGCTAACCGGAAGTTCCTCAGGCCCGGTACTGGCTGACGGCACGGCGATCGACTTCGCGGCTCGCGAAACACCAGCCGTGACACTGGGTTTTCGCCCTGAAGATGCCGACGTCACCTTCAATGCGGAGGCGCTGCCCGGTGCGCTCGTCCTGCCGGCGACAGTCGAGGCAGTCGAACCGGTCGGTGCCGAAAGCTTTCTTCACTGCGCCGCAGGCGGTAGCCGTATCGTCGTGCGCGTCTCAGGGCGCGCCGCCGCAAAGCCTGGTGATCAGTTGCGTGTCGTGGCCAAAGCCGAAAAGCTGCATTGGTTCGATCAGACCGGAAAACGGGTCGATTGAAGTCGCCCTGTCGTCCCGACCAGCGAACCGCGAGAGGCGCAAGAGCGTTCAGGCAAACACATGCGCCTTGCCCGACACCGTCAGCCGGACGATCTCGCCAACCACCGGCGTGTCCATGCCCGGCTTGCGCAGGATCAACGGCGTGTTGCCGATCGCGGCCGCGTCCGGCGGATCGGGACTGTTCAACAGCCGCACCGCGATGGTGCACATCGAGCCGGCGAATTCGGATTCCGTCACTTCGCCGAACAGCATGTCCGGCGTGCCCGACATGCCCTCGCGCGACGTCCGTTTCAGCAGCACCTGTTCCGGCCGCAGCATGATGCGGACGATATCGCGCCGCTCGGTGCTGTCGACCGCGATGCGGCCGAGCGGCGAGCTGGCGAAGCCGTCCGCGATCTTGGCCGGCAGGATGATGGCATCGCCGAGGAATTCGGCGACCATCCTGTCCTTCGGCTTGAGATAGAGTTCGTGCGGCGTGCCGACCTGCGAGAATTTGCCGTCGCGCATCACCGCGACCTGGCTGGCAAAGGACAGCGCCTCGGCCTGGTCGTGGGTGACCAGGATCGTGGTGATGCCGGCGGTCTCCAGAAGCTCGGCCACCGCCTTGCGCATCGAGGCGCGCAGACCGGTGTCGAGCGCCGAGAACGGTTCGTCGAGCAGCATCAGCCGCGGCTTCATGGCCATGGCGCGGGCCAGCGCCACACGCTGCTGCTGGCCGCCGGAGAGTTCGTGCGGCCGCCGTTTCAGGATCGCCTTGTCGAGCCCGACGATATAGGCGAGCTCGGTGATGCGCTCGGTGCGCTTGTCCTCGTGGTGGCCCATGCCGAAGCCGATATTGGCGGCGATGCTCAGATGCGGGAACAGGGCGCCGTCCTGCGCCACCACGCCGATGCCGCGCCGATAGGCGGGCACGGCGGCGCCGCCATTGGCCAGCACCTGGCCGTCAAGCACAATGCGGCCCTGGTCCGGCGCCTCAAAGCCGGCGATCAGCCGCAGCAAGGTCGTCTTGCCGCAGCCGGATGGCCCGACGATCGCGGTGCGGCTGCCGCTGGCCACGCTGAGGTCGACACCGGCCAGTGCGGCCACCGGGCCGTAGTGCTTGTGCACATCGGTGAGTTCGAGGAAGCTCATCGTCCGGCCATCCGCTTCGACTGGACATAGAGCAGCCAGGTCAGGGGCAGCGACATCGCTACCATGATGAGGGCGTAGGGTGCGGCGGACGCATAGTCGATCTCGCCGCTGTGGGCCCAGAACGCCATCGCCAGCGTGCGGGTGCCGTTGGGCGCCAGCATCTGCGTGGCGGTCAATTCGTTCATGATGCCGAGCGCCACCAGCGCCATGCCTGCCGCGGCACCCGGCGCCGACAGGCGGATCGTCGTCGACCATAGCGCCTTGAGCGGTGACCGGCCGAGACTGGCGGCGGCGCGTTCGAGCTCGACCGGCGCCTGCGCGATCGACGCCCGCAGGCTGATCAGGGCGCGCGGCAGGAACATCAGTGCATAGGCAACGAGGATCGTGAACACGGTCTGATAGAGCGGCAGAGCGATGCGCACAGTGATGGTGACCAGCGCCAGGGCCACGACGACGCCGGGCAGCGAGCCGACGATGTAGTTGCAGCCCTCCAGAAGGCGCTGCAGCGGTCCCGGCGCGCGGATCGAGATCCAGGCCATCGGCATGGCGGCGACCGTGGCGAGCAGGGCGCCGGCGAGCGCCAGGAACAGGGTCTGGCCGAGCGCCAGGCCGATCTCGTCGAGGCGCCAGACATCGGCACCGCCGGCCACAAGCCAGCGGCTGATGGTGACGAACGGCACGCCCAGCGCCAGCAGGGTGGTGATGACCGGCAGCAGCAGGCACGGGATCGTGGCGCGGCCGAGCCTTGTGCGTTGCTGCTGCCGCGCGGCGCCCGAGCCGACGCGGGCATAGCGCTCCTCGCCGCGCACCAGCACTTCGATCCCGAGCAGCACGAAACAGCATGTCACCAGCACCGCAGCCAGCATGTTGGCGGCGGGGCCATTGAAGGTCGACTGGAACTGGTCGACGATCGCCGTGGTGAAGGTATCGAAGCGGATGAACACGTAGAGGCCGTATTCGGCCAGGAGATGCAGGCCGATCAGCAGCGAGCCGCCGCAGATGGCGAGCCTGAGCTGCGGCAGCACCACCCGCCGGAACACGCGCCACGGCCCAAGGCCGACGGCTGCTGCGGCGTCTTCGAGGGCAGGATCGAGCCGGCGCAAAGCTGCCGCCACCGGCAGATAGAGGAACGGGAAATAGGCGACGACGGAAACCAGAACGCCGGCCCACAGGCCGTGCAGTCCCGGCACCAGGGTGATCCAGGCATAGCTGTGGACGAAGGCAGGAATGGCGAGCGGCGCCACCGACAGCCAGGCCCACAGCCGGGCACCGGGAAGACTGCTGCGTTCGGTCAGCCAGGCCAGCGCCACCGAGAGCACGATGCAGATCGGTACGGCCAGCATCACCAAAAGCAGGGTGTTGGCCAGCAGCTCGCCGACGCGCGGCCGGAACACCAGTGCCGATACGGTTTCCCAGCCGGTCTGCACGGCAATCCAGATGATGAAGGCGAGCGGCAGCAGGGAGAAAAGTGAGACCAGGATGGCGGCGAGCGAAATCCAGGATATCGGCCGCCGGCGCGTCCATTGCCCAGCCGCCACGCCGGTCGGCAAGCCTGAACGTGCAAGATCGGCCGCAGACTGCATCAGCTCAGACGCCGCGCCGCTGCCGCCCGGTGGCGGAAACGGTCGAAGGGCCGCAAACGTGGCCAAATACACAGCTTGTCGTCATCGACGAATGCCATCTCGAAAAACAGAGCGCTCCTGCGGAAAGCGAATTCCCGCAGGAGCGCAGTCGGTTGCCCTTTTAGGACGAACGCTAACTAAAGCAAGCCGGCTGCCGTCATCAGATCGGTCACCTTCTTGGAGTTCAGCGTCGTCGCGTCGACCTTCGGCGCCTGCAGATCGGCCAGCGGCACCAGCGCCGGATTGGAATCCGCGCCCTTGCCGACGGCGTATTCGAAGGAATTTCCGGTTTTCAGCACGTCCTGACCACCCTTGCCGGTCACCCATTTCAGGAATGCCTGGGCCTCCTTCGGGTGCTTGCTGGAGGCCAGCACGCCACCGCCGGAAACCGAGACGAACGCGCCCGGATCCTGGTTCTTGAAATAGTGGAGCCCGACGTTCTTGCTGTTCTCGCCGGTCTTGGCCTGGTCGCCGTAGTAGTAATAGTGATAGATCACGCCGCCTTCGATCTCGCCGGCATTGACCGCCTTCATCACCGTGCTGTTGCCTTTGTAGGCGGTGAAATTCTCCTTCATCGCCTTCAGCCAGTCGGCGGTTGCGGCCTCACCCTTGAGCTGCAAAAGGGCGCTGACGATCGCCTGGAAATCGGCGCCGGAGGGCGAAGCGGCCCAGCGTCCCTTCCAGCTCTGATCGGCGAGATCAAGCAGCGACTTGGGCAACTGCTCGGTGGTCAGCTTGGTCTTGTTGTAGGCAAAGACGGTGCTGCGCGCGGCGATGCCCACCCACTTGCCGCTGGCCGGCTGGTACTCCTGCGGGACCTGCGCTTGCGTATCGGCGTCGACCGGCGCGAACAGGCCGGCGCATTCGACCAGCACCATGGCGGGTGAATTTTCCGTCAGGAACACGTCGGCCGGCGAGGCGGCGCCTTCGGCGACGATCTGGTTGGAGAAATCGCTGTCGCCGCCGTGGCGAACGGTGACCTTGATGCCGGTTTCCTTGGTGAAACCTTCCACCCAGGCATTGGTCAGGCTCTCGTGCTGGGCATTGTAAACGACGATGCCGCCGTCCTGGGCCATCGCCGGGCCGGCGACCAGGCTGATTGCAAGTGCCGTGGCACCGGCAAGGGCGGAAAGAGCATATTTCATGGAACGTCATCCCTCTCGATCTCGATGGTCTTGATTTAGCAAGGCTGCACCTATCAATTCATGACCGGTGTAGTCAACATTGATGAGCTGCGTAATCGGGCGCCGGAGGTGAAACCTTCGTGATGTTCCCATATTTTGGCTTGGACATTATTTCGCCAGCACGTAACAAATCAGCGCCGAAGCGCGAATATCGGGGAGTGAACTCTTGTGACCGGCAAGGACGAGGCCGAGCTTTCCCGGCTGATGCGGGCCGCGATCGCTGGAGATGAAAAGGCTTACGCCGACTTTCTTCACCGGACGGCTGCTCTCGTTCGCGGCTTTATCAGGCGCAAGATCGTTCAGGGCGGGGTCGATCCCGAGGATGTCGTGCAGGATACCTTGCTGGCCATTCATGTAAAACGACATACCTGGCGGCAGGATTTACCTGTGCTGCCCTGGGTCTACACCATAGCGCGTTTCAAGCTGATCGACGCCTTTCGGCGGCGCGGGCGGCGCATCGAGATCGAGATCGACGAGATCGCCGAGACCTTTGCCGAACCGGAGGCCGAGACGGTCAGCGAGCGCGACATCAATCGGGCCCTGGACGGCCTGCCGCCAGCGCAGCGTTCCGTGGTTTCGTCGGTGTCGGTCGAAGGCCGTTCCATTGGCGAGACGGCGGTGAAGTTCGGCATCAGCGAGACGGCGGTGCGCGTGTCGCTGCATCGTGGACTCGCAGCTATTGCCAAACGGTTCGGGGCCAAACAATTCGGGCGGGCCAAATAATTCGGGCGGGCCAAATATTCGGGCGGGAATGACATGAGGACCGACGATCTCATCAAGGCGCTCGACGCCGATGCCCGCAGCACGGCGATGCCGCTTGGCTCGGCCTGGTGGGCCGGCGCCGGTGCGGCTACGGCGATTGCGGCGGTGGTTTTCTGGCTGGCGATCGGCCCACGCACCGACATCGCCACCGCCATGCATACGATGCGCTTCCTCGCCAAGTTCGTCTTCACGATGGCGCTGGCCGTCAGCGCCTTCGCCTTGATCCGCGCCCTGTCGACCCCCGGTGCCTCGACGGGCAGGGCGGCGGCCTGGATGATTGCCGCACCGCTGCTGGTGATCGTTGCGGTGGTTCTGGAGCTCCTTTCCGTGCCTGCAGCCGACTGGGGCAGGCGGCTGATCGGCAGCAACATGGTTATCTGCCTGACCTTCATTCCACTGATCGGCGTCGGTCCGCTTGCCGTGTTCCTGGCGGTGCTGCGCTATGGCGCGCCGACGCGGCCGGTGCTTGCCGGAACGGTGGCGGGCCTGCTCGCCGGTGGACTGGCGGCAACTTTCTATGCCGCACACTGCTTCGACGACTCGCCGCTTTTCGTCGCCGCCTGGTACACGATCGCGATTGCCATCCTCGCCGCGCTCGGCGCGCTCGGCGGGCGGCTTTTCGTGCGCTGGTAACGACGGCCCGCGATCTGAGACCATGATGCTCTAAGGTCAAAACTCATTCATTCTGCACGACCTAGTTCGACCCGAAGGCGACCTTCGCGACGTCGGGCCGGAAGGTCTGCACAGGGATCAACTCGCCTCCAATCTGAAAACGTTTGTCGCCTCGTGCCGACCGCGCAATACATGCTGGCCGACGGGTTGCGCCGCGCATCCGGGTCCAGGAGATCGCAGCACGACGTCGCTGACCAGAATGACCGCTTCGTCTTCGTCGGTCATGCACTCTTTGGCGACATCCTCGATGCGTTGCGCCGTGTTCACGACATCTCCGACCAGCGTATAGTTGATGCGCCCCGGGGCCCCGATATTTCCCACCATCGCCGGGCCAGCATGGATGCCTATTCGGATTCGCACGGGCGGCAGGCCAAGCCCGCGTCGACGCCGATTGTCGCCAACTATCGCCGCCGCGATCGCGATCGCTGCACGACAGGCCCGGGCGGAATGATCGAGCTGGATTTCTGGCGCCCCCCAAAATGCCATCAGCGAGTCGCCAATGTACTTGTCGATAGTGCCACCTTCCGCCTCCACGCAGGCGGCAAGCTGCTGGAAATGGTCATTGAGGAACGTCGCCGCATCGGACGCCGATAGCCGTTCGGCAAAGCTCGTGAAGTCGACAATGTCGGTGAACAGCACCGTGACTTCCCGCTCTACAAGTGCTGACGCCTGTTCGCCCTGCGCCATCAGCTGCTTGACTAGGCGTCGCGGCACATAGGTCTCGAACCAGTGCAAGGTCGCGATGAGCGCGTTGTAGGCTCGGATCGCCTCGTCCAGTTCGCGAAGATGACTGCCAGCGAGCGGGCGGGCAGAAGTGAGATCGAGCGTACGAATTGCAGACGTTGCGCGTGCCAGACGCAATATCGGCTTTCCAATCGCATAGCCGACCAGCCAGGCGCCAGCGACCGCCACAAGGACCGCCCCGAGCCCTAGCCAGGCCGCGTGTTCAAGTCTGCGGACTTCGCTGCCAATCTCGTCGAGCGGCAGGTAGCGGCCTACCACCCAAGGCTGGTCGCTGTATCCTGTGATGTCGCGGTAAATGAAGACATAGGGCGCGCGATCAACGGTCACGACGTGGCTTTTCGAAGAACCTACGAAGGCGGCTGCGCCCAAATCGGGATTTGGACTCCAGATCGAGGCCAACACCGGATCCCCGATCTCGGTCACTTCCGGAAGGAGTTTATCGCGCTTGAACAGCTGAGGATTGTGCGCAAGTGCTGCATGAGCGAGGACGTGGTTGCGGCCGAGAAGAATGAACGCGCCGACGTCTGATCCGGCGGGCGATTCGGCGAGAAAACGTGACAGCTCCGAAACCGTAACCGCGGTTAATAAAATCCCGAGAAAGGAACCCTCATGCCACAGAGGGGTACGAACGTTGACGAGAGGCTGGTTCAACCGTTCACTCCACAGAAGCTCTTCCCAGACAGGGTGACCTGCGCGTCGCGCCATCTCGAACGCTTCGTCCAGGCCGGGCACGGTTTGCATGTCGATCTTTCGCAAAACTACATCGTCGCCATGGCGTTCGGCGCGCAATTGCTTCAAATCGGTGCGAATGACGGCTAGCGCGGCGACCTGTGGAATACCTGCGAGTGCCGCCCGAAGTTGGCCCAATGAGGCAGCTTCATCTTGCGGGTCGAGATCGCCATCGCGGAAAAGCCTGGCCAGGAATTCGGACTGGTCGCGGGCTGGATCGAGGTGCAATCGAGTCCGTTCCACAATCGTGTCGATAATTCGCTCACTGCGGTCGCGGACGAGAGCGATAGTGTTCTGGCGGCCGCTTTCCAATGCGAGGATGAGCGCGGCTGCGGTCACTGCGATGATGACACCAAACGTGAAAGCCAGCGCAGCGCGTATCGAGACGCGGCGCGGATGCAACGACGATGCTTCCTCACCGCTATTCGATCGAGCCTTTGCGACGCCTGCCGATCTCGTCCCGGGAAACAACTTCCCGGCCAGAACCATTCGCAATTTCGGACCGACAATGGACATCTGACGATCAGCGAGCCGCGAGCAAGAGAAAGGGCGGGCTGTAGTCCGGGACACAACCTCCCGTTAGGTCGCTCGCTTGATGGGTTGAAGCGCTCAGCTTCAATTCTCAGTAGTGTCAGTAGTGGAGGTGCAGCATGATCGGCGCCTGCTCTTCCTTCGGGACGACCACGAACAAATTGTCATATGCACTTCGTTCGATCTTTACTTCCTCAGGATATCCGAGCGCCTTGAGAATCTCTGGAATGGTACTCCAATGCCCAACGACAAGCACTCTGTCTCTGCCGTTCTCTGAGCGAAGTAGACGGACCAAGCCGTCGCTGTCCTCATACGAATGAACACGAATTTCGAGTCCACGGGTTTTCGCGAGTGGCTCTGCCGTCTCAACGGTACGCGTGGCTTGCGTGGCATAGATAGCGGTAACGCCGGCGTCTTTTAGTCGCTCAGCCAGCATCTTTGCCCTTTGTCGTCCGGACTCCGACAGCGGGGTTTCGTCGAGAATCTCATCCAGGTTCAGTGTCGATGGCGGATCACTGTGCCGAACGACATAAATCACCTCCTGCGCACTGACTGGATGGGGCAATACGAGGAAGCCGGCAGCTAACCCGACCAGAAATCGGATGGCCCTAGCTCCCATGACCGTTGCTCCCTGCGTCCGGCTCTCCCAGACGACCCCCAATGGTAACATGCAAGGCACGTTGCAGATAGCCATTGGTTCCGCACGAGGAGGCGACCGGAGTGTTCGGCGATGTCGCGCTCTCCGGTGCTGTCCGCGATCGCGCGGTGATCGTTCAGAGGAAAACGGGGCGCCCGGTGCAGTTCGAGATCACGGAGCAGACCCGCGCCGCCGTCAACGCTTGGATAGCGGCCTTAGCGAAAGGGACTTGCGCATGGGCGTTTGTCGCTACGCTATCGGCCTGCGTCGTGCTATACTTTTTCTTTGGCTTCTTTCGACGGGATGGAGATGTTCGCCCTGTCAACCTTGACGCGGAGAAGCATTGGCGTTGCTCTTGTCGGTTGCGCGTTCCTCGCGCCGGCTGCCATGGGAGCGGGAGATACTGAAGATGTCGCGATGGGAATCCGCCTTGCGGAATTGCTTCGCGCTGGGCGAAGCGTTGTCTCCAACTATCAGACACTAATCAACGATCCCGCACTTGGCGACAAGCACCTCGACAGCGAGCGGTTTGCGAGCGAGGCCATCGCCGTTTACTCAAAAAACACCGGCCAGGACCCGTTTTCCGGCGAATTGACCAATCGCGACCGGCGTCTGCTTGAGGCCCAGATTGGGGCTATGCGGGAGGTGGTGGACGAGCAGCAAGATGACATCAACCGCGCTGGGATCGGGTTCAAGGGCTTCGTGCCGGCCGTTTTCGCGCGTCTGTTGAATGAGAAATTCGCCGCCAAGGTTGGCAACGAAGCTCTGGTGCGCGTGACTGCGCCCGAGCAACTCGTGCGCAACCGCAAATCTCTTCCGGACGCTTGGGAAGCCAGCATCATCGTAAGCGTCTTTTCAGATCCGAAGAGAGCAAAAGGCGAAGCCTACACGGATGTGTCCGAGGTGGAGGGACGCCCGGCATTTCGAATGCTCCTGCCCGAATACTATACGGAGTCGTGCCTTTCCTGCCACGGCGAGCCGAAGGGCGAGATCGACATAACTGGATATCCCAAGGAGGGCGGAAAGGCCGGCGATCTGGGGGGCGCAATCAGCATCGTCTTGTTCAAATGAGCGTCCTGGAACAGACACCCCACGAGGTGGAAGCCATACCTGCGCCGTCGAAATCCCTGGGACGTCGCCTTGCCAGTCTGCCGATCGCGGCCCGCGTAGCTGCACTGACAGCGGCCGGCCTCATTAGTCTCATCGTATCTTCCATCCTTCTCACGCAGGCGCTTTATCGCAGTGCCGACCGCACCGCAGACACTAAGGCATTGTTCGATCTCGCGGCGACTGCGGCTGCGGCGCACGTGACCTTTGGCGAATTGCGATACTGGCTCACCGATTTGTCGGTCAGCTTGCTAATGAACTCCCAGCGGAATGCCGAGCAGGCGCGTGAGCGACTGCTGGACCAACTGGACGGCCTTTCGAAATCATCCCCCGATGCAGTGAGGGAAATCCGTGTCGAGATCGATGACTACGTCAAAAGGGCACTAGAGGCGGCGGACAGCTATACTCAGGATAACCGCATCATTGGAAACGCTCTCCTGGCCGAGGCGCGAACCCACAGCACGAATGTCGATGCCGCCCTTAACAAACTTGTCGAGCAAGTGAGCGCCGAGGCAGAAGCTGCTCGCAACGAGGCTGTAAGGCTAGCCCAGAAAACCGCGACTACCGCTGCCATTCTGGTGGTCATCGTGCTGTTGATTGGGTCGCTTCTTACAATCCTTGTTCTTCGCTCGATCATTGGCCCGTTACGGCGGCTGAACCGGGTCATCGGCGAACTGACGCAAGGACGCTACGATATTGAAATACCGATTGAGGGAGGCGACGAACTCGGCGCAATGTCGCGGACGCTTCGACTTTTTCGCGCGGGCGCGATTGAAAAGAAACGACTGGAAGACGAGGCGGAGCAGCAAAGACGGACGATCGCAGCGGCGCTTGAGGCAATTTCTGACGGATTTGTCCTATTCGATCCGCAGGACAGGGTCATCCTGGCCAACAGCAAATTTTGCGAATTCTTCCCTGACCATGCGCGAGCTTCTCTTCCTGGGCAAAGCTTCCAAGAAATCTTGGAGCAACGCCTGGCGGGCGGGCAAGTCGACCTTGCGGGCGCGTCGCCGGAGGAGTGGATTGCCCAGCGGTTACACATCCACAAGGACCCGGCGGGCTTCGTCGGTGAGGATCGCTTCAGCGACAGATGGGTTCGCGTAAGCAGGCGAAAGACGCCTGACGGCGGCGCGGTCGCCGTTTACACCGACATCACGGAATTGAAACAGAGACAAGACGAACTCGAGCGCGCCAAGAGCCGTGCTGAATCGACGAATGAAGCCAAGAGCCGCTTCGTCGCATCCGTCAGCCACGAACTGCGTACGCCGCTGAACGCGATTATTGGTTACAGCGAGATGCTGATCGAAGATGCGAGCGACCAGCACATGGTGGAATTCGTTCCGGAACTGGAGAAGATCGCCGCGGCTGGTCGCCATCTCCTGGCGCTCATCAACGACATCCTCGACTTGTCGAAGATCGAGGCGAACAAGATGGAAATTTTCTTGGAAACGTTCGACGTCGCCGATTTGATGCGCGACGTCCAGGCCACAGTCGCGCCTCTGATGGCGAAAAACCGAAACGGTTTCGTACTGGACCTCGAGGACGACCTCGGGAAAATGCATTCGGACCAGACGAAGTTGCGTCAGAACCTGTTTAACCTGCTCAGCAACGCCGCCAAGTTTACCGAAGGGGGTCGAGTAACACTCGCGGTGCGTCGCGACAGGCGACCAAACGGCGATTGGCTGATATTCAAAGTGTCCGACACCGGGATCGGGATGACGTCGGAGCAGCAGGAACGGCTCTTCGACGCTTTTACGCAGGCGGACGCATCCACCACTCGCAACTATGGCGGAACGGGGCTTGGCCTCAGCATAACCCGGAGTTTTAGCCGAATGATCGGAGGCGTTGTAAAGGTCGAGAGCGAACTCGGAAAAGGCTCGACCTTCACAATGGAGATTCCAGCCGAGTTCAAAAAAGAATCTAGCGAGCAACACCCCTCCGAAGCTGTGCCGTTGCCGCCACGAGACAAGGCGGTTCTGATCATAGATGATGAACCAGCCGCCCGAACCGTCATCGCCAGCGCCTTGGCGGAGGCGGGACTGGCATCGTTCGAAGCAGCAAGCGGCGAGGAAGGAATAGCCGCTGCTCGAGCGAATCGCCCCGCGGCGATCATTCTCGACATCATCATGCCGCATCAGGACGGCTGGTCAGTGCTGCGATCTCTGAAGAACGATAGGGAGCTTTGCGAGATTCCTGTGATCCTTGCGACGATACTTGCAGATCGCGAACTCGGCCTCTCACTCGGGGCGGTTGAATACCTGACGAAGCCGATCGACACCGAGAAGCTGATTCAAACAATTGAGGCTTGCGGCGGTGGCAACCGCGATGTGCTTGTAATTGATGACGACCAAGCCTCCCGCGATTTCCTTCGGCGTATCCTGATCAAGAAGGATTGGCGGGTTCACGAGGCAAGCGACGGCGTGCGCGGCCTTGGCCTGATGAAACGGTTGTTGCCGCGCCTGGTGGTGCTTGATCTGCTGATGCCCGAAATGGACGGGTTTCAGACATTGAGTGAGATGCAGCAGACGCCCGAACTGCAGAACATTCCGGTGGTCGTAGTTACCTCGAAAGATCTGTCGATGAACGAGCTCGAATGGCTCCGCGATAGGGCGGTTGCCGTTGTGACCAAGGGCGCGAACAGCAGGTCTCAATTGGTCAAGGCGCTCGAACGCCAGATTTCCGCGGCCGAGTAGGTTGGCCCGGCATCTCAGTTCGTTGACCCATCGTTAGAAGAGGCCGAAGATGACGAGAATCCTTCTGGTGGAAGACAACGAAATGAATCGCGACATGCTCTCGCGGCGGTTGTCGCGGCGTGGGTTCGAAGTGCTTATTGCGGAAAACGGACAATCCGGCGTGGAACTAACCATTTCGGAAAGACCGGATCTGATCCTTATGGATATGAGCCTGCCCGTGATGGACGGATGGGAGGCGACACGGCGGATCAAGGCTGATCCGGCCACCTCGGGGATCCCTATAATCGCGCTTTCTGCGCATGCTATGACCAGCGATCGGGAATTGGCGCTTGAGGCCGGCTGCGATGACTACGACAGCAAGCCGGTGGACCTGCCGAGGCTTGTCCAGAAAATCGAACAATTGCTTGCCGCAAATCCGTGAGCCGCCGAGTCGGCGGATTGGAGACATGACTGCCAACGAGTTCCAACGCCACGCAATAGCCGCCCATCTGGCGCAGACCCTTGCTGGACCAGCACGGGCAATCTCGGGATTTCAGGAACTGCTGCTAGAACAGGTGCAGAACCACAGTCTGGTGCACATCACTCCAGATCTTGAGAGGGTCGGCGCCGCTGCCCGGCAATTGAACAGCCTCATCGACAGCTTGATCCATGGCAAAGCCGACTATCCGGACCATGCAGGGCGCGAGATCGAGGCGAAACTGCGCCACGATTTGCGAACACCACTCAACGCGATTATCGGCTACTCCGAAATGATCCTTGAAGAAGCCGAAGAATTGCACGAACACGCATTGGACGAAGATGTCAGGGTGATGCTCGCGGCTGCGGCCGAGCTGTTGGCGCATGTCGATGCAATTGCCGGCCTATCGCGCGCCAGCGACAACGAAGGGCTGTGGACGACGGATCAGGCAGAGATCGATGCAGCAGGGCTCGAAAGGGCGCTGGGCAAGACGGAGCGCGATGCATTCTCAGGACGCAACGGTAGAATACTTGTCGTCGACGACATCGGCAGTAACCGCGATCTTCTCTCGCGCCGCTTGCTGCACGACGGTCATCAGGTAGTCACTGCCGAGTCAGGCCTGTCCGCGCTGACCCGCCTTGCGGAATATGAATTCGACCTTGTTCTGTTGGACATACTGATGCCGGACATGAACGGCATCGAGGTGCTCTCGCGATTGAAAGCTGAGCGCCGGTGGCGGCACATCCCGGTCATCATGATATCGGGGCTGAACGAAGTCGACGCCGTGGTCCGCTGCATCGAGGCGGGAGCCGACGACTACTTGCTTAAACCGTTCAATCCGGTCCTGCTGCGCGCCCGGATCAACTCCAGTCTGGAGAAGAAGCGTTGGGGCGACCGCGAGCACCAGTATCTTCAGCGGATCGAGGCGGAAAAGCGGCGGGCCGACTCGCTTCTACATGCCGTCCTGCCCGGTCAAATCGTTGCGCGGCTGCAAGGGGGCGAGGAGATCATTGCGGACCGGTTCGAGGAAGTGACCATCCTTTTTGCCGATATTGTCGGATTCTCGCCCATCGCAGCGAAATTGCCGGCATCCGACCTTATCAAGCGCCTCGACCGGATGTTCAGCATGTTCGACGCGCTGGCGGAGAAGCATTCCGTGGAGAAGATCAAGACAATCGGAGACGCGTATATGGCCGCTTGTGGTCTTCCGGAGCCGGCGGCCGATCACGCCGACAGGACCGTGGCGCTGGGAAAATCCATGCTGGACTCGTTGAGGCTCTTGGCGTCGGGCAGCGATAGTTTTCGCGTCCGAATCGGCGTACACACCGGACCGGTGATCGCCGGTCTGATCGGCCGACATCGGTTCGTCTATGATGTCTGGGGCGAAACCGTGAACATCGCAAGCCGGCTCGAGTCCCAGGGCGTAGCCGACCGCATGCAAATCTCGGAGGCAACCAGACGCGCTCTGCACGCCTCTTGGGAGCTAGAACCGCGCTGCACTGTGGAACTGAGAGGCGTCGGCACGATGGAAACCTATCTCGTTCGACACTGATGTCTGATTCCCTCAGGATATTCCGCAAAGCGACGCGTAAGCGAGTAGCTTACGGCACCGGCGTTGAGAGGCTATTACTACCATAGCAATCGCGAATCGAAGAGCAGATTAACCAGCGTCCGTGTCATCATCAGCATGACTGGGTTAGGCTCGGCGGACTTGGCTACGACCACCCGTCCCATCCATATCGAATTTAGTTATGGGTTGCTGGCGAGACTGGAGGCCTATGTCGAGACGGGTATTCTATGCTTCCGCCGCATCTCCAAGCGGAAGTTCATCCATCTGTGATGGTCGAGAATAACGCCAGAGCTATCGCGACACAGTTCATCTCTGGGGTGCTGACCTACCGTGGCACCATACGTCCGGAACGTGTCCGAGACGCGACCTCCATAGCGATGGCCGCGTAAGTCCGATTATGGCGCTCGTTGCGCGTTCCAATGAACGAGACGTACGACAGGAAACCACCCATCTCGGCCATTGGCGGCAGCCCGCTGATTGAGTTTTGACCCTAAAGCGGAATGCGTTTGGATTGAACCGGCATTCCGCTCTATCTCTTTGTTTTAGCCGCATTTGTGCGACGCCAAGTGATTCCACTTGGCTGCAAATGCTCTACGTGAAACGCTCTGCCGGGCTGGTTTAAGCCAAATCCATCGGGCTTCGGCGGTCGGCGAGCAAACGGGCAAGGAGCGGCCTGATGCAGTCTTCGATCAGCGGCCAAGAAGCTGTCGACAGACCAGCCGCATGGTCTTCACTCAGCGCGACCGCGCGCGATGTCCGTGAGCTCGTATCGCCGGTCAGCGCGTCGGAACCGGATGCTCGCCGCGATAGTCGTAGAAGCCGCGTCCGGTCTTGCGGCCGAGCCAGCCGGCCTCGACATATTTCACCAGCAGCGGGCAGGGGCGGTATTTCGAATCCGACAGGCCGTCATGCAGCACCTGCATGATCGACAGGCAGGTGTCGAGGCCGATGAAATCGGCGAGCTGCAGCGGTCCCATCGGATGGTTGGCGCCGAGCCTCATGGCGGTGTCGATCGCGTCGACCGAGCCGACCCCCTCATAGAGCGTGTAGATCGCCTCGTTGATCATCGGCAGCAGGATGCGGTTGACGATGAAGGCCGGAAAATCCTCCGAGACCGTGATCGTCTTGTCGAGATGGTTCACATAGGCCTTTGCCGCTTCGAAGGTCTGGTCCTCGGTGGCGATGCCGCGCACCAGTTCGACCAGCTTCATCAGCGGAACCGGATTCATGAAATGGATGCCGATGAAACGCTCCGGCCTGTCGGTCTGCGCGGCGAGACGTGTGATCGAGATCGACGAGGTGTTCGTCGCCAGGATGGCTTCGGGATTGAGCTGCGGGCAGAGCTGGGCGTAGATCTTGCGCTTGACCGTCTCGTCCTCGGTCGCCGCTTCGATCACCAGATCGGCACCCGCAAGGTCGGCCATGGTGGGCGCTGCCGAAATGCGCGCCATCGCCTCGTTGCGCAGCTTTTCCTCGAGTTTGCCGGAGCCGACCTGGCGGGCCATGTTGCCGCTGATCGTTGCGATGCCCTTTTCGATGCGGTCGGGTGAGATGTCGTAGACCAGCACCTTGTAGCCCGCAAGCGCGGACACATGGGCGATGCCGCCGCCCATCTGGCCCGCGCCGATGATGCCGATCGTCTCGATCTTGTTCATTACACCGATCCCGTCAAAAGGCCTTTGCGGCCTGCTTTTTGTGCGGTGCAAACTAAAAGGGCGGGGCGACTTCGTCTACCCCGCCCTTCACAATTTAATACGCTTTGGCAGAAGGCGTCAAAGCGCCTTTTGCAGTTCCGGCAGAATGACGAAAAGGTCGCCGACGAGGCCGTAGTCGGCGACCTGGAAGATCGGCGCTTCCTCGTCCTTGTTGATGGCGACGATGACCTTCGAATCCTTCATGCCGGCAAGATGCTGGATGGCACCGGAGATGCCGACGGCGATGTAGAGATCGGGTGCGACCACCTTGCCGGTCTGGCCGACCTGCCAGTCGTTCGGCGCGTAGCCGGCGTCGACGGCGGCACGCGAGGCGCCGACGGCCGCGCCGAGCTTGTCGGCGATCGGCAGGATGACTTCCTGGAATTTCTCCGAAGAGCCCAGCGCGCGGCCGCCCGAGATGATGATCTTGGCCGAAGTCAGCTCCGGACGATCGGTCTCGGAAAGCTTGTTCTCGACGAAGCTCGACAGGCCGGGATTGGCCGCCGCCGGAACCGTCTCGACCGGGGCGGAACCGCCCTCGGGTGCGGCCTGGAAGGAGGCGGTGCGCACGGTGATGACCTTCTTGGCGTCGCTCGACTGCACCGTCTGGATGGCGTTGCCGGCATAGATCGGCCGCTTGAAAGTGTCTGATGACACCACTTCGATGATCTCGGACACCTGCGCGACATCGAGCAGGGCTGCCACGCGCGGCGCGACATTCTTGCCCGACGAGGTTGCGGGCGCGATGATCGTGTCATAGGCGCCGGCTATGCCGACGACGAGCGCCGCCAGCGGCTCGGCGAGACGCTCGGTGAGTTCGTCGGCTTCGGCGAGCAGCACTTTGCTCACGCCCTTGAGCTTGGCGGCGGTGTCGGCTGCCGGCTTGGCGCCCTTGCCGGCGACCAGCACATGCACGTCCGAACCGATCTGCAGTGCCGCCGAAAGCGCCTTGGCGGTCTGGTCGGAAAGCGTCGCATTGTCATGTTCTGCGATGAGGAGAATTGTCATCTATCTATTCCTTGATCCACTTCAGTGGGGACGTCTCGAATTCATGTCAGGCCGAGTCGAAAACGGTTGGGTTCGAGAACCGGAGCGGAGCGTACTTCGGTACGTGAGCACCGGAAACGGAGAACCCTGCCGTTTGCAGGCCGGCATCACATGAATTCCTACAACACGCCGGCTTCGTTCTTGAGCTTGTCGACCAACTCGGCGACACTCTTGACCTTGACGCCCGCCTTGCGGCCGCTCGGCTCCTCGGTCTTGATCACCTTCAGCCGCGGCTTGACGTCGGCGCCGTAGTCGGCCGGGCTCTTCTCGTCGAGCGGCTTCTTCTTGGCCTTCATGATGTTGGGCAGCGAGGCATAGCGCGGCTGGTTGAGGCGAAGATCCGCGGTGACAATTGCCGGCATCTTCAGCTCCACCGTCTGCAGGCCGCCGTCGACCTCGCGCGTCACCTTGGCCTTGTCGCCATCGATGACGACCTTGGAAGCAAAAGTGCCTTGCGCCCAGCCCAGAAGTGCGGCCAGCATCTGGCCGGTCTGGTTCGAATCGTCATCGATCGCCTGCTTGCCGAGGATGACGAGACCGGGCTTTTCCGCCTCGACCACGCCCTTCAGCACCTTGGCAACGCCCAGCGGCTCGGTCTGCTCGTCGGTCTTGACCAGGATGGCGCGGTCGGCGCCCATGGCGAGCGCGGTGCGCAAGGTCTCCTGCGCCTGCTGCGGCCCGATCGAGACAACGATGATCTCTTCCGCCTTGCCGGCCTCCTTCAGCCGGATCGCCTCTTCGACCGCGATCTCGTCGAACGGGTTCATCGCCATCTTGACGTTGGCGAGTTCCACCGCCGAACCGTCAGCCTTCACACGAACCTTCACATTCGCGTCCACAACCCGCTTCACGGGCACAAGGATCTTCATTTGCCTGTCACCTCTTTCACGATAGCCACCTCTTTCAAGATAGTCGGGCGCGCTATAGCAGTGTGCGCCTCTTCAGAGTTGTCGAAAGCCGACATTCCGGGCGGAATTCTAGCCTCCGACCGCCTAAAGCGCGTCGCATTTGACTGGCCTCACGCGACGCGCTTTAGGTTGTGTGTTTTATGCATGTCGTTATCGCAAAACCACTGCACACTTTTGCGCGACATGCATTAGTGTGGGAAAGCTTCCGTAGTTGCGGCGCCCCCACACGTCAATATCCGGGGCGCGCCCAAATCATCCGCGACGCACTCAAATCGGTTCAGTCCGGACTGGAGGCGCTTCCCCGTCCCCAGCGCGGCGCCGGCTGCCCTAGCGGGTCGCTTGCCGTGGGTTCTGCAGCAGCGGGTGCCGGGCCGATTACCAGCGCGGTCTCTTCCTCAGCACCGGCAAGCAGTGGTACGGCGCGATTGCGCAAGATGAGCACCAGCACGGCCCCGGCGATGATGCCGCCGACATGGCAGGCCCAGGAAATCTGATCCTCGCCGCCGGCGGCGAACATCACGATCTGGAACAGGATCCACAGGATGAGCGGGATGAAGGCCGGGATGCGCAGCGGAATGCGGGCGAAGGCCAGCACCCATACCTTCACCCTGGGGTAGAGGATCAGATAGGCGGCGACCACGCCGGCGATGGCGCCTGAGGCGCCGATCAGCGGAACCTGCGAGTCCCACGCGATCAGGCCCTGGAAGAAGGCGCCGGCGATGGCGCAAAGCAGGTAAAAGATGAGAAAGCGTACATGGCCGAGCGCGTCCTCGACATTGTCGCCGAACACCCAGAGGAACAGCATGTTGCCGCCGAGGTGGAAAATATCGGCATGCAGAAAGGAATAGGTGACGTAGCTCAGGCTCTCCGGGATCACGACAAACTGCGGAGCCAGCTCGACGCTGTCGTGGACGACCGACGGGATGAAGCCGAGGCCCAGCACAGCGGCGTTGGTGAACTGCTCGCCGCCAAGCGCGGTGGCGAAGTAGATGAGCGTGTTGAACGCGATCAGGCCGATCGTCACATATTGCAGCTTTATGTGGCGCAGCCGGTTGGTGTCATAAAGCGGGATGAACATCGGACCCCCTCCCGCCTCGGCAGATTCAGCGGTTCTTACCGGGAACCCATAGCACGTCGGCGTTTCCATTGTCATTGACTGCGCGTGCGGCGACGAACAGAAAGTCCGATACGCGGTTGATGTATCTTATCGCCTCGCGGTTGACATGCTCGCCTGGGTCCTGCGTCAGAGCCACCATGATGCGCTCTGCCCGCCGTGCCACCGTGCGGGCGAGGTGAAGGGCCGCCGCCGCCGCCGTGCCGCCGTTGAGCACGAAGGATTTGAGCGGCTGCAGGTCCTTGTTGAGCAGGTCGATGTCCTTTTCGACACGATCGGTCTGCACTGCGGTGATGCGCAGCGGCTCATAGCCGAGCGGCTTGCCGTCGTCCGGCACGGCCAGATCGGCGCCGAGGTCGAAAAGATCATTCTGGATGCGGCCGAGCATCGCGTCGATCGCCGGATGTGCTGCCGCGGTGTGGATGCGGGCCATGCCGATGCAGGCATTGGCTTCGTCGATCGTGCCATAGGCGTCGATGCGCAGATCGGATTTCAGCCGCCGTTCACCGGTGCCGAGGCCGGTGGTGCCGTCGTCGCCGGTGCGGGTGTAGATCTTGTTGAGCTTGACCACGCTCTGCCTCCCGAAATCGCCACCCTCGTCACTTGCGGGTGAAATACACCGCCAGCATGATCAGCACCAATGCCACGAACTGCAGCAGCACGCGCGTCTGCATCAGCTTGTTGGAGGTCATGCCGGAGCCGCCGCGCATCATGTTGATGAGGCCGCGGATCAGCACGATCACCACGGCGACCATGACGAGGACAGCGAGGATGTTGAAGACGGTTGCCATAGTGTGTTTCCAGTCGATTGCGTTCAGGCGCGTTTGGCAAGCAGGCGGTAGAGCATTGATGCCGGCAGGATGCGTTTGAGGATAACGCCGATCCTGGCCGGCACCGTTACCACATAATGCGGACGCGGGCGCCGCGACAGAAGCGCATGGTGCAAGGCCGCATGAACCACCTCCGGCCCGGCCTTCAGCCGTGACGTGCTGCCGCCGGCCTGCAGCCGTTGCAGCTGCGCCTGGTAGGCGAGGCGGTGGACGGAATTCTCACGATCGATATTCCTGAGAAACCACCCAAGGCCGTTGCTGGCGATCTTCGATGTCACCGGCCCCGGCTCGATCAGCGAGACATGGATGCCGCTGCCCTGGAGTTCCTGATGCATGCACAGCATCAGCCCTTCGATCGCGTGCTTCGACGCCGAATAGGCGCCGCGAAAGGGCAGCGGCGCCAGGCCGAGGATCGAGGAGCAATGGACGAGACGGCCATGGCCCTGGCGCCGCATCACCGGGACGACACGGCGGGTGAGGTCATGCCAGCCAAAGACATTCGCCTCGAATTGCTCCCTGAGTGCCGCGACGGGCAGGTCCTCGACGGCGCCGGGCTGTGCATAAGCGCCGTTGTTGAACAGGGCATCGAGCCGTCCGCCCGTCCGCTCCAGCACTGACGCCACCAGCGTCTCGATGGATCCGGCCTCACGGTAGTCCAGATAGAAGGCCTCGATGCCATCGGCCTCGAGGGCGGCGATGTCCTCCGGCTTGCGAGCCGTCGCGAACACCCGCCAGCCTTCCGCCTTCAGCGCCCGGGTGCAATAGGCGCCTATCCCGGAAGAAGCTCCGGTGACGATGATGGTGCGCAACTCTTCTCCAGGAGCGTGCTTTGACCTAGGCTTGCCATTTGCCGCAATCCCTTCCCATATTCGCGGCGTCGAGACAATCGAAGGGAACGCGGTTCTTGTTGCGGAAGATCGTAGCCCTCAAACGCGTGCTCTATGACGCGGTCGGCCATTTCGATGCAGACGATGGCTGGGCGATGGCCAGTCATCTGGCGATCACGGCGCTGATGGCGCTATTCCCTTTTCTGATTTTCGCCACGACGCTGGCCAGCTTCCTCGGCGCACAGGCCTTTGCCGACACCGCCGTGCATCTCGTCTTCGACACCTGGCCAGAGCAGATCGCCAAGCCGATCGCGCGCGAAGTGCTCAATGTGCTCACCGTGCAGCGCACCGACCTGTTGACCTATGGCGTGCTGCTTGCCGCCTTCTTCGCCTCGAACGGGATCGAGGCGCTGCGCACCTCGCTCAACCGCGCCTACCGCGTTTCCGAAACGCGCGGCATCATCTATCGCCGGGTGCAGAGCATCGCCTTCGTTCTGATCGCCACGGCAGGTTTTCTGGTGATCAGTGTCCTCGTGGTTTTCGCGCCCTTACTGGGGCGGCTGGCCGAGGCCAATTTCGAATGGGTAAAACCCTATATGGGGACGATCACGCTGTGGCGTTACATCATCGCCTCCGCTGTCATCGTCGGCGGGCTGTTCGCGGTGCATTACTGGCTGCCTGCCGGCAAGCGCCGCTTCGTCTCGATCATACCGGGCATCATCTTCACGCTGATTGCCTGGCTCATCGGGTCGACAATCTTCGCCGCCTATCTCGACCGTTTCTCGTCCTATGTGACGACCTATGCCGGCCTTGCCTCAATCATGGTCGCGGTCGTCTTCCTCTACATCGTCTCGGCGATCTTCATCCTCGGCGGCGAGCTCAACGCGGCGATCAGCCGCTATCTGGAGGCACGCGCCCGAGTTGGCTGATTCTTGGTCGGCTGAGCGGTTGCCAGCCCGACGCCGAGCGTCGCGATCGCCATGCCGACGATCTGGATCAGGTTCAACTGTTCGCCGAATAGTATCCAGGCAATGACCGCGGTGACGGCCGGGACCAGATAGAACAGCGAAGCGACTTTCGACATCTCGCCGTCGCGGATCATCACCATCAACAGGAAGATGGCCCCGATCGACAGCACCAGCACCAGCCATGCCATGGCGAAGATCAGCTCGCCGTTGACGACGACCGTTCGCGTCTCGAAGGCGAGCGAGGCCAGGGCCATCACCGACGCGCCGCCGACATATTGCCATTTGGTGGCCGCCACGAGATCGCCGCCGGAGGCGAAGCGCTTCTGCCAGATCGTGCCGGCGCTCATGCCAAGCACCGAGACAAGCGAGGCGGCCAGCGTTTCGGCCGTTACGCCGCCGCCGAGCGCACCGAGCTTCGGCCAGAGCACGATGACCACACCGACCAGACCGATGCCGAGACCGGCCCAATGGCGCGGCAGGATGGCCTCGCCGAGAAATCGGCCAGCCATCACCGCCGTGATCAGCGGCTGCAGCCCGACGATCAAGGCCGAAAGCCCGGCCGGCATGCCCCTGTGGATGGCCCAGAACACGCCGCCGAGATAGACGCCATGCATCAGGATGCCGGCGCCGGTCGCGTGGAGCGCTTCCGCACGCGTCGCCCGCCTGGAACCGAGTGCTGCCATCAAGGCGGCCAACAGGACGGCGGCCAGAACGAAGCGCACTGCCAGGAAAGTGAAAGGCTCGGCCCATGGCATGGCGTAACGCGCGCCAATGAAGCCGGTCGCCCACAGGACGACGAAAGAGGCGGGGATGAACCGCTTGATGCTGTGCATTTTTGGAAGGCTGCCGCGTGATCGGTGATGGGTTGAGTGTCGCGACTGCTGTAATGCGGTTCAACCCGGCAAGCAAAACCAAACGGTTGATCCATAGGCTCATCCGAATTGAAGGATGCACTCTGGGTCTGGGAGGTTTCAAGATCAAAACATGATCAGAACCCAATCAGCCGCCTGACATCGGCCGGTGATGCGCCGGCCTCGCGCAGGGCGGCAAGGCCGGTGTCCGCAAAACACTTCGACAGCTTTCGCCCGTCTGGGCCAAGGACGAGACGATGGTGGAAGTAGCTTGGTTGCGGCAGCCCGAGGATCTCCTGGAGCAGGCGCTGCACGCCGGTGGCGGAATAGAGGTCCTGGCCGCGCACCACATGGCTGATGCCTTGCAGCGCGTCATCGACGACGACGGCGAGATGATAGCTTGTCGGGATTTCACGGCGCGCCACGATCACGTCGCCCCAGTCCTGCGGCCGGGCTTCCACCGCACGTGTTGCGGAAAGCCTCTCATCCGAAAATTCCAGCCATGACAGGTCTGTGCCGACGCGCGCCATCGCAGCATCGACGTCCAGCCGCCAGGCGAAGGGCGCATTGTCGGCAATCCGTCGCTGGCGTTCCCTCATCGGCAATGCCTTGTCGACGGCGGGATACAGCGGCACCCCGTCCGGGTCCCGCGGCCAGTCGCGGCCGCGCCTTTCGCTGTCGGCAATGAAGGCGCGGATTTCGCCACGGCTCATGAAGGCCGGGTAGACGAGATCTTCCCTGATCAGCCGGTCGAGCACCGCCTGATAGTCCGCGAAATGCTCGGACTGGCGGCGCACCGGTTCTTCCCAGCCAAGCCCGAGCCATTTCAAGTCGCGAAAAATGCCCGCCTCGAATTCCGGCGTGCAGCGCGTCGTGTCGATGTCCTCGATGCGCAGCAACAGGCGCCCGCCCGTTGCCCTCGCCAATTTTTGATTGAGCAGCGCCGAATAGGCATGGCCGAGATGCAGTTCGCCATTCGGGCTTGGCGCGAAGCGGAATGTCAGGAGTGTCATCCTTCGGCGGCAATCGGGTTGTGCGGCGCTTTCGCCAATTGCTACTTTGCGCCTGATTACATCTGACATTTTGCGCTGGGAACAAGGAGACATGCAACGCATCGCCACGCTCGACGACATCTCGCAAGGGCTCGACGCGCTTTGTCTGCTCGACCCGCGCCTCACAAAAGTGCGCGGCATGGCCGGCGAGGTGCCGCTTCGGCTTTCCGAGCCGGGGTTCAGAAGCCTTGCCTCGATCATCGTCTCGCAGCAGGTTTCCCGCGCCAGCGCCGATGCCATCTTCGGGCGGCTGACAAAACTCGTCGATCCGCTGACGCCGCAAGCCATCCTTGCCGCCGACGAAGCCATTTTTCGCGAGGCCGGACTGTCGCGGCCGAAGCAGCGCGGCCTAATCGCCGTCGCCCAGGCGGTGGTCGATGGCCTCGACCTCGATCATCTCTGCTTGCTCGACGCCACGGATGCGATCATGGCGATGACCAAGGTGTCGGGCATCGGCCCGTGGACGGCGGAAGTCTATCTTTTGTTCGCCGCCGGCCACCCCGATGTCTTCCCGGCACGCGACGTTGCCCTGCAGAGCGCGGTCGGCCACGCGCTCGGCATCGACCCGCGTCCGCCCGAGAAAACACTGATCCAACTCGCCGAATCATGGAGCCCGTGGCGAGGTGTCGCATCGCGGCTTTTTTGGGCCTATTATCGCGAATTGAAGGGCAGGGACGCCGCGCCTCCGGCTTGAATTCGCAAAAAAGCATTGAAATCAGGCGCTTTTGGCGTGGCGTTTGATCGACAAGCCGCTTCACATCCCTGTCATGTCGGGCTTACAGTATCCGCGCCGACAGGCTACAGCGCCGCGCATCCAATTGGATGCGCAAAGGACGCTGTAGGACTTTTGAATCTGTGCATGATCCTTTCCGAAAATCAGTCGATTTTCGGGGTCATGCACTGGACCAAGGAGGTCAATGACGTGACGGTTGCCGTATCTCCGGATGGGCTTCCAGCACTGGTGCTGAACGCGGATTACCGTCCGCTCAGCTATTACCCCCTGTCGCTCTGGTCGTGGCAGGACGCCATCAAGGCGGTGTTCCTCGAGCGGGTGAACATCGTCGCCGAATACGAGCACGCGGTGTCGTCGCCGACCTTCTCGATGAAGCTGCCGAGCGTCGTCAGCCTGAAGGCCTATGTAAAGCCATCGCGGCATCCGGCCTTCACCCGCTTCAACGTCTTCCTGCGCGACCGTTTCCAGTGCCAGTATTGCGGCACGCCGGAGGATCTGACCTTCGACCATGTCGTTCCCCGCCATCGCGGCGGCGCGACGACGTGGGAGAATGTCGTCGCCGCCTGCTCGCCCTGCAATCTGAGGAAGGGCGGCATGATGCCGGCGCACGCCAAGATGTGGCCGCTGCAGAAGCCCTACCAGCCGACGGTGCATGATCTGCACAACAATGGCCGCCTGTTCCCGCCCAACCACCTGCATGAAAGCTGGATGGATTATCTGTACTGGGATGTCGAACTGGAGCCGTAGGGTCGGCGTCAAACATTGAGGCTGCTTGGCCGACGCATGTACAAGATCATGATCGAGTGCCTTGACGTGGCGCCGGGTTCAGGTCCGCAAGCTGCCATCGACATAGAGCAAGAGTTTCGCATCCATCGGACTTGGCACGAGCGGCCTAGCTGCACTTATGCCAACGGGAAACTTCTACTAATCGCACGAAATGACTTTGACGCCGACGGAAAGGCCCTGCTCGACGAATTCTGGGACTGTCTGGCCGCATATCTCGGAGAGCACGGATCGATGCACATCCTTAGTGTCGAGCAGGTCTGAGGCAGCCCGAACCTGTTTGCTCAGTCGCGGGCAAAGGCGCCGCGGAAGGCGATGACTGCCAGGACAAAGCAGGCGATGGCGTTCCAGCCGGCCAGCGACAGGCCGAGGATGCGCAGTGCCGCCTTGTCGCAGGAGGGCGGGACGAATTGGTCGAGCGCGTCGAGCACGCCCTTGCCGCCGGTGTCCACCGGTCCTGCAGCCGCCGCACAATCGGTCGGCCCCGGCCACCACGCCCATTCGACGCCGGAATGATAGACGCCGAGATAGACGCCGTAGGCCATCAGCAGGCCGCCGACGGCCAGCAGGCCGCGTGTCAGCCAGGCCGGCCAGCGCAGCGCCGACGACAGCGCCGCCAGCAGCATCAGCGGCACGCCGACGTAGTAGGGGGTGCGCTGCTCCAGGCAGAGCTTGCAGGGGATGTAGCCGCCGAGATACTGGAAGGCCAGCGCCGAGCCGACGGTGGCGGCCATGGCGACGGCCAGAAACAACGCCGTCCGCATGCGCTGGCCTCCAGTGTCGGCATTCACGGTCGCTGTCATCGATCTACCGTCCATTCCCCTCAAGGGATGGGTCAAATTGAACATCCTTGCTCTAAAAGGCGTATTTGACGACGATATAGAGCGAAATCAGGGCAGCGGCGCCGGCGCCGGCGATCATGCCGAGGCGCTTTTCGATGAACTCGCGGATCGGTTCGCCATAGCGGCGCAGCAGCCAGGCGAGGAACAGGAAGCGGGCGCCGCGCGCCACGATCGCCAGCACGATGAACAGCAGCAAAGGCGTGCCGATGACGCCGGACAGGATCGTCACCACCTTGATCGGCGGCAGATGGGCGAGGCCCGAGGTGATCAGCATCAGGACGATGAATCCGGTGCCCGCCGAGACGCGCAGTGTCTCGAAGTCGTCATACTTACCGTAGAATTCGAGGATCGGCCGCGCCACCGTGTCGTAGGCATAGTGGCCGATGTACCAGCCGGCTATACCACCCAGAACGGAGGCCAGCGTGGCGACCAGCGCGTAGCGATAGGCGCGATCCGGCCGCGACAGCGCCATCGGCAGATAGAGCACGTCGGCCGGCACCAGGAACACCGAGCTTTCGACGAAAGCGATGAAGGCCAGCCACCACTCGGCGGATTTCTTGGCCGCCAGCGACAAGGTCCAGTCGTAAAGTCCGCGAAGCATCGGCACTCCTGATGCACGTCGCCCAAAATGCGCAGCGCCTTTGGGATAACGATGCATAAAAACAAAGACCAAAAGCGCGCCATATGAATCTCTCCAGACGCGACGCGCTTCATTGCGCTGCCTGTCTAGAAAGATTTTCTGCGCCGCACAATGGCCGCGGCTTCACGAAATCGAAAGGCTGGGGATTGAGCAAAGGCCGCTTGCCGGGAATTGGCCAGTTGACGAACAGGCCTCCAACCGTATAGTCCGCGCCCATCCAGGCCGCCCGGCCTGAGCCCCTATGGCGGAATTGGTAGACGCGCTCGACTCAAAATCGAGTTCCGCAAGGAGTGCTGGTTCGATCCCGGCTAGGGGCACCACCTGCTTTTTCAGGCGCTGATTTTCCTCAGTTTTTTGCCTGTTTTTGTCCCACTTTCTTCAACCGCCTGAAGCGGTGGGACAGTTTCGTCCATTTTTTGTTCCGCGGTGAAGAGCAGTTTGTGAGCTGCGCGGCCGGCGATCAGCTTGCGTCTGGCCTTCTTCGTGTAGAGCGTCGATTGCGTCTTGGTGACCCAGCCATAGATCGCCATCAGCTCTTCATCCGTTGCGCCGTTCTCGGCCGCGATCGTGGCGCCGAGCTTGCGCAGACCATGCAGAGAGCATTGTGGCAGGTCGGCCTGGTCGCACCAGTCGCGCATCTTGTTGCCGAGCGAGTTCACCGTGAACGGCCGCTTCCATTCCGATTCGAGGAAGGTCATGTCGCCGGCAGCACCGGCATCGATCTCGTCCTGCAGGATCGGCAGGATCGGAAGTTCGATGACGACGCCGGTCTTCTTCGCGGTCTTGCCCGGCCGGATTGTCAGCCAGCCGGCTTTGACATGCTGCTTGCCGGCGACGGCAAGATCCTCGCGCCGGAGACTTCTGCAGTCGGTCACTTGCGATTAAATCTACCGGCCTTATCCGGTCGTATAATGGGACACGGAGCGATTATTGTGCAAAGGCCCGAGCCGACGAAGATAACTCTAATGACGACAATTCTGACAATGACACCGATGAGTAGCTGGACGCTGGACGTCCCTGTAAGCGCTGGTCTCTCGGTAGCGGGCGATCAGCCACTTCAAGCTGCCAACGCCCCGGGATGAGCCCACTACATACCGGCGGGATAGATCCACGCATAGCCGAAATGATAGACGTCGCCGTCGCGCCCATAGTGATAGGGCAGCGCAACGTCCTTCACTTCGGGCTCCACGCCGCGCAGTTCCGGTCTGGCCTCGACCCAGGCCGCGAGATCGTCGGGCATCGCCGGATCGGGCTTGCCCTTGTTGCGCCAGACGACCAGCGCCGGATGCGCCGGGTCGAATGCGTAAGGCCGTTCGAAGCTTTCATAGCCCGGAAGCATCACCGGAATGTCCTGCGCATGCAGGCGCAAGTTGCCAGCCATCTGATGATCGTCGGCCAAGATGACCAACGGCTGGTCTTTGTTGGATGACAGGATTGCTGTAATCGCTGGGCCATACGGCACGTTCTGCTTTCCATAGCGCCCCATCGCGCCGAACAGTGGCGTGCGCGTGAAAAGCACGAGCGGCACCGCTACCATGATGGCAGGGGCGATGACGCCGAACCTGCGAGCGGCGCCGGCGATCGTCTCGCCCGATGCTTCGATCTTTAGGCACAGATAGGTCGGCAGCAGGAAGAAGAAGGGAACGAGCCAGCGATCCTCGATATGGTCCGCGCCGCCGAACAGAACCATGAGCACCAGCGCGACCACGATGACCAAAAACATCCGGCCGATCAATCGCGCCCATTGGCTTTCCGCCTTCCAGGAGCGGAGCAGCGTGCCGCCAAATGCGATCGCGAAGAGCAGCAGGGTCGCAAGTGTGAAACCCGCAATCGCGTCGACCAGCGACAGCAGACCCTCGGCGATCTGGTCCAGCCGGCTGCCATCGGCATCTCCCGTCAGCTTGCTCATGGTTCGGGCCGTCGCGGCGTCGATATGATCGAGGAACCACAGACCGTGCGGCAGCACGATCGCCGCGGCGACAAGGATTGCGAGGAGCATGTGCGGATCGAGCAGCCTTCCCCGGAGCTTTCGCTCCGGCAGGATGGCGATGATCGCTGCGATCGGCAGCAGGACGAAGTTGTATTTCGAGATGACCCCGATGCCCATGGCGACGCCGGTCAGCGCGTAGTTCAGGGCATTCGGCTCCCGCAGTGCCCGGATGAAAAAATAGACGAGGAGGCAAGCCGCGAAAAGCACCGCCACGGTGTGCGTCAGGTCACGCTCCGCTTCGAAGCCGATCTGCGGCATAGTTAGCAGGCCGAGCGTGGCGATGATGGCGAGCGTCCGGTCGCGGATGACGAGGTGAGCCGTCAGCCCGAAGAACAGGAAGCAGCCGAACAGCATCAGGTTCTTGAGGATCGACAGCGCCGCGACCGTGTCGCCGAGGACCTGCACCACGCCATATTGCAGCCAGTTGTAGAATGGCGGCTGGCTGTCATAGCCGCTGGCGAACCATTGCGCGAGGAAGAGCTGCTGGCCCTCGTCAAGTTCCAGGGAGGCTGGCATGGCGAGGCGGACAAGCACGTTGACGGCGAAATAGCCGGCCAGCAGCAGATAGAGCGCGCTGCCGTTGCGTGTCAGCCGTTCGATCACGTCAGCCGTCCCGACCGTAGCTTTTGCGG
Organism: Mesorhizobium onobrychidis; assembly: GCF_024707545.1. Taxonomy (NCBI): domain Bacteria; kingdom Pseudomonadati; phylum Pseudomonadota; class Alphaproteobacteria; order Hyphomicrobiales; family Phyllobacteriaceae; genus Mesorhizobium; species Mesorhizobium onobrychidis. Next base: position 1,562,111 of record NZ_CP062229.1, read on the forward strand.
ATAACGTAATTCGTCGTGTCGCGCTCTGTTCGCGCCAGCATCTCCGCCAGGATGCCGGTGGTGATCATCTGCACGGAGCCCAGGAACAGCATCACGGCGATGGTCAGCATCGGCCGCGTGCCGATGCTTTCACCGAGGATGAATTTCGCCCAGAAAAGATAGAGAAACATCAGGGCGCTGATCCCGCCGAACACCAACCCGATCGAGCCGAAGAAATGCCCGGGCCGCTGGCGGAAACGCATGAAGAACAGCACCGAGAGCAGGTCGAGGAACACCCGGAACGTCCGCCAGATGCCGTATTTCGATTCGCCGAACTGGCGCGCATGGTGATTGACCGCCATCTCGCCGATCCGCGACGTCGGTACGACGCCGGCGATCCATGCGGGGATGAAACGGTGCATGCCGCCGAGGATTCTGATCTGCTTGAGGACTTTGGTGCGGTAGAGCTTGAGCCCGCAGCCATAGTCATGGATCGTTACCCCGGTGATCTTGCGGATCAGCCGATTGGCGATCCAGGAGGGGATGAGCCGGAGCACCAGCCCGTCCTGCCGGCTCTTGCGCCAGCCGCAGAGCAGATCGAGTTCCCGTTCCTCGATCACCGCGATCATCTTTGGAATGTCGTAAGGGTCGTTCTGCAGGTCGCCGTCGAGCGTCACCAGCAGCCGGCCGCGCGCCGTGTCGATGCCGGCCTGCAGGCCGGCCGCCTTGCCGAAATTGCGCTGGAACTCGATGATCCTGAGGTCGAGCCCTTCGCGGCCGAATTCCTTGCGGACATTGACAAGCGTACCGTCCGTCGATCCATCGTCGACGATGATCAGCTCCCACGGCTTGCCGAAATCCTTGAGGGCATCGCAGATCCGCTCGAACAGCGGCGCGATGCTTTCTTCCTCGTTGCAGACCGGGATAAGGACGGACAGCTCGATTTCGTCGGCCGCATCTCGGGCGAAAAGCGGAACAGGTTGGGATTTCGACACGGGATCTCTCGATGGAAATTCGGCTTTGAGGCGGCCTTCTGGTACGCCAGGCGGCGGTTCAAAGCAAATCGAAGGCAAATCGGCAAGATGACTGACGGCGTCCCATGGAATTGGCTGGCGAAAAACCGGTTGGTGCTGTTCGCGGTGGCGGTCATCGTCTTTTACGCGGGTTTCGTGCAATGGATCTGGGGTTGGCCGTCGATCCTCGCAGTATGGCGGGAGGTCGGGTTCGGCACGATCCTGGCTGCGCTCACGCTGCTTGTCGCCACCTATTTCGTCCGCGCCCACCGCATGCACGATTATTTCCCGCGTGAGACGGCCGGCCGGTTCCTGCGGCTGTTCCGTGTGACGCAGGTTCACAACATCCTCAACATCATGCTGCCTTTCCGGGCTGGCGAGACCAGCTTTCCGCTGCTGATGCGCTCCGAGTTCGGCGTGCCGCTGGCGCACGGAACCTCGGCGCTGCTGGTGCTGAGATCGCTCGACCTGCACGCGCTGCTAGCTGCGGCCGGCGTCGGTCTGATCATGGAAACGGGCTACGCGCTGTGGGCCTGCGGCCTCTGGATTCTGTTCCTGGGTTCGCCGCTGCTCGTTTTCCCGTTCCACGATCCGGTGCTCCGCGCGGCCCGGCGAAAGCTTCCGGCGAAGTTTTCGAAGCTGGTCGACCAGATCGCCGACGGCATTCCGCAAAACCTCGCCGCGTTCGTCCGCGCTTGGGCACTGACCGTTCTGAACTGGGGCGTGAAGGTGCTGGTGCTCGCCTGGGTACTGGCGCTGATGGGCGTCGGCCCGCTCGCCGCATGCTTCGGCGGCGCGTTGGGTGGAGAGCTCTCGTCGGTACTGCCGGTCCATGCGCCGGGCGGCGTCGGCACCTATCCGGCCGGCATCGTCGCCGTCGCTGCGGCCTTCGGCGCCGGTGAGAATGCTGACGGACTTGCCGTTCTCGCCAAGGCGAGCATCAACACCCATCTGCTGATGATCGTCTCGGCGCTTGCCGGCACCGGCATTTCCCTTGTACTCCCGTGCTTGACAGGCCCTGGGAGCGGCCGGATTCGAGGTGACGAATAGGGGCAAAAGGACTCCATATTGAATGGTTGTCCCGCTTGCCAACGTTTGTTTGATACGATAGTACCGCCGCTGCAGGAGGATAAAGACCAGAACGCCTTCCTGCACGCATCATGGCGCGGGCTATCGCGAGCTGCGCCTCGACCTTGGCGTTTTCCTTTTGCGTCATATTGTCGGCGGCGACCAGGCGCTGAAGCGCGCGCATGACCTCTCCGCGCGTCCAGCCGGCCTCCAGCATGCAATCAACGATTGCCTGAAAGCCTGGCTCCATGGCCTCCTGGCAGTCAATCTCGCGATCGGCGTATTCGCCCTGTTGTCTTGGCGGTCTGATCATCCGGGCATGCTCAGAGGTATCGCTCGCCTTCGGCGCGGTGCTCGAAACAGAACCAGTGCGACGGCTGCCGCGGCTTGGCGAAGCCCCATCCGGCATTCTTGCCGCAGCCGGGATGCTCGCACCTGTGGTGCTGAATGCCGGGGCGCGTGACAGGCTCCATTGCGGGAAGGCGGATCAGCTCTTCGCTCATCGGTATGTTCTCACTTCAGATTGGTGGAAAGATTCCACGGCCCGTCTTGACGATCAAGGAAAATGTTCCTTATTCGTTCTCATGGCGCACGATCCGATCGACACGCTGGGCAAGGCGACCCGGCACAACATGCTCGTCAAGGCTGAATGCAGTTGCGGCAATGTTCGCTACTGCCGTTCAGCGGACCTGATGATGGTCTATGGCGGCGGGGTCGATCCGCTGAAGCTCAAATTCGACTGCAGCCGCTGCAAGCCAACGGTGAAGATCACATTGCTCGAGGTTCATCCCGAGCACCTGCCCAAGCGCCTGATGATCCATAAGCCGATGAAGATCGGCGGCAAGATCCATTGGACCACCGAGCGGTTCCGAGGATGAGCGAGCGCCTCAAGGTGCGCCTCGCCTACCAGCGCGGCTTCCAGATCGTCGAAGGGAGCACCATACTTGCTGCCTTCGAAAACCCTGTCGAGGCCTTCAAGTTCGTCCGCGACCGCGGCGCTCGTGCCTGGCTGGACTGGGGCAGAACCGTGATCGCTAGCCAAACTGGACAGTACGATTTACCGCGAGTTTCCTGCAATCCTCAGTCGGCCGCATTTTGAAGAACCAATGGGGTTCGCTCTCAGGAACTTGGTTCTGGTCGATCTCGACCTCCGATCCGCGCTTCCGTCGTCATGGCGGGCAGCGCGGTAACGCCGGCACGAAAGACGAGGCGGTCTTCAAGCTCGAGCGCGAGTTCACGCGCTTCATGGCCGAGACGGAAAAATACCGGCGCTAGCTGCAGCTCGGTGGGTTGTTACAGCCGATGCGAAGCCCAGTTAGGCACTCTTTGCGCCGTCGACGTCTGCATTCAGTACGACCGAGCGCCACGCACCCTTCGCCAAAGCTTCCATGAGATCAAGGTTGTTCGGGCCGATTTGTCGCACAGCGGCATAGGCTGGATTGTTGCTACTCTTCTCGTGAACGATGCGGATCGACTTCTTGAACGAGGCGCATGTAGCTTTGATCTCCCCTACGATCCCCAGAGCAAAGCCACACTTATCCTTTGGTTTGATGTTCACGCATTTCCGAAGCGTGTGAACAGTCGCGACAACGCTGGCAGCTCTCTCCTCTCCATGGAACTCAAGCCAGCTGGCGGAGAGATATTCCTCATCTGGTCGAAGCTCGAACGCTTGAGGCAAAGGAACCGGTTTGCCGGTCGGCCTTTTTTTGCCAGTTCTCGGATTCGAAACTGTTGTTGATCAGGCTCGGATTTTCCCTTGGCCTATCACGCCCGTGGCTGGCGGCGGGCGAAACTAAAAAGTGGGACCAGCGCGCGAGAAAACCAAATGAAACGTGGCTTTCGACGGCTGTCCCACCTTTTTGCAACTGACTGATTTTGTTCGCTTCAGTCACATCGGCTAGGGGCACCATTTCCCACCCGAGAGACCTTGAAAGCTCGGTGGGAGGTTATCCCAGGCGCACTGGGATAACTGCAATTGAGCCCGGGCCTTCCTGACACCTTCCGGATTGCGTAGCCTAAGTCGCTATTACATCGGCCCCGGCACCATCTTGGTCGGCTGCTCCGGCATCGGAAACGCGTAATTGTCGCATTTCACGTCAGGGTTCGTCGGGCTGAACATTCCGAGCGGGTTGTCCTTGAACAGCCAGGCGTGAAGATCGTAGTGGTAGAATTCCTTCGGAATAAGCGGATAGTGCCCCTCCATCGGCCCCTGGAATGTCTGTCCAAAGAGTGTCGGCGGCTCCTTGGTGTCGGGCGTCAAGGGCACGAGCCATTCCACGGCGACCAGGCGCAAGCCGTTGTCGACCGGCTCATAGATAAGGACATTGGGGCGCGTCGGATCTGGTGTCGGGCTGACGCTCGCGACGTTGACGAAATGAATGCCCATCGCGCCCTTCGGGTAGTCCATAGCTCCAGCCACCTTTTCGCCGCTGTAGTAAACGCATCCGACCGTCGACAGATACAGGTCGCGGATGGCGGCCTTGTAGTCTTCGTACTTGGATAGCGATTGTTTCAGGGCATCGATGTCGGCCTTGTTGGGCTCGGTGGCCTGAACTGCAGCCGCGTTCAGACAGCCGCCAATAAGACCGATCAAAGCGAGAATACTGCGACGCCTGAAGCGAGTTGTTTTCGTCATGCATTCCTCCCAGTTTTTTTGTTCTGGCCGTGCAAGGTGGCAATGATGCTGGTTGCGCGGCCGATCGCCGATGCTAATCCTTTCCGCTGCTTGGGAGAATTAATCCTCACGACCTAGGTCCACAAGGGATTTGGTTCTTCGACTGAGCCTGAAAAGGAATGTAGACGGTCGCCTGCCGCCGGAACTGCGGGTTTGTTTGTGAGCCCGCAGTTCCGGCCGCCAGACTACCTGATCCTTCTCAAACAATCCCAGGGCGGAGCAAGGAGCGAAGCGACGCGGCGCAGACCCTGGGATCCATTCCGTGAAATCAGCCGAAGAATGCAGCGGCTCAGAACGACGCTATGCCTACTGACCGCGAGCCAGAAGCGTGGCACGATCTGCACCAGCCGCTGCGGCGTGCAGCGTCTGGTCTGGTACGAAGAACATTTCGACATTCGCGATGCCATCCAGCGCGAGACGTCGCTGAAGCGTTGGCCAATGGAAGATCGACCCTGATCGAGAAGACCAATCCAGAATGGTTCGAGCTTTTTCGCGGGACCGGGTGGAAGCGTTCGGTTCTGGTCCGCAGGAGCACTGCCGCCAGGTAACGGCATGGATCCCAGGGTCTGCGCCGCGTCGCTTCGCTCCTTGCTCCGCCCTGGGATGAAATGGCTTCGGCTAATCCTAGAGGTTTGCGATTTGCCACTGACAGGAGTTATCGACGTTCGCTGTTGATTGGCCCGGCCTGTCGAGGAACTAGGCCCTTAGCAGAACCACCAAGCCTACCGCCGCCCCAACAGGCTCTTCATCCGGTTGCGCAGCAGGCGCGCCATGTTGCGGGTTTCGCGGTAGAGGTGAAGCTGCGACGCCGCCTGGCGGGCGAGGCGGTCGGCGTCCGGCGTCAGGCCGATGACCAGCGTGCCGATCGGCCTGCGCTCCGTCCATAGCCGGCTCATCACCGGATGGTCGGGCACGGCGCAGGAATCGGTCATCATGATGTTGGGATCGTCGAGATGCTGCCTGGTCACCTCGATCATCAAGAGCGTGCCCGGCGAATAGGCGGCGAGCGTCTCGTCATAGGCCGTCTTCCAGGTGTAGGCGACGCCGGCCTCGACGAAGACTATCAGGCTGGCGATGGTGCGGTCGTCGAGCGTCAGTGAATGGATGCGGCACAGATCCTGTTCGGCGAGCCGGTGCACGGCCTCGCGGGCGAAGGCGGCGCGGTAGCGGTCGATGGCCATGGCGGTGCGCTCGCGGCCTTTCCAGCCTGCTGCTTCCAGCGTCAGGAAGCGTTCAATGGCATGTCGGATATTTTCCGGTCCGCGCGCCACCAGATGCTCCAGCCTGCCGAGGTCGACGAGGCGGCGCTTCAGGCGGCGGAACTCGCGATAGTGGTGCGAGCGCAGCGAGGCCTTCAGATACTCATCGCCGTCGATCTCGCTTTCGAGCATCGGGCGTTCGGCCTTGCCGGTGGTGACCAGCGTCAGGCCACGCGTCTCGGCGACCGTCGCCAGCAGGCTGGCAACCGGGCCGTCGAGCCGGATGTCGGGCAGCACAAAGACTTTCGGCAGCTTGAGATGCGGCCGCGACAGCATCGAGAAGAAATCCTCGATGACGCCGACGGGATCGTCACGGTCGACCAGCGGCGTGCCGATCGGGCCGAACGGACTCGACCATGTGCGCATGACCCGCACGCCGAGCGGCACCGCCGGCCGCTCCATCGAGAACGGCACCAGCAGGCGCAGCCGGTTGCGGTATTCGTCGCCGTCGCGGATGACCGCCAGCCGCACCTCGCGGTCTTCCAGCCGCGGCATGGCGGGCGCCAGGAAGCGCGGGTTGAAGAAGACGTTGGGCTCGATCGTGCGGGTGCAGAGATAGCCGAGTTCCTCGACCAGGTCGAAGCCGGCGGAGGCCGGGTAGATCGCCAGCTTGCGCTCTGGCCGGTCGTTGGCCAAGAGTTCGAGATGGGCGGGATCGGCTTCGCGGGCGAGCCCGGCGAGGCCGGACACCATGGCGCCGGCCGGGCCGCCGCTGGTTTCCTCGAGCAACGGGATGGCGGCCATTACGCGGCTCCTCTGGCAGCTGCGAAAATGGCCATGACGATGCCGAGCCTGCGCCAGACGGTGAAGGACAGCGCGCCGGCCTCGAAGATCATGGCAAAGGCGGTGGCCATTGCCGCGCCCCACAGGCCGAAAAGCGGAATCAGCACCACATTGAGGCCGATGTTGAAGGCCAGCGTCATGGCGTAGACGGCGGCACAGATGTTCTGGTTGCCGCTCATGGTGAGCAGGCTTTCGCAGGGGCCGACGGCGGCGCGGGCGACGACGCCGAAGACCAGCAGGAACAACAGCGGATAGCCGGCAACGAATTCAGGCCCGAACAGGCTCAGCATAGGCTCGCCCAGCACCAGCACCAGCAGCGCCATCAACAGCGACGGCCAGAACGTCCACGACACCGTTTCGCGGGCGAAGGCGGCGAGCTTTTCCGGCTCGCCATGGGTGAATTGCGCGTAGCGCTGGGCGACGCCCGCCTTGACCGCGAAATAGACGAAATGCACCAGAGCCAGCGTTTTGACCGTGGCGAAATAGACGGCGACGTCGTTGGGATTCATATAGGCGCCGACCATCAGCACGTCGGCATTGGTAAGCAGGAAGAAGAAGCCTTCGACCAGGAAGATCGGCAGCGACACGAAAAACCACTGCGCGAAATGCAGCTTCATCGGCCCGGCAGGGATGTTTTTGTCGATGCGCGCCGTGACGCCGATGAGCTGGCCGAGCGTGGTGGCATAGGCGGCGGCGATCGAGGCGAAGATCGCCGTCCTGGCGTCGGGCGCAAAGCCGACCAGAAGCATCAGCGCCATCAGCGCCAGGATCAGCACCGGCCGCACCAGATAGGTCGGCGCCAGCGCAAACAGCGCCCATGAGTTGGCCCGCGCCAGCCCCTGCAGCAGGTCGGACATGGCGATCATCGGCATGCAGATGAGGCCGAGCATGAACGGCACGACATAGTAGTTTTCGATAAAGGGCGAGAGCAGCCAGACGCCGAGCGCGCCCAGCCCGGCGATCGCCGTCGAGGCAACCAGCACGAACAGGCGGCTGGTCAGCACGATGCCGCGCAGTTCGGCCAGCATGTTGCGCTCGCGGTATTCGGGAATGAAGCGGATGACCGAGGTGTGGAAGCCGAGGCAGGCGAGATTGCCGACGATGACCATCGTCACCCAGACGAGGACGAAGATGCCGTATTCGAACGAGCCCATCCAGCGCGCCATCAGCACCTGGCTGACGAAGGCGATGACGGCGCTGATGATGCGGATGGAAAAGGCGATCAGCGACATGCGGCCGGCCTCGCCGCGCTCGTCGGCGGTGAACAGCACGGCATCGATACGGCCAAGCAGCGGCTTTACGCGCAGCGCAAGGCGCTGCGGCAGGAACCGCCCGGCTGTCGTCGCCGCGGAAAAGCGCACCCACTACTCTCCGTTTTCCGCCTCTTTTCTGGCTCTGCGTCTAACGAGAACACATTAAGAAACGGTTGGGTGGGGAGCGATCCGCGCAGCGGACGAAAGCCAACGATTTGGGCTTCTCGAGCGACGAACACCCGGAGCCATAGCGGAGGGCGGCGCGCCGGTGCGCGGCAACGCGCGCTCGTCATACCGGTGGCATTATGAGGGCGAGCGAACGCCGGGAGTTGCCGGAGCCCGTGCGATCCGGCCGATCGCGCTCGGCCGCAAGAACTGGTTGTTCGCCGGATCGGACAAGGGCGGCGAGCGCGCCGCTGCGATCCTGTTGCTGATCGAAACCGCGAAGCTCAACGGTCTCGATCCCGAATCCTATCTTCGCGACGTCCTCGCTCGCATCGCCGACCATCCGATCAATAGGATTGACGAATTGTTGCCGTGGAGCATGCGGCATCAAGATCGATAGTATCTGTCGCGCCTCTTTTTGGCGTTTAGGATTCTACGCCGCGGGTTGACAATAACCACGGCCAAACACGCGGCTAGCACTGGGTAGATTGCCGGCCAATCGAACAGCAGTGCCACAATGACACCCGCGTAAATGGGAGCGCTACATGGAAACCGATGGAAAGCGGCCAGCGAAGAGATGAAATGTGAAATTACGGACAAAATCCCGCAGGGCAGCCACTAGGTGGTAAGCGATCGTCACCTTGGAGAGCTTCGTCAGCAGGCGCTCGGCTGCCTAACCGCATGGCCGGCTGCGCTTACCCAACCGACTCCGCCGGCCATGCTGCCTTTGGCGCAGCAGCCAAGGCCACACTAACATTCTCCCTGGACCACTCGGTGGGGGCTGGTCACTCCGCTCTGCGTGTCTCGGGGTGAGGCCCTTACCTCGAGTTAGTAACCCAGTTCGAGGTCGATCTTGTTGGACAGAGGCTCTCCTCTTGCGACTTGACCGCAGAGATCGGCGGCCTGGTCGATTCCAGAATCCACCCAGAAGCTCGCGACATGAGGTGTGATGGTCACCTTGGGATGATTCCACAGTGGCGATGAGGCCTCCAGCGGTTCACGCTGAAACACGTCAAGGCAAGCACCAGAAAGCTGATCTTCGTCGAGAGCGCGGATCAGGTCGGCTTCGTTGACATGCGCGCCCCTGGCGACATTCACGAGGTAGGCACCTCGCTTCATTTTTCCAAAGGCACTGGAGTTCAGTATCCCACGAGTGTCACCAGTCAGGGGAAGTGAACAGATAACGTAGTCCCGGAGTGTGAGTGCGTCCGCAAGCTGGGCACGGCCAAAGTAACTCTGTATGCCAGGAAGCGTCTTCTGGTGACGAGACCAGACAGCAGTGTCGTAGCCCAGGTCCGCAAACAGCTTTGCGGCCCAGCCACCGATCCGGCCCGCACCCAGCACAACAATTCTTGTCTCGGAGACCTTCCGCGGCGCGATCGGACTCCAAATCTTGCGGGCTTGCTGACTCATGTACTCCGCAACATGCCGTTGCTGGCAGAGAACGCGAAGGACGATGTACTGCACCACTTCCGAAGCCTGCTCACGCGTTGCGAGCCTAATGAGCGAAACACTCTTTGGAAAGCTTTGGAGATCAATACCGTCGACACCTGCCCCCAAATAGACGACGGCGCGCAGTCCTGTCATCGCGTCGAAAAAGCCAGGACTGGCGCCTTTGTCGATCAGCACTATATCTATGTCTCCTTTGTTCCCGACGTCTGGCCAAAGCCTGAACTCCAGCTGCGGCACACGATTCTTCAGCTCAGCAGCCCACACTTTGGCGTCGATGTAGTCAGGATACTCATTGACCATCAGAACGGTAATGGGTTGGCCCGACACTTCGCACCTCCAAGATACAGGCAATGATCGGATGCATATTCCCGCCTATTCTAGCACACCGGCCTTGCGCAATGAATCTGCGAAATGCTGCTGGTCCTCCGGGCTGCGGTAGGGGTTGTTTTCGAGCATAATTTGAATGCACGTCTTCTTCGCCTGCCTTGCGCCTCCAGGGTGCTGGCCTTGCAACAGCCAGCTCGGCCCATTGTCGCGCCTCGTCAAGGCGACCGAGTTCCGCGAGCATCGCGGCTCCGTAGAAGGTCGAGTCGATGAAGTAGTCTGGCAACTTTCTTCTGAGCTCGAATGCGTCCTCGTAACGCTCAAGCCGCGTAGGACGCCGGACGCTTACGATGGGATGCGCCGACCGTTTATTGTCACGGCGATCCGGACCGGGTGCGCGCGCGATTGCACAGGCTTATCGCCGAGGCACGCAGCGCGGAGACGTTGCCTTGGGATCAGGACAGCACTCGGCTCTACCGCAAGATCGTGCCCCAGATGGTGCTTTGGCTGCCGGAGGAAGAGGCCGCGCAGTTGAAGTTCGAGCTCGAGGCTGAAATGGAGCGGCCGAAAGCGGCGTAATAACGGATACGCCGGCGGGACAGCGCCCCCTCTGGCCTGCCGGCCATCTCCCCCTCAGGTGGGGAGATTGGCTAACCGCGAACGCCGGCGCCGCCCCTCATCCGCCTGCCGGCACCTTCTCCCCGTGAACGGGGCGAAGGCAAGCTTACGCAAACGCCCCATGGCAATGCTTGTACTTCTTGCCTGAACCACACGGGCAGGCCTCATTGCGGCCGACCTTGCCCCAGGTGGCGGGGTTGTTTGGGTCGCGGTTTTCGGGGGCGACGATGGCGTTGGTCTCCTGGCGAACCAGAAGCCCGGTCTCGCCGCCGTTAAAATCGTCCTCGCCGGTGGTGCCGTCGAGATGGCTGCCGAACATATCGGGCGCCTCGGGCGGCGGCGCTTCGGCGGCCTGGCGGACCAGCTCGACACGCATCAATTGCGCGGTGACGGCCTGGCGCAGATTGCCGAGCATAGCCTGGAACAGCTCGAACGCCTCGCCCTTGTATTCCTGCAGCGGGTCGCGCTGGGCGTAGCCGCGGAAGCCGACGACCGAGCGCAGATGATCGAGGTTGACGATGTGCTCGCGCCACAGATGGTCGAGCGTCTGCAGCACCACCGAGCGCTCGACATAGGTCATCACGTCGGGGCCGAAGCGCTCGGCACGCTCCTTGGCGGCAGTTTCGGCGGCCTGGCTGATGCGCTCGCGGATGTCGTCCTCGGCAATGCCCTCTTCCTTGACCCAGTCCTCGATCGGCAGGTCGAGATTGAGGAATTCGGCGACCTCGGCCTTGAGGCCGGCGACGTTCCACTGCTCGGCATAGGCGTTTTCGGGAATGGCCTTGGCGACGATCTCGTCGATGACGCCCTCGCGCATTTCGGCGATGGTCTCGGAGAGGCCCTCACCGTCCATCAGCTCGAGGCGCTGCTCGAACACCACCTTGCGCTGGTCGTTCGAGACGTCATCATATTTCAGCAGGTTCTTGCGGATGTCGAAGTTGCGCGCCTCGACCTTCTTCTGCGCCTTTTCCAGCGCCTTGTTGATCCAGGGGTGGATGATCGCCTCGTCTTCCTTGAGGCCGAGCTTCTGCAGCATGCCGTCCATGCGCTCGGAGCCGAAGATGCGCATCAGATCGTCCTGCAGCGACAGGAAGAACTTTGAGCGGCCGGGATCGCCCTGGCGGCCTGAGCGGCCGCGCAACTGGTTGTCGATGCGGCGGCTTTCATGGCGTTCGGTGGCGAGCACGTAGAGGCCGCCGGCGGCGAGCGCCTTTTCCTTCAGCCGGGCGACGTCGTCGCGGATTGCCTTTTCCCTGGCTTCGCGCTCGGGGCCAGTCGGCATATCGCCAAGCTCTTCGGCGATGCGCATGTCGGCATTGCCGCCGAGCTGGATGTCGGTGCCGCGGCCGGCCATGTTGGTCGCAATGGTGATGGCGCCGGGTTTTCCGGCCTGGGCGACGATCGCCGCCTCACGCTCGTGGTGGCGGGCGTTCAGCACCTCGAAGTCGGTGAAGCCTTCCTTGCGCAGGCGCGCGGCCAGCAGCTCGGATTTCTCGATCGAGGTGGTGCCGACCAGCGTCGGCTGGCCCTTGGTGCGGGCTTCCTTGATCTCCTTGACGATCGCCTTGTATTTCTCCTCGACGGTCCGGTAGACCTCGTCGTCCTCGTCGATACGGATGACCGGCAGATTGGTCGGGATCTCGGTGACGTCGAGATTGTAGATGTTGCCGAATTCCTCGGCCTCGGTCAGCGCCGTGCCGGTCATGCCGGCGAGCTTCTTGTAGAGGCGGAAATAATTCTGGAAGGTGACGGAGGCGAGCGTCTGGTTCTCCGGCTGGATCGCCACATGCTCCTTGGCCTCGAGCGCCTGGTGCAGGCCTTCCGAATAGCGGCGGCCGGGCATCATGCGGCCGGTGAATTCGTCGATGATGACGATCTCGCCGTTGCGCACGATATAGTCCTTGTCCTTCTGGAACAGCTGGTGCGCCTTCAGCGCATTGTTGACGTGGTGGACGATGGCGACGTTCTCGACGTCGTAGAGCGACTCGCCCTTGAGCAGGTCGGCGTCGCGCAAAAGGTTCTCCAGCTTCTCGGTGCCCTCCTCGGTGAAGATCGAGGTCTTCTGCTTCTCATCGATCTCGTAGTCGGCCGGCTCGAGCTTCAGCATGAAGGCATCGATGGTGTTGTACATTTCCGAGCGGTCCTCGAGCGGACCGGAAATGATCAGCGGCGTGCGCGCCTCGTCGACCAGGATGGAGTCGACCTCGTCGACGATCGCGTAGCTGTGGCCGCGCTGCACCATCTGCGCGCGCTCGAATTTCATGTTGTCGCGCAGATAGTCGAAGCCGAGCTCGTTGTTGGTGGCGTAGGTGACGTCGGCGGCATAGGCGGCGGCGCGTTCCTCGTCGGACAGGCCATGGACGATGACGCCGACGGTAAGGCCGAGGAATTTATAGACGCGGCCCATCCATTCGGAGTCGCGTGTGGCAAGGTAGTCGTTGACGGTGACGACATGGACGCCCTTGCCGGCGAGCGCGTTGAGATAGACGGGCAGCGTGGCGACAAGCGTCTTGCCCTCGCCGGTGCGCATCTCGGCGATGCCGCCATTGTGCAGCACCATGCCGCCGATCAGCTGCACGTCGAACGGGCGCATGCCGAGCACGCGGCGCGCCGCTTCGCGCACGGTGGCGAAGGCCGGCACCAGCAGATCATCGAGGCTGGCGCCGTTGGCAACGTCCTGGCGGAATTTTTCCGTGCGGGCCGTCAGCTCGGCGTCGGAGAGCGCCCGCATCTCGTTTTCCATGGCGTTGATCGCTTCGACGCGCGGTCGGGTCGACTTGACCCGGCGATCGTTGGAGGAGCCGAAAACCTTACGGGCGAGACCGCCAAAACTGACCATTCAATGGTCCTTTCGATAGCATTCCAAGTCGTTGCGACGGGTGCCGGCGGCCCCATCAAATCCACGTGAAACGCGGACAAACGCAAAAAGCGCCCGGAAAACGGTTCTGGACGCAAAGTCGTTGGACAGATAAGAGGGGGCTCAATCGATGTCAACGGCGCGCTCGCCCTGACGACCGTGCCAAATTCCGCCACAATCTGGCTGGTCTGGAAGCCATCCTGCTCTAGCTATCCCCTATTGGAGTTAATCGTATGTCCTTATTGTTCCGCCGCGCGTCGCTCGCCAGCCTCGGCCTGGCATTCGGGCTGTCGGCTTTGTCGCTGTCGCCACTGATGGCGCAGGACGCCGCGCCTGCCCAACCAGCCCCGGCCCAACCGGCCGCGCCGGTCGATCCGAACGGCGTGGTCGCCACGATCAACGGCCAGACGCTGACCGAGGCAGACCTTGCGCTTGCCGAAGGCGAGCTGTCGCAGCAGTTCGCGCAGATGCCGCCCGAACAGCGCCGCGCCGCAGCACTTTCGGCGGCGATAGAGATCAAGGTCATGGCCGCCCAGGCGGTCACCACCGGCCTCGACAAGGATCCAGACTTCCAGCGCCGCATGGCGTTCCTGCAGCAGCGCGCCCTGCATGGCGAGATGGTCGAGAAGGATGTCGTCGGCAAGGTTACGGATGCCGAGGTTCGCGCCCGCTACGACCAGGAAATCGCCAACACGCCGCCGACCAACGAGGTGCATGCCCGTCACATCCTCGTGAAGTCGAAGGAAGAGGCCGATGCGATCATCAAGCAGCTCGACGGCGGCGCCGATTTCCAGAAACTCGCCAACGAGCACACCAGCGATCCGAGCGGCAAGACCAGCGGCGGCGATCTCGGCTGGTTCGGACCCGGCCAGATGGTGCCGGAGTTCGACAAGGCGGTCTTCGCGCTGGCGGTCGGCAAATACACCGAGCAGCCGGTGCAGTCGCAGTTCGGCTGGCATGTCATCCAGGTCGAGGACAAGCGCGCCAAGCAGCCGCCGGCCTTCGACCAGGTCAAGGACCAGGCCCGTCAGGCGGTCATCCGCGACAAATATATCGCGCTGGTCAAGTCGCTGCGCGCCGAGGCCAAAGTCGAGATCCCGGACGAGAAGCTGAAGAAGACGGTCGACGCGCTGGAAAACACCAAGTAGTCCAACGTGAGGCTGGGGCAAGCAGGGCAGTCGGTTCAGGTTTGAGTTTGCCCGCCACTTTATGGGCGTTGCGTCAGGTCTTCCCTTCTCCCCTTGTGGGAGAAGGTGGCCGAGCCTACGGGTCTTGCCTCCGGCAAGCCCGAGGACAGGCTCCGCTCGGTCGGATGAGGGGTGTTCCAGCTTGGCACCGACAGCGCTCCGGCCAGCACCCCTCTTCCGTCTTGGCGCTGCGCGCCAATCCACCTTTTCCCACAAGGGGAGTAGGGAAGAAGCGCGGCGTCGAGAGCGCCCTATCCTACAATGCGTCGACGCCTCCGCCGGACCGCCGCGGCGTCGACCGAGCCGGCATCGTCAGCGGCTATGCCCTTCAACACATAGCCAACCGCCCTGCGCAGCGTCGTTTCGTCTTCGTCGAGGCGATTGGTCAAAAGATGCGTCCAGGCAAAGGAGGCGACCAGGTCGGCGACGAGCGTGGCATCGACGTCGGCCGCCACTTCGCCTCTTGCCTTGGCGCGTTCGATCATCTGGCCGGTATGGGCATGGCGTCCTTTCGTGTATTCGACAAGCACGGCGGCCACGGTCGCATCCGACTGCGCCTCGGCGATCAGCGATCTGAAGACGCTGCCTGACGATGTTTCATGCCAGTGCGAGAACAGGTTCTTCAGGAAGCCGACGAGATCATCCTCGAGGTTTCCGGAGTCGGGGTTCTCGACGCGCTTTAGCCGCTGATAGACGTCGAACAGCAAAGCGGCCTTGCTCGGCCACCAGCGATAGATCGTCGGCTTTCCAGCGCGCGCCCGCCGCGCCACTGCTTCGATCGAGAAGCCGGAATAACCGGCCTCGACCAGCACCGCCTCGGCGGCGTCGAGAATGGCGTCGGCGCTGTCGGGATTGCGCCTCGCCCCAGTTGATTTGCGAGCCCGATCTGCTTCCTCAGCCATCTGCTTTTTTCCTTATCGGCAAGTTTCCTCAGCATGCATATACGACCTCTTGACGAAACGGAACGGCCCGTTTCATATAACGGAACGTTTCGTAACGATAAGGAGAGACCCAATGACCTCGACCGCCGCCCGCTTCTCGCGCCCCCGCTTTGCCCTGCTGGTGCTTGCCGGCGTCTATCCGCTGATAACCGCGATCCTCTACGTGGTGTTCCCGCTGACCGAAGAGTGGGAGATCTGGCAGCGCACGCTGGTCATCGCCCCGCTGATGGTCGCGATCATGATCTGGGGCCTCATTCCGGGCGTGCAGAAGACGTTCCGGAAGTTCCTCAATCCTGCCCAATGAGGGAAGCGTGATGCGGCAGTTCGGTGTTGTCCGCAACGGTCGGGAAAACGCCCTTGCGCCGGCGCCCGCTATCGGGCAAACCGGCGTTCCCTTGCGATTTTCCCGCCCGAGGTCTTCATGTCAGCCACGATTTCGCCGCTCGCGCCGAAAAAATATCCTAAAATGCCTGACATCGAGGGCGTCCGCATCGCCACCGCCGAGGCCGGGATAAAGTACAAGAACCGCACCGATCTGCTGACCATGGTCTTCGATGCCGGCACCACGGTCGCCGGCGTGTTCACCAGGTCGAAATGCCCGTCGGCGCCGGTTGATTTCTGCCGGCAGAATCTTGCGCAGGGCAAGGCGCGCGTCCTGGTCGTCAATTCCGGCAACGCCAATGCCTTCACCGGCAACAAGGGCCGAGCCTCCACGGCAATGACCGGCGAGGCTGCAGCCAAGGCTGCGGGCTGCACGCCGGACGAGGTGTTTCTGGCCTCGACCGGCGTCATCGGCGAGCCGCTGGATGCCGGCAAGTTCAGCCATCTGCTCGCCGGACTGGTCAAGGCCGGCAGGCCGGATCTGTGGACCGAAGCCGCCAAGGCGATCATGACCACGGACACCTATCCGAAACTGGCGACCGCGACGGTAAAACTCGGCGACGCCGACGTCACCATCAACGGCATTGCCAAGGGCGCCGGCATGATCGCGCCCGACATGGCGACGATGCTCTCCTTCATCGCCACCGATGCGCCGATCGCAGCCCCCGTGCTGCAGGATCTTTTGTCTCGCGGCACGGCCAAGACCTTCAATGCGGTCACTGTCGACAGCGACACCTCGACCAGCGACACGCTGCTGATGTTCGCCACCGGCACGGCATCCAGGCGCGGCGCGCCTGACATCACCGATGCCGGGGATGCGCGCCTCGGCGCCTTCCGCCGCGGGCTCGGCAAGGTGCTGAAATCGCTGGCGCTGCAAGTGGTGCGCGACGGCGAGGGCGCGCGAAAACAGGTCGAGGTCACCGTCACCGGCGCGAAATCGGCCCGCTCGGCCAAGCGCATCGCGCTGTCGATCGCCAATTCGCCGCTGGTCAAGACGGCGGTCGCCGGCGAGGACGCCAATTGGGGTCGCGTCGTCATGGCCATCGGCAAGGCCGGTGAACCGGCCGACCGCGACCTTCTGTCGATCTGGTTCGGCGATATCAGGCTGGCGCATGAGGGCGAGCGCGACGCCGCCTACTCCGAGGAGGCGACATCGGCCTACATGAGGCGCGACGAGATCCGCATCCATGCCGATATCGGCATCGGCCGCGGCAAGGCGACGGTGTGGACTTGCGACCTCACCAAGGAGTATGTCGCCATCAACGGCGATTATCGGAGCTGATGGCGTTGGTTTCCAGACATCCGGCAAGCGTGCTTGCCATCGTGCGCCGCTATGAGGCGGCCGGCTTTCGCGCCTGGCCGGCGGCGGCGGTCCATTATGACGGCACCTGGGTGGTGCGGCTGACGGCGGGTCATCCGGCCAAGCGGCTGAATTCGGTCAACCCGCTCGATCCCGGCGACATCCAGCACATTGCCGAGCGCATCGGCCGCGCCAGCCGCCGTTTCGACGCCTATGGCAGGCCGCTGACCTTCCGCATATCGCCGCTGTCGGGGCCGGTCCTTTCCAAACATCTCGACGGCGAAGGCTGGAGCACATTCGACGAATCGCTGGTGATGCGGCTGCCGCTGGCAGACGCCCAGCTCGACGCTGCCATGGACCAGATCCCGCTGAAGGACATCAGCCGCTTCATCGGCGCGTCGCTCAAGGTAAGCGGCTCGGATGTGTCGCTGCGGCCGGGTCTGTCGGAGATCATCGGCGCCATCCAGCCGGAAGCCGGGCTGTTCGCGCTCGAAAAGGGCACCGAACCGCTGGCGACGCTGATCTGCGTCCATGATGGCGATCTTGCCGGACTGTTCGAGATCGCCACCGACAGATCGGTACGCAACCAGGGCCACGGCCGCCACCTCATCCTGTCCGCGCTGAAATGGGCACGGCTGCGCGGCGCCCGGGAAGCCTGGCTGCAGGTCGAGGCCGACAATGCGCCGGCGCTGGCGCTTTATCGTTCGCTCGGGTTCGACGAAGTCTATCGTTACCATTATCGCCGGCCGCCCGGCGCATGACCGGCCCGAACCCTGTCGGCAAGCGCCTGCTCCTGGTCGCAGCCTGCGCGCTGGTCGATACCGACGGCCGCGTGCTTTTGGCGCAGCGGCCCGAAGGCAAGCAACTCGCCGGCCTGTGGGAGTTTCCGGGCGGCAAGGTCGAGCCCGGCGAGACGCCGGAAGAATGCCTCATCCGTGAGTTGTACGAGGAGATCGGCATCGAGACCGATATTCCCTGCCTGGCGCCGTTCACTTTCGCCAGCCATTCCTACGATGATTTTCACCTGCTGATGCCGCTGTTCGTCTGTCGTCGCTTCCGCGGCATCGCGCAGCCGAAGGAGGGGCAGGTGCTGAAATGGGTGCGGCCGCGCCAGATGCGCGATTTTCCGATGCCGCCGGCCGACGCGCCGCTGATCCAGTTCCTCATCGATCTTCTGTGATTGTGCCGTCACTGCCCGATTTAGATAGCGTTAATGGAAGATTTATCTCGCTGTGAGAAATTGACGGCATAGAAAATCGAAGGGAAGGCCGTGTTCAGGCCTTCGCCGGAGGGCGGTTGCATGAGCCTCGACAGGGACTGGGAATCGATCCGACCCGACCGCAGCTTCAGCGCTGTCCATGCCGGCATGGGCATATTGCGGATCACGCTGCTGTTCGGCTCGGCCGCGGTGGCGCTGGCCTTGATCGCGACGCCCTTCCTCGACAGCCGGACGCGATTGCAGTCCGCCCGCGACCATTTTGCCGGCGGCCCCGACGGAATGAGCACAGGATCGGTCGGGAGCACAGGCTCGATTGGAAGCACAGGCTCGATCGGCCGTCGTGTTACCTACACGCTGCGCAGGAGCGTGCTGCAGCCGCTGCCCAGTTCGATCTGCGTGATACGCGACAATGGCAAGCGCAGCGGCGACTGCTGAGATGGTTTAAAGCGGTCGTTTCATCGCCTGTTAAGCCTGTGCCGTTAACCTTTCTTAACAGGTCGACGCTAGGGTTCCGGCAAGCGGGATCGACGGTCATGAAAACAGTGCTGCAACGATTTTTGGAAGACAAGACCGGCGCGACGGCCATCGAATATGGGCTGATCGTGACCGTGCTGTCGCTTGCCATCATAGGCGGCATCGGCCAGGCCGCAGACGCAATGGCGTGGCTGTTCAGCGACAATTCCAGCAAGCTTGTGAACGCTTTCGCGCAGTGATCACGGCCGGCCAGCCGCATCCGTAGAATCCGGTCAACGCCCGCCGGGATCTTCCAGTATCGTCTTCAGCGATATTTTCGCCGAGCCGGGCTTCAGCGGTTTTTGCTGCGAGGCGTCGGGCGCCCAGCCTGACATCCAGACGATCGGAAAACTCGCCCTGACGCGACCATCGGCATCCGAAAACCGCTCGGCGTAGATTTCGGCGACGCGGGCAAACAGCTTTCGTGTGCCCGGTCGCCTGCTGCGGTCGATCAGCGCGCTGGTCTCGCCCATCGCCCGCAGGTCCGCCATCAGGCCGAACAGCGAATCGTAGCGCACCGTCACCGTCTCAACATCGGCGACGGGCAAGGCCAGGCCGGCGCGTTGCAAAAGCGCGCCGGCGTCGCGCACGTCGGTGAACGGGATGACGCGCGGGCTGGCGCCGCCGTAAAGCTCGGTCTCGGCGGCGAGCAGGCTTTCGCGCAGCTCGGAAAGCGTACCGGCGCCGGCAAAAGTGCCGAGGAAAAGACCGTCCGGCTTCAGCGCGCGGCGGATCTGCACCAGCATGCCGGGAATGTCGTTCATTGCCTGAAGGGACAAAAGAGACACGGCGAGGTCGAGGCTTTCCGGCTCGAACGGCACGGTCTCCAGCGGCGCCACCAGTCCGGCGGCATCGCCCAGGAACATAGCGTCCGCCTCCACGCGTATGATGTCCGTCACCTTGCCGCTTGTCGCGAGCACGTCGACCGCCGCCGGCGTCTGGCAAAACAGCACGGCCGCTCTGTCGAATTTGCGTTCGACGGCGCCCAGCCGCTCGGCAAGCTCCTCGGCCGCCCGCCGCATCAGGAAATCCGCGCCGGCAGTCGGTCGGGCGAGCGCCCGGCGCTTGTGCGCCAGCCAGAGAGAAGTGTCGACTATAGGTTGCAACTGACGGTTCCTGGTTTCCGCTGTCTGATATAGGGTGGCGGAGGAGCAACCACGTGGCCGATCCAATGCCAGATATCAAGAGTATCGCTCGAAAGGCATTGGACTGGCCGGCGCGCATCCTGTTTCCGCCGGTTTGTGCCGGCTGCCGACGGCATGTCTCGCAGCCCGGCGTGCTGTGCGGCGCCTGCTGGCCGAAGCTCAGGCTCCTGGAGCGGCCATGGTGCCCGGTGATGGGCACGCCCTTCGTCCATCACATGGGCGAGGGGTTCCTGTCGGCCGAGGCGATCGCCGACCCGCCGCCCTTCGAGCGCGCGCGGGCCGCGGTCGCTTATTCCGGTGTCGCCCGCCAGATGGTGCAAGGGTTGAAATACCAGGATCGCACCGACCTGGCGCCGTGGATGGCGCGCTGGATGCTGCGCGCCGGTGCCGAACTGATCGCGGAGGCCGATGTGGTCGTGCCGGTGCCGCTGCACTGGCGGCGTTTTTTCAGGCGCCGGTTCAACCAGTCGGCGGAACTGGCAAGGGCGGTATCGCAACTTGGCGGCCTGCCTTTTGCGCCCTCGGCGGTCAGGCGCGTCAAACTCACCCGCCAGCAGGTCGGGCTGGAGCGGCGGGAACGCGAGGAGAATGTGCGTGCCGCCTTCAGAGTGCCGGAGGAGGCCGAGATCGAGATCGCCGGCCGCCGGGTGCTCTTGATCGACGATGTCTATACCACCGGCGCCACTGTCCGCGCGGTCGCCAAGGCGCTGAAGAAGGGCGGTGCCGGGACCGTCGACGTGCTGACCTTTGCGCGCGTGCTGCCGGGGGACTTTCGGGCCGACGAGTCCGCGACTATATAGATTGAAGAAAGGCAGGATTGCTGACCGATGGTCGACGTGACGATCTATACACGGATGATGTGCGGCTATTGCATGGCGGCCAAGCGGCTGCTCGAGCGCAAGGGTGTCGCCTACACCGAGCATGATGCCTCCTTCTCGCCGGAACTGCGCCGGGAAATGATTTCCCGTGCGAATGGCCGCTCGACCTTTCCACAGATATTCATCGGCGATACCCATGTCGGCGGCTCCGACGATCTCCACGAACTGGAGGCGGAGGGCCGGCTGGACCGTCTGCTCGCCAATGGCTCGACGAATTGAGGACATGACGATGGGTGCTTTCAAGGCGGCGGCGATCCAGATGCGTTCGGGCACCAGCCCCGAGCGCAACGCAGTCGATCTGGAGCGGCTGGTGCGCGAGGCCGCGGGCCAGGGTGCGACCTATATCCAGTCACCGGAAATGACGGGTGCGCTGATCCGCGACAGCCAGGCGCGGGCCGCCTCGTTCACGTCCGAGGACAAGGACATCATCGTCTCGACCTCGCGCAAGCTGGCGAAAGAACTTGGCGTCTTCCTGCATATCGGCTCGACCGCCATCCTGCGCGCCGACGGCAAGCTCGCCAACCGTGCGCTTTTGTTCGGGCCGGATGGCGCGACACTCGCCATCTACGACAAGATCCACATGTTCGACGTCGATCTCGACAATGGCGAAAGCTGGCGCGAATCCGCCGCTTACGAGCCGGGCACCGAGGCCGTCGTTACCGAGATCGATGGGGCGAGGCTGGGTTTCGCCGTCTGCTACGATCTGCGCTTTCCGCAGCTCTTCCGCGCCGAGGCGCTGGCCGGCGCCGACCTGCTTTCGGTGCCCGCCGCCTTCACCCGCCAGACCGGCGAGGCGCACTGGCATGTGCTGCTGCGGGCGCGCGCCATCGAGAACGGTGCCTATGTCGTCGCCGCGGCGCAAGGCGGACTGCACGAGGACGGCCGCGAGACCTATGGCCATTCGCTGATCGTCGATCCGTGGGGCCGTATCGTCGCCGAAGCGGCACATGACGAACCGGCGGTGATCATCGCCGAGATCGACCCGGCGCAGTCGGTCGCCGCGCGCAAGAAGATCCCAAACCTGAAGAATGCGCGGGATTTTGCCGTAAACGGCGGACAGGCTGAGGCACTGCCGTTCAGGGGTGCAGCATCTTGATCCGCTTTTCCCTGATCTGCGAGCACGAGCACCAATTCGAGGGTTGGTTTCGCAGCAACGACGATTTCGACACCCAGAAGAAGCGTGGCTTCGTCGATTGCCCGACCTGCGGCTCGCACAAGGTCGAGAAGGCGTTGATGGCGCCGGCCGTCTCGACCGGGCGCAGCCGAGAAAAGATCGCGCTCGCCATGGGCGAGGCCCAGAAGCAGGCGCTGGCGCAATTGAAGACCATGGCCGAGAAGGTGCGCGAGAACGCCGACTACGTCGGCGACAAGTTTGCCGAGGAGGCGCGCAAGATCCATTTCGGCGAGAGCGACCCGCGCGGCATCTATGGCGAGGCGACGCTGGAGGAGGCCAAGAGCCTGGCCGAGGACGGCGTCGAATTCATGCCGATCCCAAGCTTCCCCGACGACCGCAACTGAGCTCCATGACGAAGTCGCGCCAGCTCAGGAAGGCTGAACGGCGACATTTTTCAATCGTATTTCAGGATATTTTCAATTGGCTGGCTATGAGGGCAAGTGCCAAGCAGACGACCAGCGGGATGGTGATCGTTTTTAGCAAACACAACGGCAGCGAAGCTACGGATAAGGTTGCTGCAGCACTTCAATTAATAAGGGATTTCGATCCCGTTCGGCACAGGCGCGTGGTCCGTGATCTCAAGCGGATCTGGATTACGACTATTACCGGCGCCGCCGGTCAGTTCGTGAATTCGACGTGGACTTGTGAGCTCGATGAGCGATTTGTTCTGGGCGAGCACACGACGACCGAGCAGGTGGCCGGTGCGATCGTGCACGAGGCCACGCATGCGCGCCTCCATCAGAGGGGGATTGGCTACGAGCAGGAATTGCGCGACCGGGTGGAGCAGGTCTGCATGGGCCGTGAACTGGCCTTCGCGGCGAAACTGCCGGACGGGGAGAGCATTTGCCGATGGGTCCAAGCCAGACAAGACCGTTCAGTTGACTATTCCAATGCAGCGTTCAGTGCCCGGGATATCGCTGGCGCCCGGGATGCCTTGCTCCATCTCGACGTCCCGGCTTGGCTTGCGGACATGATCGTCTCGTTCGTGCGATGGCGACATCGGAGGATATTAGGGCGGAAAGATACCAAAAGGGCTTCCGACCAGCCGAACTGACTCTTCTTTTCCCGGCCGCCCCTGGTCTCCGTGCCGGCTGTTCAGCCCACACTCGCTATCAATTTCTCAAGCAGGCGAGCAAGCGTCTCTTGTTCGGCGCGCGTCAGACCGGAAAGAATCTCATGTTCGTTGGCGACGTGGGCGGCGACCGCCTCGTCGACCAATGCCAGACCTTTTCCGGTCAGCTGCACGACAATCCCGCGCCGATCGTTGGGATGCGGACCGCGCATGATCAATCCTGACTTTTCGAGCCGATCGAGCCGGTTGGTCATCGCGCCCGACGTCACCATCGTCGCTTCGTAGAGGGCGGTTGGCGTCAGCGCGTAAGGTGATCCGGAACGGCGCAGCGTCGCCAGCACATCGAATTCTCCGGTCTGCAACCCGAAACGCGCAAACAGCGGAGCGAGGCGCTCTCGTGCAATCAGCGACGAGGCTTCGCTCAGCCGTCCAAGCACGGCCATCGGAGAGACATCCAAGTCCGGCCGCTCTCGTTTCCACTGCTCTATGGCCTTCGCGGCGCGATCCATCTATATCACCGTTAAATATCTTGACGTTAAGAATCTTTGTATTATCTTACCTCAAGACACAGTGCTGGCCAAGAGCCGCAAAGACAATAAGGTTCGTTATGAAATTTCTCTGGGATTCAGCGCTCGGCCTTTTGGTCGTCACCGGCGGCCTGCTCGGCCTGACGCTGCCGTTCGGCAAGATCGCTACGGCGGCCGGTGTTTCGGCCATGGTCTGGGCCCTCGTCATCTCGCTCGGAGCCGGCAGCGTGCTTTTGTGCGCCTTGCTGCTGCGCGGACAACGCATCCGGCTCACCCTGCACAGACTGCGTTATTTCTTCGTCACCGCGGCGGTGTCCTATGCCTTCCCCAATCTCTTGATGTTCTCGGCGATTCCGCATCTCGGCGCCGGCTACACCGGTATCATGTTCACGCTGTCGCCGGTGGTTACACTGGTGTTTTCTATCCTGCTCGGCGTCCGGCGTCCCAATTTGCTTGGTATCGTCGGCATTGCCGTCGGCTTCCTCGGTGCTGTCATGGTGGCGGTGACGCGCGGCGAGGCTGGCCAGCCGGCCGAATTTTTCTGGGTGGCGGTGGGGCTGCTCATTCCGGTCAGCCTCGCCGCCGGCAACATCTACCGCACGGTCGACTGGCCCGAAGGGACCGGACCGATCGAGCTTGCCGTCGGCAGCCATCTGGCATCGGCTGCGCTGCTTCTTTGCGGCATCTTCACGCAGCAGGGCGGCGGTTCGCTCGCCCTGCTCGGCGGCGTGCCGCTGGTGGTCGTCGGGCAGGTCGCGTCAGCCGCGGCGATGTTCGCCTTCTTCTTCCGGCTACAGGCGGTCGGCGGCCCGGTCTATCTCAGCCAGATCGGCTATGTCGCAGCTGCGGTCGGGCTGTTTGGCGGGACGATCTTTCTCGGCGAGCACTATCAATTGCTGACCTGGGCGGGTGCTGCCATCATCATCGCCGGCGTGTTCATCACCACCAAAGCGCAAAGCCAGATCACCACGAAGGCGCAAAGCCAGACGGGTGAGAAGGTGGCGGCGTGAGAAGGTTCAGACGTTTCGTGAGAAAGTTCAGGCGGGTGCCTTCTCCGCCAGCACCATATAGTTGACGTCCATGTCCTTCGACCGCTGCCAGCGGTCGGCGAGCGGATTGTAGGTGACGCCGGTGCGGTCGATGATAGTCAGGCCAGCGCCGGCAAGCGCCTTTTCCAGCTCGTCTGGCCGCACCAGCTTGCCGAACTGGTGGGTGCCGCGCGGCAACCAGCGCAGCACATATTCGGCGCCGATGATGGCCAGGCCCAGCGCCTTCAGCGTGCGGTTGATGGTGGCGACGAACATGATACCGCCGGGCTTGAGCATCTCGCCGCATTTGGCCACGAACAGGTCGATGTCGGCAACATGCTCGACCACTTCCATGTTGAGGATGACGTCGAATTTCTCCCCGGCGGCAGCCAGATCCTCCGCTGTCGTGGCACGGTAATCCACCGTCACGCCGACCTCCGCCGCATGCAGCTTGGCCACTTCGATGTTGGTGGCGGATGCGTCGGCGCCGAGCACTTCGGCGCCAAGCCGCGCCATCGGCTCGCACAACAGCCCGCCGCCACAGCCGATGTCGAGGATGCGCAGGCCATCGAACGGCCGCGCCGCACGCGGGTCGCGGCCGAAGCGCGCCGCCACCTGGTCGCGTATATAGGCAAGCCGGATCGGATTGAACTTGTGCAGCGGGCGGAATTTGCCGTTCGGATTCCACCATTCGGCGGCAAGAGCGGAAAAGCGCTCCACTTCGCCGGCATCGATCGTCGATCGTCGGGGTTCTGGCATCGTGTGGTCTCCTCGAACGCTAGGAAGTCGGTCGAGAGCCAGCGAATGTCAAGGCAGCAATTTCGCCTGTTGGCCGTTACGCCTATGCTGCGCGCCCACGATGAGATCCTGAAAGTCTTGCCGGCCGGCTTCGCTGTCGACTATCCGGGCCTGTGGAGAGGCGCAGCGCACCTGGCCTGAAGCCACCGCATGTCGTCGACAGGCATGCAGGCACCCGCTGCCGCCCTCGTGTGTCGCCTTCGTCGCCAGCTGCAAGCGGCGGCACGCCTTGCGAAATCCATAGCATTTGGCTAAGGAGGCCGCGCATTCAGCGGCCGGCTCAGCCGGGCGCTCCCTTTCCGTTTTTCGGCCGCCGGTCCGGCACCCAGTAAAGGCATTTCGCTTCCATGGCGCGCATCGTGATGAAATTCGGCGGAACCTCCGTCGCCGACATCGCCCGCATCCGCAATGTGGCGCGCCATGTCAAACGCGAGGTCGATGCCGGCCATGAGGTTGCGGTGGTCGTCTCGGCGATGGCCGGCAAGACCAACGAGCTCGTGCAATGGACGCGCGAAGCCTCGCCTATGCACGATGCGCGCGAATATGACGTCGTCGTCGCCTCCGGCGAGCAGGTGACCGCCGGCCTGTTGGCGATAGCGCTGCAGAACATGGGCGTCCATGCCCGTTCCTGGCAAGGCTGGCAGATCCCGATCAAGACCGATAATGCGCATGGCGCGGCGCGCATTCTCGACATTGACGGCGCGTTCCTGATCAAGCGCTTCGGCGAGGGCCAGGTGGCGGTGGTCGCCGGCTTCCAGGGCATCGGGCCGGACAATCGCATCGCAACGCTCGGCCGCGGCGGCTCCGACACCAGTGCTGTCGCCATCGCGGCGGCGGTCAAGGCCGACCGCTGCGACATCTATACCGATGTCGACGGGGTCTACACCACCGACCCGCGCATCGAGCCGAAAGCGCGGCGGCTAGCCAAGATTTCCTTCGAGGAAATGCTTGAAATGGCCTCGCTCGGCGCCAAGGTCCTGCAGGTACGCTCGGTCGAGCTTGCCATGGTGCACAGGGTGCGTACTTTCGTGCGGTCGTCCTTCGACGATCCCGACGCGCCCGGAATGGGGGATTTGCTCAATCCGCCCGGAACGCTTATTTGCGACGAGGAAGAGATCGTGGAACAGCAGGTCGTCACCGGAATTGCCTATGCCAAGGACGAAGCGCAGATTTCGTTGCGCCGTGTCAGCGACCGGCCGGGCGTCGCCGCCGGCATTTTCGGGCCGCTGGCCGAGGCCAACATCAATGTCGACATGATCGTCCAGAACATTTCCGAGGACGGCAAGTTCACCGACATGACCTTCACCGTGCCGTCCGGCGATGTCGACAAGGCGCTTGCCGTGCTCGAGCGGCTGAAGGCCACGATCGGCTACGACGTCGTACAGTCGGAAGCCGGCATGTCGAAGGTCTCGGTCATCGGCATCGGCATGAGGAGCCATGCGGGCGTCGCCGCCACCGCCTTCAAGGCGCTGGCCGACAAGGCGATCAACATCCGTGCGATCACGACCTCCGAGATCAAAATCTCGATCCTGATCGACGGCCCCTACACCGAACTTGCGGTTCGCACTTTGCATTCCGTCTACGGTCTGGATAAGCAGTAGCAGACTGCATCGGCCCGAGAATCGGAGTCGATTTTCGGAAAGCACGATGCAGCAGATCGAAAGTCTCAGAGCGTCCTTTGGCGTCCATTGGACGCACGGCGCTCTAATTGAGTTGTTGCGTGAGCGCCGGCCGCGGGAGAAACTGCGGCGGGCAAAATGTCCATTGGAGAACAAGCCGCGATGCGTGATACGGCCAGTGGCCCGCGCGTTTTGCTGAAACGGCTCCGCGAGCTCATGCAGGAGCCGCTGGAGCCGCAGGAGCGGCTCGACCGCATCGTGCGCGATATCGCCGCCAACATGGTCGCCGAGGTGTGCTCGCTCTATGTGCTGCGCGCCGATTCGGTGCTGGAACTCTATGCCACCGAGGGTCTGAACCCGAACGCCGTCCATCTGGCGCAGCTCAGGCTGGGGGAAGGCCTCGTCGGCACGATCGCGGCCTCAGCACGGCCGCTCAATCTCTCCAATGCACAGGAACATCCAGCCTTCGCCTACCTGCCGGAAACGGGGGAAGAGATCTACAATTCCTTCCTCGGCGTGCCGGTGCTCAGGGCAGGGCGCACGCTTGGTGTTCTGGTCGTCCAGAACAAGACCATGCGCCACTATCGCGACGACGAAGTCGAGGCGCTGGAAACGACGGCGATGGTGATTGCCGAGATGATCGCCACCGGCGACCTTGCCCGGCTGACCCGGCCCGGGCTCGAACTCGACCTGCGCCGCCCGGTGAGCTTTACCGGCCTGTCCTTCAACGAGGGTGTCGGGCTCGGTCATGTCGTGCTGCACGAGCCGCGCATCGTCGTCACCAATCTGTTCAACGAGGACAGCGATGAGGAGATCAAGCGGCTCGATGCGTCCCTTGGTTCGCTCCGGCTCTCCATCGACGATATGCTGGAACGCCGCGAAGTCGCTTTCGAGGGCGAGCACCGCCAGGTGCTCGAAGCCTATCGCATGTTCGCCAACGACAGCGGCTGGGTGCGCCGGCTGGAAGAGGCGATCCGCAACGGCCTGACGGCGGAAGCGGCGGTGGAAAAAGTGCAGAGCGACATGCGTGCCCGCATGCTGCACATGACCGATCCGTATTTGCGCGAGCGGATGAGCGATTTCGACGATCTTGCCAACCGGCTGCTGCGCCAGTTGATGGGGCGCGGGCCGGACGATGTTGCGGCCTCGCTGCCGAAGGACGCCATCATCGTCGCCCGCTCGATGGGGGCCGCCGAACTGCTCGATTATCCCAGAGACAAGCTGCGCGGGCTGGTGCTCGAGGACGGCGCGGCGACCAGCCATGTCGTTATCGTGGCGCGGGCCATGGGCATACCGGTCGCGGGCCAGATGAGGGGCGCCGTTTCCATGGCGGAAAACGGCGACGCCATCATTGTCGACGGCGAGGAAGGCGCGATCCATCTGCGCCCTCAGCCCGACCTCGAAGCCGCCTATGCCGAAAAAGTCCGCTTCCGGGCGCGGCGGCAGGAGGTCTACCGCGAACTGCGCAAGAAGCCGTCGGTGACCAAGGACGGCGTCCAGGTCGACCTTTTGATGAATGCTGGCCTGGCCGTCGATCTGCCGCAGCTTGCCGAGGCTGGCGCCGCCGGCATCGGCCTGTTCCGCACCGAGCTGCAATTCATGGTCGCCTCGACCTTTCCACGTGCGGAAGCCCAGGAACGGCTCTACCGCGACGTGCTCGACGCGGCGCGCGGCAAGCCGGTGACCTTCCGCACCATCGATATCGGCGGCGACAAGGTGCTGCCCTACTTCAAGGACACGATCCAGGAAGAGAACCCGGCGCTCGGCTGGCGCGCCATCCGCCTGACGCTCGACCGGCCGGGCCTGTTGCGCACCCAGATCCGCGCTCTCCTGAAGGCCTGCGGTGGGCGTGAACTGAAGCTGATGCTGCCGATGGTGACGGAGCTCGGCGAGATCGCACAGGCGCGCGAGATCATCGATCGCGAGGTGCGGCATCTGTCCCGTTTTGCCCATCATCTGCCGACCAGCCTGAAGCTCGGGGCCATGCTGGAAGTACCGTCGCTGCTGTTCCAACTCGACGAGTTGATGAAGGCCGTCGATTTCGTCTCGGTCGGCTCGAACGATCTGTTCCAGTTCGTCATGGCGGTCGATCGCGGCAACACGCAGCTCTCCGACCGCTTCGATGCGCTGTCGACGCCGTTCCTGCGCGTTCTGAAGCAGATTGCCGACGCCGGGGTGCGCAATCAAACCCCGGTGACCTTGTGCGGCGAACTGGCCGGCAAGCCGATCTCGGCGATGGCGCTGATCGGCCTTGGCTACCGGTCGATCTCGATGTCGCCGGCTTCGATCGGTCCGGTCAAGGCGATGCTGACGGAACTGCCGCTGGCCGAACTGGAGACGTTCTTCGACGACAATCTCATGGCGCCGGTCCAGGGGTTGCCGATGCGGGCGCTGCTGCAGGCCTTTGCCGACGACCGCTCAATTCCGCTATAGACTTTCGCCATGATCAACCTGCCCCGCGACCGTATGGATCAAGTCGTCAAGCGTTTCGACATGCTCGAAGCGCAGATGTCGGCCGGGCCGGCGGCGGACGCCTATGTCAAGATGGCGTCGGAATATGCCGACATCCAGGAGATGGTGGCAAAGATCAGGGCGCTGCGAACCGCCGAGGATGAACAGGCCGACTTGCAGGCGATGCTCGCCGACAAAAGCACCGATGCCGAGATGCGGGCATTGGCCGAGGCCGATCTGCCCGAGGTCAGGGAACGCATCGAGGCGCTGCAGAGGGACATCCAGATCCTGCTTCTGCCCAAGGATGCCGCAGACGACAAGAACGCCATCCTCGAAATCCGCGCCGGAACCGGCGGCGACGAGGCGGCTCTCTTTGCAGGCGACCTGTTCCGCATGTACGAACGCTACGCCGCGGCACGCGGCTGGCGTTTCGAGACGGTGTCGGCCAGCGAGGGCGAGGTCGGCGGCTACAAGGAAATCATCGCCACTATTTCGGGCAAGGGGGTCTTTGCCCATCTGAAATT
Organism: Mesorhizobium onobrychidis; assembly: GCF_024707545.1. Taxonomy (NCBI): domain Bacteria; kingdom Pseudomonadati; phylum Pseudomonadota; class Alphaproteobacteria; order Hyphomicrobiales; family Phyllobacteriaceae; genus Mesorhizobium; species Mesorhizobium onobrychidis. The sequence goes on from NZ_CP062229.1 coordinate 1,592,313, forward strand.
CGAGTCCGGTGTGCATCGTGTGCAGCGCGTGCCGGCGACCGAGGCCGGCGGGCGTATCCACACCTCGGCGGCGACGGTTGCCGTGCTGCCCGAAGCGGAAGAGGTCGACATCGACATCAGGGCCGAAGACATCCGCATCGACACGATGCGCGCCTCGGGTTCGGGCGGCCAGCACGTCAATACCACCGATTCGGCGGTGCGCATCACCCATCTGCCGACCGGCATCATGGTGGTGCAGGCGGAGAAGTCGCAGCACCAGAACCGGGCGAAAGCCATGCAGATCCTGCGCGCCAGGCTTTACGACCTCGAGCGCAGCAAGGCTGACGAGGAACGCTCCGAATCACGCAAATCGCAGGTCGGTTCCGGCGATCGCTCGGAGCGCATCCGCACCTATAATTTCCCGCAGGGCCGCGTCACCGACCATCGCATCAATTTGACGCTCTACAAGCTCGACCGGGTGATTATGGGCGAACTCGACGAGATCGTCGACGCGCTGATCTCCGATCACCAGTCGAAGCTGCTCGCCGATATCGGCCTCGATGGCTGACACTCTGCCCGGGACGCTCGGGCCGCTGCTGAAAGCGGCGCGGGCACGTCTTGCCGCGGCCGCAGTCGCCGATCCGGCGCTGGATGCAAGGCTGATCGTCGAACATCTTTCCGGCACGACCCGCACACAAGCCATCGCCGATCCCGAATGCACGGTCGATGCCTGCGCGATTGCCGCGATCGATGCAGCCTTGAGGCGACGGATTGCCGGTGAGCCGGTGCATCGCATCCTCGGCCATCGCGAATTCTACGGCTTGCGCCTGTCGCTGTCACCGGAAACGCTGGAGCCGCGACCGGACACCGAAACGCTGGTCGAAGCGGTGCTGCCCTTCGTTAGAGCAACAGCGGAACGGCAAGGCCAATGCCGGATCCTCGATCTCGGCACCGGCACCGGCGCGATCGCGCTGGCGCTGCTCAGCGCCGTTCCGGCGGCGGTCGCCACCGGTGTCGATATTTCGCAAGGCGCGCTGGCGACCGCCATGCGCAATGCCGGGGAATTGGGGTTAGCCGACCGGTTCCAGGTGCTCAAATCCGACTGGTTCGAAAAAGTTTTTGGCCGATACCATGTAATTGCCGCTAACCCTCCCTATATAGCGTCCATAGACATTGAAAATCTGCAGGACGAAGTCCGCGATTTCGATCCACGCCAAGCCCTCAATGGCGGCGTGGACGGTCTGAGTCCCTACAGGATCATCGCCGCCGAGGCGGCAGGTTTTTTGGAAGCCGAGGGCAGGATTGCGGTCGAGATCGGCCACACCCAACGCAAAGATGTCACGGGCATATTCTCCGCAGCCGGCTATATGCCGGCGGGGGTATTGCGAGACTTTGGCGGAAACGAGAGGGTTCTGATCTTTGAACTGACAAAGCCGTGATGCAGTGCAAAAAAGCGCTTGGCAATGCCGGGGAATGCGGCTAGGGTCGCCTTAACCGGATGAGACGAAGCAGGCAGTGCTCTTAGCGATTCGGTTTCCTTGGAAATAGCTGCCTTCTTGCGCAAACGACGCCCAAGCTTCGTGCGGGAATCGTCCGGCAAGTGATGTAACCGGAACAGGATGACACGTGGCGCCAACGCAATCGATGCGGGCGAACGCCGGTGAAGAGACGAAACGGCTGGCTGCATGAGCGCCTCCGTTCGTGAAAAAGTTTTCGAAAATTTCAAAATGAAGAGAGTCGAATGAGGCCACAACAGCAGAACAGGCGCATGCGCGGTCGCAACAACAATGGCGGCGGCAATAACAACAACAACAACCGCAAGGGCCCAAATCCCCTGACGCGCAACTACGAGAGCAACGGTCCGGATGTGAAGATCCGCGGATCGGCTCAGCAGATCGCCGAAAAATACGCAACCCTTGCCCGTGACGCGCAAAGCTCCGGCGACCGGGTGATGGCGGAAAACTATCTCCAGCACGCCGAGCACTACAATCGCATCATCGCTGCGGCGCAGGCGCAGCTACCGATCCAGAGCGCTCAGCAGAACCGCGACGATTTCGACGATGACGGCGACGAAGATCGCGACGAGTTCGACAATGCCGGCAACAGCAATGTCGGTGAGACTGCGGCTCCGGTGGTCAACCACGGTGGCGGCCCGCAGCCGGTCATCGACGGCACGCCGGCCGAGTTGGCGTTCAACCAGGAAAGCGGCCGTGATAATCGCGATAACCGTGGGCGCGATAACGATGGACGCGACAACAATGGCGGCCGCCATCGTGACCGTCGCCCCAATGGCGGCTTCGGCCAGAACGGCCAGCGCGGCGAATACGGTGCGCGCGGCGAGCAGGGCGGACAACGCGACGATCAGAGCCGGCGCGACGATCAGAACCGGCGCGGCGATCAGAGCCGGCGCAACGAGACACCGGTACAGAACGAGACGCCGGTACAGGCGGAAGCTGTGTCTCCGGTCGAGCCGGTTTCTGTGGCCGAACCCGCGCCGCAGTTCGAAAACTTTTCGCCGGCGGCTCTCGCTGCCCAGGCCGAGATGAACGAAGCAGCCGCCGAAAGCGGCGCTGCCCGCCGCCCCAGGCGTCCGCGCCGCCCGCGCGTCAATGCTGATCAGGTGGATCGCGGTAACGACAATGCTGGCGCTGATAACGTGAATGCAGCTCCGGCGGAAGAGGCCGGTGGCGAGCCCGCCATCATCGACGTCAACAACTGATCGAGCAAGGCTTCAGACATTCTTGGACGGCGGAGAGAAATCTCCGCCGTTTTTGTTTTGCGCGCCCGGGCAATATTATGCATTCACCATTATTGGGACGTCTTGAGGGTCCGTGGCTTGCGCCCCATATCTCGCGTGAACAGGATCCGGCTCGAACGGGCGGGTCCGTCACCGCAATCTGATCCGGTGCCGCAAAGCGGGCCGGTGACGGAAGGAGACAGAGATGAACCTTGAAAAATATTCCGAGCGCGTGCGCGGCTTCATCCAGTCCGCGCAGACCTTGGCGCTCTCGCGCAACCACCAGCAATTCACCCCCGAACATATATTGAAAGTGCTCGTCGACGACGACGAGGGCTTGGCCGCGTCGTTGATCGAGCGCGCCGGCGGCAGCGTCCGCGACGTCAAGCTTGGCGTCGAGACGGCACTTGAGGCAATGCCCAAGGTGGAAGGCGGCAACGGCCAGCTCTATCTGGCGCAGCCGCTGGCCAAGGTATTCTCGACCGCCGAGGAACTGGCCAAGAAGGCCGGCGACAGCTTCGTCACGGTCGAGCGGCTGCTGACGGCGCTGGCGGTCGAGAAATCCGCCAAGACCGCTGACATCCTGACCAAGGCCGGGGTGACGCCACAGGCGCTGAACCAGGTGATCAACGACGTCCGCAAGGGTCGTACCGCCGATTCGGCGAGCGCCGAGCAGGGCTATGATGCGCTGAAGAAGTACGCGCGCGACCTGACTTCCGACGGCCGCGCCGGCAAGCTCGACCCGGTCATCGGCCGCGACGACGAGATCCGCCGCACCATCCAGGTGCTGTCGCGCCGCACCAAGAACAATCCGGTGCTGATCGGTGAACCCGGCGTCGGTAAGACGGCGATCGCCGAAGGACTGGCGTTGCGCATCGTCAACGGCGATGTGCCGGAATCGCTCAAAGACAAGCAGTTGATGGCGCTCGATATGGGGTCGCTGATCGCCGGTGCCAAATATCGCGGCGAATTCGAGGAGCGGCTGAAGGCGATCCTTTCGGAAGTTACCGCTGCCGCCGGCGGCATCATCCTGTTCATTGATGAGATGCACACGCTGGTCGGCGCCGGCAAGGCGGATGGCGCCATGGATGCGTCGAACCTGCTGAAGCCGGCGCTGGCTCGCGGCGAACTCCACTGCGTCGGCGCAACGACGCTCGATGAATACCGCAAGCATGTCGAGAAGGACGCCGCCCTTGCCCGCCGGTTCCAGCCGGTCTTCGTCAATGAGCCGACGGTGGAAGACACCGTCTCCATCCTGCGCGGCCTGAAGGAAAAATACGAGCAGCACCACAAGGTGCGCATCTCGGATTCGGCGCTGGTCGCGGCAGCGTCGCTGTCCAACCGCTATATCGCCGACCGCTTCCTGCCGGACAAGGCCATCGACCTTGTCGACGAGGCCGCGTCGCGGCTCCGGATGCAGGTCGATTCGAAGCCCGAAGCGCTGGACGAGATCGACCGCCGCATCATGCAGCTCAAGATCGAGCGTGAGGCGCTGAAGGTCGAGAAGGACGACGCGTCGAAGGACCGGCTCGCCCGCCTCGAAAAGGATCTTTCCGCTCTGGAAGAAGAATCGACCGAACTGACCTCGAAATGGCAGGCCGAGAAGCAGAAGCTCGGGCTCGCCGCCGACCTGAAGAAACAGCTCGACGAGGCGCGCAACGAGCTCGCCATTGCCCAGCGCAAGGGCGAATTCCAGCGCGCCGGCGAACTTGCCTATGGCAAGATTCCGGAATTGGAAAAGAAGCTGAAGGCAGCCGAAGCCCAGGACGGCAAGGTCGGCATGGTCGAAGAGGTGGTCACCCCCGATCACGTCGCTCATATCGTGTCGCGCTGGACCGGCATTCCGGTCGACAAGATGCTGCAAGGCGAGCGTGACAAGCTGCTGCGCATGGAAGACGAGATCGGCAAGCGCGTCGTCGGCCAGGGCGAGGCGGTGCAGGCCGTGTCGAAAGCCGTTCGCCGTGCCCGCGCCGGCCTGCAGGATCCGAACCGGCCGATCGGCTCATTCATGTTCCTCGGACCGACGGGTGTCGGCAAGACCGAACTGACCAAGGCGCTCGCCAGCTTCCTGTTCGACGACGAGAGCGCCATGGTGCGCATCGACATGTCGGAATTCATGGAGAAGCACTCGGTCGCCCGGCTTATCGGCGCGCCTCCCGGCTATGTCGGCTATGAGGAAGGCGGCGCGCTGACCGAAGCGGTGCGGCGCCGGCCCTATCAGGTCGTGCTGTTCGACGAGATCGAGAAGGCGCATCCGGACGTGTTCAACGTGCTGCTGCAGGTGCTCGACGACGGCCGTCTGACCGACGGGCAGGGCCGTACGGTCGATTTCCGCAACACGCTGATCATCATGACGTCGAACCTCGGCGCCGAATATCTGGTCAATCTCGGCGAGAACCAGGACGTCGATGTCGTCCGCGACGAGGTGATGAGCGTCGTCAGGGCGTCGTTCCGGCCGGAGTTCCTCAACCGCGTCGACGAGGTGATCCTGTTCCACCGGCTGCGCCGGCAGGATATGGGCCGCATCGTCGAGATCCAGCTCAAGCGGCTGGAAAGCCTGCTCGTCGATCGCAAGATCACGCTTTCGCTGGACCAGGAGGCGATCGACTGGCTGGCGGCCAAGGGCTACGATCCGGCCTATGGCGCGCGGCCGCTGAAGCGGGTGATGCAGAAGGACCTGCAGGACCCGCTGGCGGAGAAGATCCTGCTCGGCGACATCCTCGACAGTTCGACCGTCAAGGTCACCGCCGGTTCCGACCGGTTGAACTTCCGCTCGAAGCCGACAGTCGTGGCGACCGAGGCGGCGGCCTGATTTCGAGCCCGCCACGTGATTAAACACTAAACGGTGGGGCGCAGATGACGCTGGATGACTACAACAGCTTCTGCGCCTCGCTGCCTGCGGCGAGCCACGTCGTCCAGTGGGGCGGCGCCCATGTCTGGAAGGTCGGAGCCAAGGTCTTTGCGATCGGCGGTTGGAGCGAGGGCAAGGAGCCGTTCGTCACCTTCAAATGCTCCGACATCGCTTATGACATCTTGAAGGAACAGCCGGGCCTTCGGCCCGCGCCCTATCTTGCCTCACGCGGCATGAAATGGATCCAGCGCCAGACAAACCAAAGCATGGACGATGACGCGCTGAAGGACTATCTGCGCGAAAGCCATCGCCTTGTCGTGCTCAAGCTGACGAAGCAGGCGCGCAAGGAATTGGGACTCGCCACCAGCTAGCTATGTTGCTCTCATCGCCAGAAATCCGCCATCTTCATGCCCGGTTCATGTTGGAACCTTATGGTTGGCAACTGATTTGCTGGCGAAGGGGTTCGCTGCCGTATAGGCCCTAAAATCGAATTCGATTTTCGGAATGCGGAGATTTTAAGTGTTAGAGCGTCCTTGCGCGTCCGAAGGGACGCGCGGCGCTCCAAAGTGACAACGCCGGGCGGGCGGCAATTATGGACTGGAGAATTTGCCCAACATGTTCCGCACGATCTTCACCCTTTCGGCGCTTGCCGCCGGGCTGCTTTCTTCGAGCGCAATGGCCGCGCCGACGGAAGACATCGCGCCGCGATCTGCCCGTGCGGCCGATGCCGGTGGCGTGCTGGTCGCTCAGAACGGCGATTTCGACGTCTATTACGACGCCAGGGGAAACCGCGTCATCGTCGATGCGGAAACCGGCAAGGTCCTCGCTATCCAGCCGCCGCAGACCAGGTTCGACCGCCGCGCGCTCCGCCGCGAGCGCTTGCGCAATCTCGGACCGGTCGAGGACGACCGCTATTATCTCGACGACCCGGAAGACGCGGCGCGCTTGCGCCGCAGGCAATTGGAGGAGGAAGGCCTGATCGTCGTACCGCCGGTCGACGAAGTCGTACCGCCGGTCGACGAATACGATCCCTACAGCGACAATTCGGTGGAAGCTTTTCCCGAAGCACCGCGCGATGACGGCAGCTATGGCAACGATTATCCGGAAGCGCCGCAGCCGATAGAGCCGCGCACCGTCAAGCGCCAGCCGCTCGACGAGGCTTCGATCGAGCCGCCGGCGCCGGGCGACCAGGCGGCACTGCCGCCAAAGATCGGCGGCGAGACCGTTATTGATCCGTCGCTTTCACTCGGTGCACGCAAGGATGTTGCTGCGTTGCAAGTGCTGCTCGACCGCGCCGGCGCTTCGCCCGGCGTCGTCGACGGGCGCTTCGGCTCGAATGTCGACAAGGCGCTCGCCGCCTACAACGAGATCACCGGCGGCAATCTGCGGTCGACCGATGTGGTCGGCATCCAGGCAGCCCTTGAGCAGTCCGGCGGCGATGCCTTCGCCTCCTACAACATCACGTCCGAGGATGCGGCCGGCCCCTATGTCGCCTCGGTGCCTGAAGACTACGGCCAGAAGGCGCAGCTCGATCGGCTGAGCTACACCTCCGTCACCGAAGCGCTGGCCGAGCGGTTCCATATGGACGAGAACTATCTGAAGGCGCTCAATCCGGAAGCGAACTTCAACCGTCCCGGCACGATCATCAAGGTAGCCAACTTCGGCAGGCTTGTGGCGAAGCCGGTGGCAAGCATCATCGCCGACAAGGGCAAGAAGCAGGTCCGCGCCTATGACGCGTCGGGCAAGCTAATCGCGGTCTATCCAGCCACCATCGGCTCGGCGGACACGCCTTCACCCACCGGCACGCATGCGGTGTCGCGGGTCGCTCTCGACCCGAACTACACCTACAATCCGAACCTCAATTTCAAGCAGGGCGAAAACAACAAGATCCTGACCATCCCGCCGGGCCCGAACGGCCCCGTCGGCTCGGTCTGGATTGCGCTGGACAAGCCGACCTACGGCATTCACGGCACACCCGACCCCTCCAAGATCGGCAAGACCGAAAGTCATGGCTGCGTGCGGCTGACCAATTGGGACGCGCGCGAACTGGCAAAAATCGTGTCGCCGGGCGTCACGGTGGAATTCATCGACTGAGCGCCCTATCCCAAATCATCGCGCAGCCTGGGTCAACCCGGGAGCAGGCTCTTAGGGCGACGTGATCCGGTTCTGGTTTCAACGACAGCAACCCTCTGGCCGGTTGTTGCCGGCGCATAGGAGGTCTAAGCAGGCTTCATGCGTTCTCCAAGCGAAGTCGGCGCCGAAGCCGTCCCACTGGTCAGGCCGCTTCCGGCCGATACGTTTTGCCCGCAATCGCGGCGCAGGTTCGTGCTGATCGCGGCGATCCTGGCTTCCGCGCTCGGCTTCATCGACGGTTCGATCCTGGCCATCGCCACGCCGGCGATCCGCGTCGACCTCGGCGCCAGTTTCGCCGAGGCGCAGTGGATTTCAAACTCCTATGCGCTGACGCTTTCGGCACTCATCCTTGTCGGCGGCGCCGCCGGCGACCGTTTTGGCCTGCGACACGCTTTCGTGGCAGGCATCGCGCTGTTCATTGCCGCCTCGCTTGCCTGCGCGGTGGCGCCGAACCCGCCGGTGCTCATTGCGTTTCGCGCCATTCAGGGCATCGGCGCCGCCATCATGGTGCCGGGCAGCCTCGCCATTATCGCCAAGGCCTATCCGAAGAAGGAGCGCGGCAGGGCGATCGGCATCTGGGCGGCGGCCTCGGCGCTGACGACGGCGCTTGGCCCGGTGCTGGGCGGCGTTGTCTTGTCGGCCTTCGGCGACGGCATCTGGCGGGCGATCTTCGCGATCAATCTGCCGCTTGGTCTTGTCTCGATCTACCTTCTGCTCGCCAAGGTCCCGGCCGACGCACCGACGGAAAAGCGCAGCCTCGATCTCGGTGGCGCTGCCCTCGCCACCTTGGCGTTCGGCGCGCTTGCCTACGGCTTGACTTCGATGAGCAGCGAAGGCGAGGGGCAAATGTCCGGCCCGAGCATCGCCGCCGGCGCGGTGCTGCTCATCGTGTTCATCGTCTTCGAGCGCCGGCAGCGCGAACCGATGATCGATATCTCGCTGTTTCGGGTCGGCGCCTTCGCCGGCGCCAATGTGGCGACCTTCTTCCTCTATTTCGCGCTGTCGGCCAACCTGTTCTATCTGCCGATGCTGCTGATTGCCGGATGGGGGCTGAGCGCGGCCGAGGTCGGCTTCATCTTCCTGCCGCTGTCGGTCTTGATCGCGCTGTTGTCGGGGCCCGTCGGCCAGTGGTCCGACCGGATCGGTCCGCGTTTTCCGATCGCCAGCGGCAGTCTCGTCGTCGCTGTCGCCTTTACCGGGCTTGCCTTGCTGGCCTATGCCGGCATCCACAGTTTCTGGTGGGGAGTGTTTCCGCTGACGGCGCTGATGGGGCTCGGCATGGCGCTGGTCGTGTCGCCGCTGTCGACGGCGGTGATGACGGCGGTCGAGGACAAGGATACGGGTGCTGCTTCGGGAATCAACAATGCCGTCTCGCGCATTGGCGGCCTGATCGCGGTGGCGGCGATGGGGTCACTGGCGGCCTGGATCTATGCGGCAGCGCTGAATAGCGGTGCCGCATCCGGCGTTCCGGGTTTCGGCGAACCGGCGCCGGCGGGCCTGGCACCGGATCTCGATGCAGCAAGGCTTGCCGCCAGCGACGCAGCGTTCGCAGCCGTCGCCTTGGCGACCGCGCTGCTTTGCCTGCTCTCGGCAATCGTGGCGTGGACGACTGTTTCCGGCGAACGACTGCCATGGCCGCGTGGATCTGAGACTTCGCAGAGCTGAGGAGCCCGGAAAGGCTCCGGCTCAGCCTTCGATCTTGGCGCTCGCGACCTTCAGCGAATCGCTGTCTTCCTGCTTGAGCAGATCATCGATGCGCCCGCGCTCGCGCTTGAAGGCGACGAGGTCGTCGCCCTTCAGCACCTTGCCGACCGGCAGGCGAACGCGCATCGGGTCGACCTTGGTGCCGTTGACGATCAACTCGTAGTGGAGATGCGGACCGGTGGCGAGACCGGTCTGGCCGAGAAAGCCGATGGTCTGGCCTTGGCGGACGCGCACGCCCGGCGCGACGCCTTTGGCAAAAGCGCTCTGGTGATTGTAGGAGGTCTCGTAGCCATTGGCGTGGCGGATGATGATCTGCTTGCCATAGCCACCGGCCCAGCCGGCCTTCTCGACGACACCGTTGCCGGAGGCGATGATCGGCGTGCCGATGGAGGCTGACCAATCGACGCCGGTGTGCATGCGCACATAGCCGAGGATCGGATGCCTGCGGGCGCCGAAGCCGGAGCGAAATTTTCCCGCGGGCAGGGGATTGCGCAGCAGGAACTGCTGGGCGCTGCGGCCGTCCTCGTCGAAATAGTCGGTGCTGCCGTCCTGCATCTGGAACCGGTAGAAATTGCGCGTCGTACCGCCGAAGCTCGCCGAGACATAGAGCAACTCGGATTCGTCGGATGCCCGGTCGTCGCCGTCCGGCTGCGAGAACAGGACCTCGATGCGGTCCGACGGATTGAGCCGCGACTGGAAATCGACACCGGACGCCAGGAGCTTGATCAGCCGCTTGGTCATCGCCTTGGACATGCCGTAGGAGTAGGCGGCGCGGTAGATGCCG